>JBFKEA010000152.1:0-6092 GCA_041619375.1 Spongiibacter sp. | reverse complement strand
GGGCTGACCGTAACCCAATTGATTGAGTTGCTGCAGGGCGGCGATGCTTTTATCGAACACGCCCTCACCGCGCTGGGCATCGACATTGTCCAGCGAGTAGCAGGGCAGCGAGGCCACCACTTCCACCCGGTGCTCGGCGAGAAATTCTGCCAGGCCCTGCTGGCCGGGCTCAAACAAAATGGTGAGGTTGCAGCGGTCGATCACCTGCACGCCCATCGCCGAGGCCTGCGCCACCAACGACCGAAAGCCTTCGTGCAACTCCGGCGCGCCGCCGGTCAGATCCAGCCGTTTGATATCGCGGGCGGCTAACACCGGCGGAATCAGTGCCAGATTATCGCTGCTCATCATCTCGGTGCGGGTCGGTCCGGCGTTAACATGGCAATGCAGACAGCGCTGATTGCATTTATAGCCGAGGTTGACCTGCAGGGTGTCGAGCTCAGTCCGCTGCAGCGCCGGGAACTCAACAAGCTCTAACAGAGCGAGAGTATCGTGCATAAATTTTCCCGTTATTATCGTTTACCTGCCCTATAGTTTCACAACCGTGGCCTTTGTTACAAAGCGGCGCGCAAACTGCCGCCGTTAGTGGCAAGTCGGCCAGCCGCAGCGCTGTTTTTTGCCGCGCTGGGTAATATTCCCCCTCTATCACCCGCCGCGCGAGCGCGATTTGTTCAATAAACCACCAACCGGGGCGCGCAGCGACGGCAAATTCATTTATAATGCGCCGTTTTTACGCGACGAGAGCAAAAGCCAATGTCAGCAAAAGTCGCCCTGATCATGGGCTCCAAAAGCGACTGGGACACGATGCGCCCCGCCACCGAGATCATGAGCGAGTTGGGCGTAGACCACCACGTAGAAGTGGTGTCCGCCCACCGCACCCCCGACAAACTGATGAGTTTCGCCGAAACCGCCGTCGACAAGGGTTACTCGGTGATCATCGCCGGCGCCGGCGGCGCCGCCCACTTGCCCGGCATGGTAGCCGCCAAAACCCGCCTGCCGGTGCTCGGCGTTCCAGTACAGAGCCGCGCACTCAGTGGCATGGACAGCCTGCTGTCCATCGTACAAATGCCCAAGGGCATCGCCGTCGGCACGCTGGCCATCGGCACCGCGGGCGCCTTTAACGCCGGCCTGCTGGCCTGCCAAATTCTCGCCACTCACGACGCCGAGCTGGCGCAGCGGCTGGAGCAGTTCCGCCAGACGCAAACCGAATCGGTGCTCGACAATCCGGATCCACGGGAGGCCTAATGCAAACCGTATGGGTACTGGGCGCCGGCCAATTGGGCGCCATGCTGCAACAAGCCGCCTATCCGCTGGCATTGCGTGTCGAACCGCTGGACCCCGACGTGCAAACCCTGCCGGCCATCGGTGCCAGCGATATAGTCACCGTAGAGCGCGAGCAGTGGCCGGACACCGCGCTGACCCGCCACCTCAGCGAGCACCCCAACTTCGTCAATGCCGACGTGTTCTGGCGCATTGCCGATCGCTTTCACCAAAAGTCCCTGCTCGACTCACTCGATGTCGCCACCGCCCCCTGGCGTGCGGTCGAAGACGACAGCCGCGCCGACTGGCTGCACAGTGAGCTGGGCGACGACGTGC
Source organism: Spongiibacter sp. (assembly GCA_041619375.1). GTDB lineage: Bacteria > Pseudomonadota > Gammaproteobacteria > Pseudomonadales > Spongiibacteraceae > Spongiibacter. The sequence continues at coordinate 4,499 of JBFKEA010000152.1, read as the reverse complement.
TGCTCAAACGCCGCACCGGCGGTTACGATGGCAAGGGGCAGTACTGGCTGCATCGCGGCCAAGACGGTGACTACGTTCCCGATGACTGGCAGGGCGCGGCCATCGCCGAACAGAAAATTCCCTTTATGGAAGAGCTGTCGCTGGTGGGTGCCCGCGACAGCAGTGGCAAACAGGTGTTCTATCCGCTCACTCTTAACCTGCATTGCAATGGCATTCTGATGGCCTCAGTGGCACCGCTGCAACGCGTAGAGCATTTGCAGGGCCAGGCCGAAGCCATGCTCGGCAAGATCATGGACGCGATGAATTACGTCGGCGTGATGGCCATGGAGTGCTTCCGGGTTGGCGACGAATTGATTGTTAACGAGCTGGCTCCGCGGGTGCACAACAGCGGCCACTGGACCCAGGCCGGCGCCTGCGTCAGCCAGTTTGAAATGCATCTTCGCGCCGTAGCCGGCCTGCCAATCAAGGCGCCGGAAGTGCGTGGCAACAGCGTGATGATCAATATCATCGGTGTCGAGCGCGACACGCGCTGGCTGTCTATTCCCGCCACCCAATGTTATTGGTACGGCAAAGAAGTGCGGCCGGGGCGCAAGCTGGGGCATATCAACGTCAACCACCCCGATCTCGCTGCGGTGCGCGCCGCACTGTCTGCGCTGCGCCAACAACTGCCCGACAATTACCAAATGGTCTTTGACTGGGTGGACGCAGAGCTGAACTGATGCCCACAAAGCTGTGGCAAGGCAGGCAAGCCTGCGTTGCCACAGCGAGTCGCGCCCAGCCGCCGTTAGCTGCTGCCTGCCGCTCAACAACTCAAGTAATCAATACCTCGAAAGCGCTCCGCGAGAAAATCAACGAAAACACTGACCTTGGCCGAAAGGTAGCGATTGCGCGGATACACTGCCCACACCGCGGTATCGGTGGGCTGATAGTCGGCCATCACCGCCTGCAATCGACCGGCCTGCAGGTCTTCATAGACATAAAATTCCGGCAGCTGCACCAAGCCCAGCCCCCGGCGCGCAGCGGCGAGCAGAGCGTGACCATTGTTACTGCGCCAGCGCCCCTCCACCTTTAACTCGCTGTGTTGGCCGTCGCGCTCGCGAAATCGCCAAGTTGGCAGCGAGCCCACCAGGCAGCTGTGCGCACGCAAATCTTGCAGGGTGTTGGGCACGCCGCAGCGATCAAAGTAATCGCGACTGCCGCAGATCAACAAGCGTCGCTCGGCAATGCGCCGGGCGATCAGCGAGGAGTCCTTCAACACCCCGGCGCGAATGGCGAGATCATAGCCCTCCTCCAACAGGTCGACATTGCGATTATTAAAATCCAGGTGGAGGTTAAGTGCGGGATAGCGCTGCAAAAATTCCGCCGCCGCCGGCGCCACATAGCGCTCGCCAAAAGCGCCGGCGACAGTGACCCGGAGATTGCCCCGCGGCTCGGCTTGCTGCTCCATCACCGCCAATTCAGTTTCTTCCATCTGTGCCAGAATACTTTTGCAGCGCAGGTAGTAGGCCTCGCCCACCTCCGTCAGCGTCAAGCGCCGCGTAGTGCGGGTCAGCAACTGCACCCCCAGATGGCTCTCTAGCGCACTGAGCTGCCGACTGGCATGGGACTTGGACACCGCCAATTGCGCGGCCGCCGCCGAAAAGCTACCGGCCTCGACCACCCGCACAAACACCTCAACGGCCTCCCAGTGCTTCATTACTCCACCCAATTATTGTTTCCATATAGAAACAATTAGTTTAGCAAATATTGGATTATCCTTTGCTCAATACCCATTTAGACTGGCTGACAAGACACTCTTGGAGAAGCCCATCATGAAAACCAAAGCCGCCGTCGCCTTTGGCGCAGGAAGACCACTGGAAGTTGTAGACGTCGACCTGGAAGGTCCTCGCGCCGGCGAGGTCATGGTCGAATTAAAAGCCACCGGCATCTGTCACACTGACGCCTTTACCCTGTCGGGCGACGACCCCGAAGGCGAGTTTCCCACCATTCTCGGCCATGAAGGTGCTGGCATCGTGGTGGAAGTCGGTGCGGGCGTCACCAGCGTCAAACCCGGCGACCACGTCATTCCCTTGTACACGCCGGAGTGCCGCCATTGCGACTTCTGCCTGCACCCAAAAACCAATCTCTGCCAGTCTATCCGAACCACACAGGGCCAAGGCCTAATGCCAGACGGCACTAGCCGCTTCTCCCTCGACGGCACACCACTCAAACACTATATGGGTTGCTCGACCTTCTCTAATTTTACCGTGTTGCCGGAAATAGCCGTGGCGAAAATCCGCGACGACGCGCCCTTCGATAAAGTCTGCTATATCGGCTGCGGCGTCACTACCGGCGTCGGCGCGGTGGTCTTCGACGCCAAGGTAGAGCCCGGCAGCAATGTGGTCGTTTTCGGCCTCGGCGGCATTGGCCTCAACGTCATTCAGGGCGCGCGCATGGCGGGCGCCAATATGATCGTCGGTGTGGACATCAACCCCAGCAAAGTCGAGCTCGCAAAGAAATTCGGCATGACCCACTTTATCAACCCTAAAGAAGTGCCCGATATTGTTGAAGCAATCGTCGAGCTGACCAAGGGCGGTGCGGACTACAGCTTTGAGTGCATTGGCAATGTCACCACCATGCGCCAGGCACTGGAGTGCTGCCACAAAGGCTGGGGGGAGTCGGTGGTGATTGGCGTAGCCGGTGCGGGTCAGGAAATTTCAACGCGACCCTTCCAACTAGTAACGGGCCGGGTCTGGCGCGGCTCTGCCTTCGGTGGAGCCCGCGGTCGCACTGACGTACCTAAAATCGTCGACTGGTATATGGACGGCAAAATCAATATCGACGACTTAATCACCCACACTATGCCGCTCGAGGACATCAATAAAGGCTTCGAGCTGATGCACGCGGGCGAGAGTATCCGCTCAGTCGTACTCTATTAAACGGGGAAATATATGGAACAGATCGCACAGCACCGCTGCTTTGGTGGCCGGCAACTGCGTTACCGCCACCACAGCCAGACGCTCAACTGCGCAATGCAGGTATCGGTTTTTCTGCCTCCCCAGGCAGAAACCTCAGCAGTCCCCGTGCTGTACTGGCTTTCCGGGCTTACCTGCAGCGATGAAAACTTTGTGCAAAAGGCCGGTGCGCAACAGTTTGCCGCGCGCTATGGCGTCGCATTAGTGGCAGCGGATACCAGCCCCCGAGGAGAAACGGTTGCCGATGCGCCCGACGGCGCCTATGACTTGGGACTAGGCGCCAGCTTCTATGTAAATGCCAGCCAAGCCCCCTGGGCCGAACACTACCAGATGGAAAGCTACATCAGCACTGAACTTCCAGAATTGGTGGGCGCCCACTTACCTATTGACGCTAATCGGTGTGGCCTGTTTGGCCACTCCATGGGCGGGCACGGCGCTCTGACACTCGGCTTGAAATACCCACAGCGCTTCCACAGCCTGTCGGCCTTCGCACCGATCAGCTCAGCTATGAACTGCCCCTGGGGCGAGAAAGCGCTCAGCCATTATCTGGGACCAGACCGGCAGCAGTGGCAACAGGCGGACAGCTGCGCCCTACTTCGCCAACACGGCGCCAGGGCTCCGCGCATTTTGGTCGACCAGGGCAGCGGTGATGATTTTTTAGAGAGCCAGCTTAAACCCGCCTTGCTGCAAGCCGCTGCGACCGCCAGCGGCGCCGACCTCACCCTGAGAATGCAGGCCGGTTACGACCACAGTTACTTTTTTATCGCGAGCTTTATTGAGGATCACATTCGCTTCCACAGCGAGCAGCTGGGCGAACGCTAGCGGCGGCGGACTCAGTCCGCGGTTTTTTCAAACAGCAAATCCCACACCCCGTGACCGAGGCGCTCGCCGCGCTTTTCAAACTTGGTCACCGGCCGGTAGTCGGGGCGCGGTGCAAACTGGCCCAAGCCCTGGCAGTTGCAAAAGCCCGGCGCCTCGCTCATCACCTGCATCATATGCTCGGCGTAATTCTCCCAGTCGGTGGCCAGGTGAATCACACCGCCGCCGGCGAGCTTGCGGCGCAGCAACTGGACAAACTCCGGCTGAATCAAGCGGCGCTTGTGGTGGCGCTTTTTATGCCAGGGATCGGGAAAGTAAATCTGCACCCGGCTCAGACTGTTATCGGCGATGCAGCGCTCCAGCACCTCCACCGCGTCATCGCAGTAGGCGCGCAGGTTTTCAATGGCCGATTCGTCGATCAAGTGCATCAGCCGGCCGACACCGGGACTGTGTACCTCTACGCCGATAAAGTCTTTTTCCGGCGCCGCCGCCGCCATGCTCGCCAGCGAATCGCCCATCCCGAAGCCAATTTCCAACACCACCGGCGCCTTGCGACCAAACACCTCTTCGAGGTCGATGGCGCCGCGCTGCAACTCCAGGCCCTTGCTGGGCCAGTGCAAATCGTAGGAGCGCTTTTGCCCCTCGGTCATCCGCCCGGTGCGCAGTACAAAGCTGCGAATGCGGCGCATCTTGGTTTGCTGCTCACTCATGACAATCCCCGCAGTG
>JBFKEA010000151.1:0-6189 GCA_041619375.1 Spongiibacter sp. | reverse complement strand
TTGTGCCGTTTGGCACCGCTGGCCTTGTACATTGCCAGTGACGAGCGCAAGTACTGGGGGGAGGCCGCGCAGCGCGAAGCCTTCGATATGGGCTGCCGCCTATGCGGCTTAAGCGAGGGTCACCCCAGCGGCCAGCTGCCCGGCGGCGTGCTCTGTCTGCTGCAACTGGGTTTACTCTACGGCCACTCGCCAGAGAGTTGTCTGGCGATTGCGCGTCGCCACTTGACCGGCGCGAAAGATGCCGATGAAACTCAGCGTATACTCGAGCGGGCGGAGGCGTTGGCCGATACCGAGCCGGGCTCAGCCAGGGCGATAGAATCGCTGGGCGACGGTCGTTATGCGCCGGAGCTGCTGGCGATTGCGGTGTACTGCCTGCTGTGCTCTGAGGACTTCGCCAGTGCAGTATTGCTGGCGGTGAATCACGGCGGCCTCAGCGATTCCTGCGGTGCCATTACCGGGCAGTTGATGGGCGCATGGCTGGGCGTTGAGGCGATCCCGGAACACTGGCTGGCAGAGTTGGAATGCCGGACGCTGATAGAGAGTCTGGTGGCCGACTTTCAGCGGGCACCCGACGACCCGGGGATGCAGCGACGTTATTCTGCGGCGACATCCTGAAGGGCGTGAGATAAGGATTGGCTGGATCGATGGCCGGAGCGCTAAAGACCTTCGCGTATTTCCACAGAATGCGCTAATTTGTGCGTAGGTAAAGAGCAGTTGGGCGTAATACCTTGCACCCTCCGGGTTTCCTCATTCGGCGGTCACTATTACCTTTTTTTTTAGCTATGAGTATAAGGGGCTTACGTGCTAGTCGAGAGCTTGAAGCGTATCCATCACACACTGGGCATGGGTTTGTTACTGGGAGTGGTTGGGGTATTTCTCAGTGTATTTGTGGTGATGTTTCCGCTGGCCGAGCGACGCGTTGAACAGCAGGAGAGTGATGAACTGAAAAAGGTGCTCGCCGGTGTGTTGGAGTCGCGTTTCAGCGTGTTGTCACAACAGTGGCGCCAGTATCGAAGTGATGTTCTGTTTCTGGCCCATACGCCACCGGTGCAGGGCATTATCAGCACTTCGTCGGCGGCTGCGGGCGAGGGCGAAGCTGCCGGGCACGAGACGCAGGAGGAGTGGCAGCAGCGCCTCGCGGAAATTTTCAGTTCTTATATGTACAGCCGCGAAGAAGTGCGCAAGCTGCGTTTTATCAGCGTAAAAAATGGTGGTTGGGAATTGGTTCGGGTCGATGGCCTCAATGGCCAGGTGCGGGTTGTCCCGAGCTCAGAATTACAACAAAAGTTCCGCGAGGGGGCGATGGAGCACCTGAGCTTGGTGAGTGAAGGCGAGGTTTACACGCCGAGAATCAGCTTTAACACTGAACACGGTGAGTTGGACCGACCACTGTGGCCGGCGCTGCGTCTGGTGACACCGGTATACGACCAGCAAAAGCAGCTGTTTGGCATGGTCGTTATGAGTCTAGACTTTTCTGTTACTCAACAGTTGCTGGTCGATAATTTGCCAGAAGGCTTTCAGGTTTACCTACTGGACCGGGATGAAAATTTCATTCTTCATCCGCAGCCAGAGCGAGTGCTCGCCTATCAACTGGGCGACAGCTATCGTTGGGGCGACGCTTTTGATAACCCTTTGGGGGAGGGCATTCAGCTTTATCGCGAGCGCGAGACGGGTAGCAGCTTGTATATCCAAGCTCGGCGCTTAAACGATGGGAGCCAACAGGGGGCCAGACTGGTGGTGGCCGCCGATAAGGCGGTCGTTCGCCAGGCGGTGATGCAGCTGCGACAGTTTAACAGTCGGCTGTTTGGTGGCTTGTCGCTGATTTCCCTACTGCTGTTGCTGCAATTTCTAAGTAATCTGCGCCGCCGCGACGAAGCCATCGCGCACAACGCTCAACGGGTGGCCATTATCGACGGTAGCAACGATGCGGTTATTGGTCTTAACCTCGACGGCGTGGTGATGAGCTGGAACCCGGCTGCCGAGCGCCTTTTTGGCTATAGCGAAACCGAAGCCAAGGGCCAGGTAATGGCGTTGCTGATTGTTCCTGAAGAGCGGCGAGACGAGGGGCGGGCCTATCTGCAGCAGTTAAGAGGTGGGTTGAGGGTACCTCATGTGGAAACGCAGTGCATAGACCGCCAAGGGACGCGGATCGCTGTATCGATCAATATGTCGCCGGTAACCATTGGCGGCGAGATCACCGGTGCGGCGGTGATCATTCGCGATATTCGCGAGGAAAAAGACACCCAAACCAAACTGCGCGAGCTCAATGAATCACTGGAAGCGCAAGTCACGCAGCGCACCCGAGACTTGCGCGAGGCAATGGCGACACAGCAGGTTATTCTGGAAAAAGCCGGCTACGGGATTATTGCCAGCGATCAGCGGGGAGTGGTTACCCTGTTTAATTCCGCGGCGGAGAAAATGCTCGGCTATCGGCGCGAGGACGTCGTTGGCCAGATTTATATGAGCAGTTTTTTTGTCGGCGATGAATTTAAACAAGTGCTTCTTGAGCAGCAGGAACGTCAGGGCGGGAAGCTGGACATTCAAGAGCTGTTGCGCGGCGGTATTAGTGACGAGCGTGAGTGGCGGTTTCGGCGCAAAGATGGCAGTGAATTTCCGGTGTTGGTCAAGACCGTCTCCATGGTTGGCGACGACGGCGAGGCGATTGGCTTTTTAAGTATTGCCATCGACCTGACCAAGCGCAAACAGGAACAGTTGGAGCTGGAGCAGGCTCGGGCGGTGGCCGAGGAGGCTAGCAAGGCGAAGAGTGACTTTCTGGCGAATATGAGCCATGAAATTCGCACGCCGATGAACGCGGTGTTGGGCATGCTTAATTTGTTGGGCCACACTAATCTGGATGAGCGCCAACGCGACTATGTGGTCAAGGCCGGCGGCGCTGCCGGTGCACTGCTGGGCATCATTAATGACATTTTGGATTTTTCAAAAATTGAAGCCGGCAAACTCATTTTAGATCCCCAGCCCTTCAGTTTAGATGAGGTGCTGCGCGACATCGCTATTATCCTCAGTATGAACATTGATGAAAAACAGCTGGAGATACTCTTTGATGTCGACCCGGCCATCCCTTCGTTGGTGCTGGGCGACGCGTTGCGAGTCAAGCAAATATTATTGAATTTGGCCGGCAATGCGGTGAAGTTTACCGAGAGCGGTGAAGTGATGATTAGCGCGGTGGTGCAGTTCTCACAAAACCAGGAAATTGTGCTCGGCTTCAGTGTGCGCGACACCGGTATTGGCATGTCGGCCGAGCAACAGGCGGGGCTGTTTCAGTCCTTTACCCAAGCGGAGGCATCGACCACTCGGCGCTACGGTGGTACCGGTTTAGGTCTGGTGATTTGCCAGCGGTTGATTCGCATGATGGGCGGAGAGCTGGAAGTTGACAGCGAAGAGGGCCGCGGCAGTACCTTTTCGTTCAGCTTGATGTTGGCCAAGGTGGAGGGCGCTGGGCAGCGGCTGAGGCACGTCAAGGCGCTCGGTGAGGCCGTGCAGAATCTTAAGTTACTGGTGGTCGACGACAATGCTCATGCCAGACAGATTGTTGCGGGGATTTGTCAGTCGTTGGGCTGGGAGTGTGATGAGGCCGCCGATGGCGCGGCGGCCGTGGACTTGCTGGTTAATCAGCGCCGCAACTACGATCTGGTTTTTATCGATTGGCTGATGCCGGGTATCGATGGCTGGCAGACTGCCCAGCAGATCCGCGATCGTTGCCAGAGTGACACCTGCCCCAAATTGGTCATGGTTACCGCTCATGCCCGAGACGTTTACGAGCGACAGGAGCAGGAGGGTGGCAGCCCGCTTGATGGATTTTTAATGAAGCCGGTAACAGCCTCGGATATCTATAACGCGGTGGTTAATGCCTGCGGCGCCGGAGATGACACGGATAGCGGTGCGGTGCCATTAATCCGCTCTCAAGCAGCGTTAACGGGCATGACCTTATTATTAGTGGAAGATAATTTGATTAACCAGCAGGTTGCCCGTGAGCTGCTGGCGATTGAGGGCGCAACCGTAGTGGTGGCGGGCAACGGGGTAGAGGCGTTAGAGCAGATTCGCAAGTCGGTGTCGCCGTTTGATGCGGTGTTGATGGATTTGCAAATGCCAGAGATGGATGGCTTGACGGCGACACGAAAAATACGTGGCGAGATGGGGCTGCGTTACCTGCCTATTATTGCCATGACTGCCAATGCCATGCCGGCCGACCGACAGGCTTGTCTCGATGCTGGGATGAATGACCATATTGGCAAGCCCTTCGACTTGCAGGAATTGGTGGCCTGCTTGCTTAACTGCTGTGGTCGCGAGGCGGCTGGTGTTGCTGTTCAAGGTGAGCAGCCGACTGAGGTGCCAAGTTTGCTGCCGGCGCCAGCGGGCTATAACTTCAAAGAGGCGCTGCTGCGCATGGGCAATAATCGCCGCTTGCTGGCGGCACAGGCGCAGCGTTTTGCCCAGCGACACGGTGGTGACCTGAAGGTGGTGAAGCAGAGCCTGGAAGACGGTAATCGCCCCTTGGCAGTGCGGGAATTGCATACTCTGCGCGGCGTTGCCGGTACTTTGGGCGCGTCCGCATTTGCCAGCCAGCTCGCCGAGCTTGAGCAGCGCTGCAAGTCGGCCTGTCCGGTGGCCGACTTGCAGCCCTTGCTGGACGCTGCCGAGGAGGAGTTGCAGCGCTGTTCGACGGTGTTTGACCACTTGGCCCAGACTCTGGGTGAGGATGGTGAGGCTTCGTCGGGTGAGGTAGCTGGTATCGAGGTGGATGGTGCGGCTTTGGTGGCAGGTTTTGCGGAGCTGGCGGCATTGTTGGACGACAGTAATATGCGAGCGATGAGTGTCTATGAGACACTGCGCCGAGAACACGGATTGGCGGTGTTGCCGGGAGCAGAGGCGTTGGCCGAGGCAATGGCCTGCTTGGATTTTGGTGCGGCTGGGAAAGTGTTATCGAGTTTGAGAAAAGAGCTTGTTGCCGAGGAGGGCACAGACCTCAATGACTGAAGAGGTATTGGAGTGGGTTAACGAGCTCGGCGATGCGCGGCCAAGATTGTTGCTAGTAGACGATCAGGCGGTGAATATTCAATCTCTGTACCAGATATTTTCCGATGACTATGAGCTGTATATGGCTACCAGCGGCGAACAGGCTATGGCGGTGTGCCGCGATAAACTGCCCGACCTAGTGTTGCTCGACGTGGTGATGCCGGGTATGGGTGGCTTGGAAGTGTGCCGGCAGTTAAAGGCGGACAGTGAAACGGCAGATATTCCGGTGATTTTTGTCACCTCCCAGAATAGCCCCGACGAAGAAACACTGGGCTTAGAGGTGGGCGCGGTAGATTTTATCAGCAAGCCGGTTAACCCTTCGGTAGTGCGGGCTAGGGTGAAAACCCAGCTCACTCTGAAAAAACAAACGGATACCCTGCGTATTTTGGCGTCGCTGGACGGACTCACCGGAGTGCCTAACCGCCGCTTGTTTGACGAGCGTTTGCAGGCCGAGTGGCGCTCCTGTCGCCGCAAAATTTTGCCGTTATCATTGGTGATGGTCGATGTTGATCATTTCAAACTCTATAACGACCACTACGGGCATTTGCAGGGCGATCAGTGTTTACGCAGTGTGGCCAAGGCGCTGTCTGCTTGCCTTGATCGCGGCCGAGATATGCTGAGCCGTTATGGCGGCGAGGAATTTGTCTGCATGCTGCCGGAAACCGATTTCGATGGCGCTATGCATATCGCCGAAAAGCTGCGCGCGGCGGTGACGGCGCTGAAATTGCCTCACGCCGAGTCAACCACCGCCGACACCATAACCGTCAGTCTTGGCGTAGCTACGACGGTCGTCGCTGACGAGGGCCCAGCGCAGCGCTTGTTACAGTGCGCCGATGAGCAGCTGTATGCCGCTAAACAAGCTGGCCGCAACACGGTGCGCGGCAAGCAGTTGCAAAGCTGAGCTATACTCATCGGCGTGCGATGATTGAATGAGACCCGGTGTCAATGAACCCTCTAATGCCCTATATGGCGAGGCTGATTGCCAGCTCGCAATTAAAATCCTTGCGGCGGGGCATGGCAGAGGGGCGGCGCCGCTTGCGGGGGCAGCCCCACATACTCGATGTTTTTATTCGTATTGATGACCCCTACAGCTATCTGCTGATGCAGGTGATGGCGGACTTCTGTCGCCGTTTTTGTGTCCAGCCGCGCTGGCAC
>JBFKEA010000150.1:0-6192 GCA_041619375.1 Spongiibacter sp. | reverse complement strand
ATACTCCACCTGGTCGGCAAAGACATTGGGGCTTGCGCACTCCACGGTGGCGGGCAGGTTGATAATCAGCGGATTACCGCTGTCGCGCCACTGCTGAATCACCGCGTCACAAACCTGCACCGCGTAGTCGACCTCGGTGCTGCTGAAACTTTCGGGTGAATACTGGAATGACCACTGGGTCTGCGGGTACTGTGCGGCGTAGTCGCGCACCCATTTCGCGCCCTGCACGGCAATGGCGGTGATGCCGCTTTTGTCCAGGCCAAATACCCGTTCGCGCTGCACTGGGCTGGTGGAGTTGTAGACATGAACAATGGCGCGCTTGGCGCCCTTGAGGGCTTCAAAGCTGCGCGCAATCAATTCTTCACGGGCTTGGACTAAAACCTGGATGCTGACATCGTCGGGAATGCGGTCGCCGTCGATCAGCGCCCGCACAAAGTCGAAGTCCGGTTGCGAGGCCGAGGGAAAGCCGACCTCAATTTCTTTAAAACCGAGCTTGACCAGCAAGTCCCACATGCGCAGCTTTTGCTGCACCGTCATCGGCTCGACCAATGCCTGATTGCCGTCGCGCAGGTCGACGGAACACCAGTCGGGTGCCTGTTCGATGGCGCGATTGGGCCACTGGCGGTTAGCCAGGTCGATGCGCGGCGTGGCGCGGTACTTGCGGTGGTCAAAGCTCATTTTATTCCTGCCGTGAGGCTTGGCCTCATCTTCTAGTTGCTGGTTTATCGGTCCGCGGCTAGCGGGCGCTGTGTCTTTCCGGCCTTGTGGGCCGGAATGGGCGCAGTGGGGCGACGGGGTGTTGTCGCTCGTTTGGCCGGTGCCGGCAGCGGTCACTGCCGGGGGTTGGCTACGAGAGATAGTGTAGGGAATAAGGCCGGGCAGGCGATTGCGAAGTGAGGAGAAAATTTCATTGGTGTTTGTCATAAATTGCTTAAAGATATATTTTGTTGGCATAAAATTGCTAACAAGTGTTTTTGGTGAGGTTTTATGGAGATTGATCGCTATGATCGCGCAATACTTTCTGCCTTGCAGCAGAATGCTCGCCTGAGTAACCAAGAGCTGGCTGACCGCATCGGTTTATCGCCATCGCCATGCTTGCGGCGACTGCGACGCCTGGAGGAGAGTGGCTTGATCCTCGGCTATCGAGCTTTGCTCAATGCCCGCCAGTTAAACATGAAACTGATGGCCTTTATTCATATCAGCATGGATCGCCACACCCCTGAACGCTTTGAAAATTTTGAGCGCCGGGTAGCCGGATGCGCCGAGGTATTGGAGTGTCACCTAATTACCGGCCAGGATGCGGATTATTTGCTCAAGGTGATTGTTGAAGATATGGATGGCTTCCAAGCACTGCTGCTGGAGCAGATCACTCGAATAGAAGGGGTGAGCGGCGTACACTCAAGTTTTGTGATGAAATCACCGATCAACAATACGGCGCTGCCCATATAGTGCCTACTGCCCGGAGAATATTGGAATGCAGCCACGTTTTATTGCCTCGCTAGAGGAAGTTAAAGATGGGGAGTTTCTGAAGCGTGAAGTGGATGGCAAAAAGCTGTTATTGACCAGAGTCAATGGCCAGATTGCCGCGGTAGAAAACCGTTGTCCGCACTTGGGTCTGCCACTGGCGCGCGGTAAAATCTGCGACGGTGCGGTGACATGCCCCTTTCACGGCAGCCGATTTGATCTGTTAAGCGGCGACAATATTGATTGGGTGCACGCGGTACTCGGTGCGGAATTGCCGCGCTGGAGTCACAAACTTGTGGCTTTGGGCAAGGCGCCACAAGCGCTGAAGACCTTTGATATAGAGTGCCGTGATGGCGCGGTCTTTTTGCGCAGCTAGATAAGGCTGTTAGCTGTATTTGTGGAGCGTTTGCTGATTATGGCAGTTGATATTTCTGTAGTGCCGATTACTCATGCTATTCAGCAGGCGGTAGCGCCAGTGTTTTTGCTTGCTGGCATTGGCGCTATTCTCAACGTGTTAACCAATCGCTTGGCGCGAATTATCGATCGCTCGCGTAATTTGCATGCCCGGCTGGAGATGGTGGGCGATGAGCGTTCAGCGATGATAAACACTGAGCTATTAGTACTGACGCGCCGGGCGCGGGTGGTCAATCGCGCCATCGGCTTTAGTACGGTAAGTGCCCTGTTGGTGTGTACAGTGATCGCCACGCTGTTTATTAGTGCCGTGGGCAATTGGGACAGCGGCTTTGTTGTGGTCGGTTTATTCGTTTTGGCGATGATGTTTTTGATTATTTCACTGACCAGCTTTTTGCGAGAAATTCAGCTGGCCATGAGGGTTATTCTCAACGGCCCCTAAGGCTTAGCCTAGATGGGGTTTTTTAGCGGTTTTTTGCAGTAAAAATACTGGGTAGTGCTTGCGGATATAGCTCTGTTCCCGGAACAGTTGGCCAACGTCCAGGCCGTTATCCAATGCAATTGCCAGTCCGTCGGCGTCTTGGCGCAGTGCCACGCCCTCGGCGTCAACGGTTTTGCCGTTTTGAAACAAAATGACGCCGCTCAGCCGTGAGGCTACCGGCAGCAGCGGGTCATTGATGGCATCAATTTTTAGGCCTTTTTCAGACACATCTACCACCGAGTAGCGCCGCCCTGAGCTGTCGTGAAACGGCGGCCGTTCGCTGTCGGGGTAGGGCACCCGGAAATAGCGCCGCTGTGTTGGCGGATCCTGTTCAGTCATCTAGCTCTGCCGCAGTTTATTACTCCCTCTGAGCATAGCAGATTCGGTGTCGGCAGCGCGCTTGCGGTTAAACAGAATTCAATGGTTTTTATTTTGGGAGAGAGTTATGACGGTTAAAAAAATAGTCATTGTGGGCGGCGGTGCCGGGGGGCTGCCACTGGCCAGCGCGCTGGGTAAGAAACTCGGGCGGGGCGGCAAGGCTGATATCACCTTGGTGGATACCTGTGCCAGCCATATTTGGAAGCCGCGCTTTCACGAGGTGGCCACTGGTGCCATTGACGCCGATCTGGATGCGGTGGATTACCGCGCCCACGCCAGACGCAACCACTATCACTTTGAGCTGGGTCGCATGCAGGGCGTCGAACGCGAGCAGCGCAAGCTGATTTTGGCGCCGCACTGCAATGCCGAAGGCGAGGAAGTACTGCCGCAGCGCAGCCTCGACTACGATTACTTGGTGTTGGCGATCGGCAGTCAGGGCAATGATTTTAATACGCCGGGTGTGCGCGAACACTGTTTGTTTCTAGACAGCCGCGCGCAGGCCGATCGCTTTCACGAGCGCTTTCTGGACCTGTGTCTGCGCGCTAACCACCGTGCGGAAAACTTGTCGATCGCCATCGTGGGCGGCGGAGCCACCGGTGTGGAGCTGGCCGCGGAGATTCACCACGCGGTCGCCCTGCTCAAGCTCTACGGTCATGAGCAGCTCGATCGCAGCCGCTTACAGGTCGATGTCATCGAAGCCGGGCCGAGCCTGTTGCCGGTGTTAAAGCCGGAACTGGCGGCCACGGTGAAGACCGAGCTGGAGAAAATGGGCGTGGCGGTGCATCTGGATACCAAGGTGCAGAGTGCCGATGCCGAGGGTTTTACCACCGCCGATGGCCGGCGTATCGATGCAGATATTCTGGTGTGGGCGGCGGGTATCAAGGCGCCGCCGCTGTTGGCGGAATTGGGCCTTGAGCACAATCGCATCAATCAGATTGTGGTGGCGCCAACCCTGCTGAGTGAAGATCCCAATGTCTTTGTGATCGGCGATTGCTGTGCCTGTGCGATGGGTGACAATAAATTTATTCCACCGCGGGCTCAGTCGGCGCAACAAATGGCCAAGCATACCGCCAAAAACCTGCAGCGCGTGTTAGCGGGTAAGCCGCTGGAAGATTTCCGCTACCGCGACCACGGTTCCCTGGTGTCGCTGTCCAATTACACCGCAGTCGGCAGCTTGATGGGCAGCCTGCGCGGCGGCTCGGTATTTGTTGAGGGCTGGTTGGCGCGGATGATGTATATCAGCCTGTATCGCATGCATCAGGTTGCGCTTTACGGTTGGCTGCGCACTGCGATGTTGCTACTTGCCGGTCGCTTTAATCGCCTGTGGCGGCCGCGGCTGAAACTGCACTGAGTCAGTCCAGACGCTGGCGAGAAACTCCCCTGGGTGCTACAACAGGGGAGTTTTTTTATGTCTAGAGGACGGGCTGGGTGACGGAAAGCATAACAAGTGATGGTAGTGCGGCGGGTGCGGCGCAGTGGCTGAATGATGAGCAGAGCTGCGTGGCGGCGGTGTGCCAGCGCTTGGGCGATCAGCTGTGCATTGCTCTGCCCTTGGGCTTGGGTAAACCGGTGGCGCTGATCGACGCGTTTTATCGGCGCGCCTGTCAACAGCCCGAACTGTCGCTGGAGATCCTCACGGCGCTGACGCTGGAGAGGCCTAGCGAGGCGGACCCTGTACGTGGACGCCTGCTTAACCCGGTGTTTGATCGCCTGTTTGCCCACTACCGCGAACCTTTGTATGCCACGGCCGAGCGCGAGGACCAGTTGCCGGATAATATTCGGCTGCGGGAATTTTATTTCAAGGCCGGCGCCCGGCTCGGTAATGCCAGCGCCCAGCAGCACTACGTCAGCAGTAATTACAGCCACGCCGCCCGCGATATTGCCGCCCGTGGCGCCAATGTGGTGATGCAGTTACTGGCGCGCGATGAGCGCGGCCGTTTGAGTATGAGTTGTAACCCCGATACCTCGGCCGAATTACTCAGGCGGCTGCGCGCCGCGGGTGGGCCACTGGTGGTTATTGGCGTTGTTCATCCAGACTTGCCTTTTATGTACGGCGACGCCGAAGTGGATGAGGACAATTTTGATTATCTACTGACGGCCGACAGCCAGCGCCACGGCTTGTTTGCGGTGCCGCGGTTGCAGCCCGTACCCGCCGCCGACTATGCCATTGGCCTACTGGCCAGCAGTCTGGTGAAGGATGGCGGTACGCTGCAGCTGGGCATCGGCAGCATGGGCGATGCGATTGTGCAGTCGCTGTTGCTGCGTCAGCAGCGCAATGAGGATTACGGCCAGTTGCTGGCGGAACTGAATGCGGATGCCGGGTTGTCGGATTCGGTGGGCGGGCGCGAGCCCTTTGCGCAGGGCTTGTACGGTGCCACGGAGATGTTTGTTGAGGGCTTCCTGCACTTGTTCGACGCCGGTATTTTACGCCGCGAGGTGTACGATTTTTGGGCCTTGCAGAAACTGCTGAACGACGGGCGCTGCCAAGCTGATGCACTGAGCGCCGATTGCCTGCCGGCGATGGCCGAGCTCGGCGTGCGCGAGCTGCGCGGCAAGGATTTTGCGACGCTGCAGTACCACGGTTTTTTTCGCGAGGATTGCCGTTATCAGGAGGGTCATATTTTTAGTGCGTCCGGCCAGCGCTGTGCGGCCAATCTCGCCAACCCCGATAGCCAGCAGTTTATTGCTGAACATTGCTTGGGTGATGCGCTTTGTAATGGCAAGGTGCTACACGGCGGTTTTTTTCTAGGCAGCGCGGATTTTTACCAGCGCCTGCGGGATTTACCTGAGGCGCAGCGCCGGCGCTTGGCGATGTGTGGTGTAGAAAAGATTAATCAGTTAGACCTTAATCCGCGGTTATTTCGCGCCCAGCGCCGCGATGCGCGTTTTATCAATACCGGTCTCAATGTCAGCCTTAATGGCGCGGTGGCTTCAGATACCTTGGAAAACGGTCAGGTCATTTCCGGTGTGGGAGGGCAGTACAATTTTGTGGCGATGGCCCACCAGCTGCAAACCGGGCGCTCAATTTTAATGATTCGCGCCTGTCGCGACGGCCGGCAGGGGCCAGAGTCCAATATTGTCAGTCACTACGGTGCCTGCACCATTCCCCGCCATTTGCGCGATATTATCGTTACTGAGTACGGCATTGCCGATTTGCGCAGCAAATCCGATGGCGAGGTAGCGGCGGCATTGATCGGGAGTGCCGACAGTCGCTTTCAGCCAGCGCTGCTGCGCGAGGCTAAGGAGGCGGGAAAGTTGCCGGCAGACTATTGTTTGCCGGCGTCCCAGCGCCGTAACTACCCCGAGCGGATTCAGCGCCTCGTCGCTGACGCTGAGCGGCGCGGATTGTGTCCGCGCTACCCGCTGGGCTGTGATTTTACCATTGCTGAGCTTCATGCGGCCCGCCAGCTCATGCGCTTGCAAGGAATGGGAACGCTGCAGCGCTGTCGGGCTTTGTT
>JBFKEA010000149.1:0-6256 GCA_041619375.1 Spongiibacter sp. | reverse complement strand
TCGGTACACAATGAACTACTGCAGCGCTACAAGGGCCGCGAGGCCGTAGTGATTGCCGCCGACTCCAAGCGCTATAACGAATTTGCCGCCAGCCGGCCACTGCCAGTGCCCGGCTGGACACTGGTGGCCATTCCGCAAAGCGCGATGATCGAGGCACTGCAAAGCGACAGCACATTGATTTGGCTGGTCTGCGGGCTGTGTCTGGCGCTGATTGTCGGCAGCCACGTTATCTTTTTCCTGCGCGCCGATACCAGCCCCCAAGTCTCTGTCGCTGCAAAAGCCCCGCCGGCAAACGAAGAAGACGATGAAGCCAACCTCGAGCGACAGTTGGCCCGCAAGTTAGCTGCGCGCCGACCCGCCAAAGATGCCCCGCCAGCCGCGCCCTATGACCCCCATTCGGGTTTACAGCCACCGCTGCCCGAGACTGAACCGCTGGTTAAAAAGCCCGTGCCACAGATCAAGAACCCACCGGCTGATTCTGTAGAGGGTTACAGCGTCAGCGAGGAAAGCGGCGTGCGGCGGCTCAACTGTTTCCGCGCCTACGACATCCGCGGCATTGCCGACCGCGACCTGGACGACGAACACTGCCGGCAGATTGGCCTAGCGCTGGGCAGCGAAGCGCTGGCCCGCGGCCAGAACAAGATGCTACTTGGTCGCGACGGCCGGCTCAGCAGTCCGCGCATTCGCGAAGCGCTGCTGCAAGGCATGCAGGGCAGCGGCGTCGACGTTATCGACCTCGGCCTTATCGCCACCCCGATGCTGCACTTTGCCTGCCACGACCTCAATATTGGCAACGCGGTGATGATTACCGGCAGCCACAACCCGGCGGAGTACAACGGCCTGAAAATGATTCTCGATTTTCAGACCCTAAGCAGCGATGACATTAAAAACCTCGCGCTGCGCATTGCCCGCCAGGATTATCACCAGGGCCAGGGCCAGCTCAGCAGTGACAGCATTGAACAGCGCTATATCGATCGCATCTGCGGCGATGTCGTGATCGCGCAGAGCCTTAAAGTGGTGATTGATGCCGGCAATGGCGCCGTCGCCAATATTGCGCCCGCCCTGTTTGAAGAATTGGGCTGTGAAGTCGTACCGCTATTTTGCGATGTGGACGGCCAATTCCCCAACCGCAACCCCGATCCGACTATCCCCGAACACCTCGACGCCCTGGCCGCTGCCGTTGCCGAGCACAGCGCCGATATCGGCATTGCCTTTGACGGCGACGGCGACCGTGTCGCAGTAGTTAGCGCCGCCGGCCGCCGGCCGCGCGCCGACGAGTTGTTAATGGTACTGGCCGACGATATGGTCAGCCGCAACCCTGGCTGCGAGATCTTGTTCGACGTCAAATGCAGCCGCCTGCTCAGCGAATTGATTGTTAACTGCGGTGGTCGCCCAGTGATGTGGAAGTGCGGCCACTCGCATATGAAACGCAAAATGGCCGACAGCGAGGCTTTGCTGGGTGGCGAGTTCAGCGGCCACATCTTCTTCAAGGAGCGCTGGTACGGTTTCGACGATGGCATGTACGCCGCCGCGCGCTTGCTGGAGTCGTTGACGCTAGCCGGCACCACCCTGGACGATGAGCTGAACGGCTATCCGACTCTATTTAGTAGTCCGGAAATTTTGCTGCCGGTAGACGACCAGCACAAATTCGCGCTGGTGAAGAACTTTGCCAATCAAGCCCATTTCGACAATGCCAAGCTGGTCGAAATCGACGGCCTGCGCTACGAGTTCCGCAACGGCTGGGGACTGCTGCGCGCCTCGAATACGGGACCCGCCATCACCCTGCGCTTTGAAGCCGAAAGCGAGGCCGTGCTGGCCGGAATTCGTAAAAGCTTCGCACAAACGCTTGCGAAGATTGATCCAAAGCTGGCAGATAGTCTTTAATAGTCGTCCTTTTTAAGCCGGGCCGGAATAACGGCCCCCAGCACGAGAGTCAATATGTCACTGAGCCGCGACGCGGCGGGCGATGTCGCCCGCGTTCTTACCGAAGCCCTGCCCTATATCCAGCGCTTTACCGGCAAAACCATTGTCGTAAAGTTTGGCGGCAACGCCATGGTAGACGACCAGCTCAAGGAGCATTTCGCCCGCGATATCGTCCTGATGAAGCTGGTGGGCATGAATCCGGTAGTAGTACATGGTGGCGGCCCACAGATCGGCGAACTGCTCAAACGCCTGCAAATTGAGTCCAGCTTTGTCGAGGGCATGCGTGTCACCGACAGCGACACTATGGACGTAGTGGAGATGGTGCTGGGCGGCAGCGTCAACAAAGAAATTGTCTCGCTGCTCAACCACAACGGCGGCAAGGCTGTCGGCCTGACCGGCAAAGACGGCCAACTTATCCGCGCCCGCAAGCTCAAGGTGCGCCACAAGACGCCGGAGATGTCCGCCCCGGAGATTATTGATATCGGCCATGTTGGCGAGGTTGAAAGTATCAGCACCGATGTGCTGGATATGCTGGTCAACAGTGACTTTATTCCAGTGATCGCGCCAATTGGCGTCGGCCCCGATGGCGCCTCCTACAATATCAACGCCGATTTGGTCGCCGGCAAGATTGCCGAGGTGCTGAAGGCCGAAAAGTTGATGCTGCTGACCAATATTGAAGGCTTGAAAGACAAGGCCGGCACCGTACTGACCGGACTGAGTACCGCCCAGGTCGATGCACTTATCGCCGACGGCACCATTTACGGCGGCATGCTGCCAAAGATCGGCTGCGCGCTGAGCGCGGTGAACGCCGGGGTGAACAGCGCCCATATTATCGATGGCCGCGTGCCCCACGCGGTCCTGCTGGAAATCTTTACCGACACCGGTGTCGGCACCTTGATCACCAATACCAGCCAGCAGGCTGGCGAGTCCGGCGACTAGGATACATCGATGAACAAGCGACCTTCTCGCCGCGAGGAAATTTTGCAGGCGCTAGCCACCATGCTGGAAACCCAGCCCGGCGCGCGTATCACCACAGCCAAGCTGGCCGCTGAGGTGGGCGTTTCCGAGGCGGCGCTATACCGCCACTTCCCCAGCAAGGCAAAAATGTTTGAGGGGCTGATTGAGTTTGTCGAAGAGGCCGTCTTCAGCCGGGTGTCAGTGATCTGCGGCGAGGGCAGCAGTGCCAGTACGCAGATTGCAAAAATCCTGCAGCTGTTGCTCGCCTTCACCGAGCGCAACCCCGGCATTACCCGCATTTTTAATGGCGATGCGCTGGCCGGAGAGCACGAGCGGCTGCGCGGTCGCGTGCAACAATTTTACGACCGCCTAGAGACGCAACTGCGGCAAATTTTGCGCGAGGCAGAAGTTCGCGAGGGGCTTCGCACCCGCGCCACAGCCAATGCCACGGCCAATTTGCTGATGGCCTGCGTTGAGGGACGTATTGGGCAATTCGTGCGCAGTGATTTCAAGCGCCTGCCGGCGGCAGACTGGGATGAGCAGTGGCAATTGCTGCAGGAACTGATGTTTCGCTGAGCCGGACGCTCAGTCTTTGCTGCTGTGAAAGGCCCTGCGGCGACGCACATTTTCTTGCAGCTGGCCAAACCGCTCTTTATCGCGCTCGTAGGCTTCGGCCACATCGTTGAGCTCGACGTTGCGCCGTTCAATATCTGCCTCCGTCGCGCTGACTTCGCGCCGCAGGTCGTCCAGTGTTTCGCTAAGAGCCTCCGGCACCGCCATTCCGCGTCTTTCCAGCTCTGCGGCCTCGCTCTGATTCTTGGCGATTTTCTGCTTTAACGAGCCGAGATTGCTCTTCAATATGGAAATCCGCACGCGAATATCATTCAGCGCCCGCTTTTGGGCGTGGTCGATATCGGCGGTATCGCTGTAACGCAACAGCAGCGACTCATCCCAGGCACGCATTTTCGCCTCGGCCTCGGCGCGGGCGTGGGCAAGCTCCTGCTCCCGGGTCCAGGCCCGGCGCTCCTCTTCAGTCAGGCGCGCCGCCACGCTTTTCACCAGGCTGCCATCCGGGCGGATCACGTCATAGCCAAGCGGCACCACTTCGGGCGGCAGGCGATCGAGAATCACAATATTATCGCTGGCATCCACATAGCGATAAAATAGTGTTTCCGCCTGAGCTGGCGCAGCACCTAACAGTGCCGCCGCTAGGCACAGCGACCAAAGACCTTGCAATTGCCGAAGACTATTCAACGTTTTTTACCTCCTGTAACGTACCTCCACTATAACGACACCCCGTAGCGCTCACGATACGCACTTACCCTAGATACCAACTCGGGATCTGCAGCGGCACCATTGAGGTATTCCACGATATCTGCCAAACCGACAATACTGATGACCGCTAAATCGCGCTCCTGTTCCAATTCCTGAATCGCCGAGCGTTCACCCTGACCGCGCTCCTGGCGATCCAGACCGATGGCGACCGCGGCCACCTCTGCGCCGGCGCCCTCAATCATGGTAATGGCCTCGCGGATTGCCGTACCTGCGGTAATCACATCGTCAATAATCAACACCCGGCCCTGCAGGGCTGCGCCCACCAGATTGCCGCCCTCGCCGTGGGCCTTGGCCTCTTTGCGGTTATAGGCGAAGGGCATATCGATATTGTGGCGTTCAGCCAGAGCACAGGCGGTTGCGGCCGCCAGTGGGATGCCCTTGTAGGCCGGGCCAAACAGCAGGTCGAAGGGCACGCCAGAGTCGACGATGGCATCGGCGTAACACGCCGCCAAGGCACTGAGCGCCCCGCCACTGCTAAAACGACCGGCATTGAAAAAATATGGGCTGACGCGGCCCGACTTCAAGGTGAATTCACCAAAACACAGGGCGTCACTGTCGATCGCCTGGCGGATAAACTGCTGCTGATAGGGTTTCATACTCATGACGGCTATAACTCGTCTCAAAAAATTCGTGTATAGGGAGCTGCATATTGTACGCCCGGCAGCGACCGGGTCACAGAGCGGGACCGCCGCTTTATCCGCGCATCACCGCTAATCGCCAGCAATCATGGTGTTTTTGCCGACATTCGCACCTTGCTGATTGTTGTCAAAAAGGTTTCATTGTAGTCTAGCCCATTGAATTAAGTGGCTGCCGGCGGCGAGCTTTGACTCAGCGCCCGACTGACCGCAGCCGACAAGCGGCAAAACAACCGCGATACCCCTCACGCTCAACCGCCTTGGGGAACGTATCCATACACTGTGAGGGCGGCGCGCCCGAATACCAAACGCACGGGAATCGCATGAGAATCATCAGCTTTTGCGCTGACAGCATCACCGATGCTGCGGAAAAGGGCTTCTTCGACTGGGTCGTCAAGCAGGACGCCGATATCATCTGCCTGCAGAACCTGGGCATTGCCGAGTACAAGCTTCGCGACGATGTATTCTTCCCCCGCGACTACAATCCCTATTTCTTTGACGCCGCCGACGGCAAAAGCAACGGCGTGGCAATTTATTGCCGGCAACTGCCCAAAGCCATTATGACCGGCCTCGGTTTTATGGACTTTGATATGGACGGTCTCTACATCCAGGCCGACTTCGACAACATCAGTATTGGCAGTCTACTGGCCCCCAGCGTGCCGGCCGGCGACGCCGAGGCCCAGATCCGCAAAAACCAATTTTTTGACCAGTACTACAACCACCTGCACAAGGTGCGCAACAAGCGCCGCGACTTCGTCATTTGCGGCAACTGGGGTGTCGCCCACAAAAGTGTCGACATCCAGGACGTCAAAGCCAATCACGGCGTCTCGGGCAGCCTGACCGAAGAGCAGCAATGGCTGGAACGCCTGTTCCACGAAGAGCAATACGCCGACGCCTTTCGCCTGGTGAACAATGACGCCGACGAATTCAGCTACTGGCCCGACGGCGAGCCCGGCAAGAACGGTTGGCGGGTCGACTATCAGATCGTGTCCGAGCGCCTGAAAAGCCGCGTCGAACACGGCGCCATCTACAAGGTTCAGCAGTTCGGCAAACACGCGCCATTGATTATGGACTACGACTACGAACTGCCAGAAAGCGCTTTTTAACGAGCGGCGGGGGCCATGCCCCCACCCAGCCCCAGCATTTACTCAGCCAGTGCCGCCCGCTGCGCAGCGATCAGCTCCTCTATCCCCTGTTCAGCGAGATCCATCATCGCGTTCATTTCCAGCCGATTGAAGGTCGCGCCCTCCGCGGTGCCCTGCACCTCGATAATACCGCCGCGCTCGTCCATCACCACATTCATATCGGTTTCCGCGCCGGAATCCTCGATATAGTCGAGATCCAGCACCGCACGGCCCTGATACACCCCCACCGACACCGCCGCCACCAGCTGCTTCAGCGGGTCG
>JBFKEA010000148.1:0-6304 GCA_041619375.1 Spongiibacter sp. | reverse complement strand
CAAAACGCATAATGCTTGGTGGCTGGCTATTTGATGGCTGCTGTGGGCTGCAAGGGCATGCCCGCTGCTAAGAGTAATCTGGCGTGAAGTGTAACGACCTTGGCGTGCGCTGATCTATGCTGAAGAGCCACGGACGCCGATACTGGTGGTATTAATTTAGTGGCGCAGTGTTGTACATGGCTGGCCATGCCCGTCACAAAAAGTCTGGAAGTTCGTGTTGGCAAGGTGTCTGCCACCAGCGGCGCGTGGTTTGGTTAAAGTATTCCCGTATTGGCGGTGAGCTCTGCAGGTCGAGCTGCCCTGCTGCCGCTGCCGGTAAATATCTAGGGTTTTACCCCGAGTGTAAGGAGAGTAGACATGGCAGGAATTAGTATGTGGCAACTGTTGATTATTCTGGCAATTGTTATGCTGCTTTTTGGCACCAAAAGGCTCAGGGGTGCGGGAAAAGACCTGGCTGCCTTGCGCAGGGACTTCAGCGCCGCAGTTGAGGATAAGTCTAAACAATAAGTGAACGTAGCCCGCGCAAGATCGCAGCCATTAGGCTGTTTTCGGCGCGCTGGTTTGTCATTGCGCCGAAAATAGTGCAGTGCTACTGTGAAATTATAATAAAAACCGCTAGTGGTATATGTCAAAAGATTCTGCTGAGGTGAGCAAAGATACCAATGTGACGGTTGCTTACGCGGCATCGTTATTCGATTACCTGCGCGCTAAGAATGTCGATATTGAAGCCTTGTTTACCCCTGCTCAGCTCAAGCTGTTGGCTGGCGATGACCCACAAAAAGTCATAAAGCTGAGTTCCTGGGTCGAGATGCTTGAAAGCGCCTCGGTGGCGTTAAATCAGCCGAGCTTACCCCTGCTTGTCGGTCAATCTCTGGCGGCAAAGAATTTTGGTGTGCTGGCGTATGTGGGGATGAGCTGTCTGACTCTGGGTGAGGCCGTCGAGCACGCAGCGCGCTACATGAAAATTGTCGGCAATATGAGCCGGATGAGTCTGCGCATCTGCGGTGATACGGCGGAAGTGTATTGGGCTTGGCCGCACGACGACGAGCCGCCTAGGTGTGTCGCGGAACTACACATGGCGGCAAGGCTGCATTCCGCAAGGGTATTCACTGGCAGGCCAGACTTATACAGTGATGCCTATTTCCAGTTTTCGGCGCCGGCTGACATTTCGCCTTACCGGCAGGTGTTTGGTGGCCACTGTTATTTCGATGCGCTTGAAACGAAGTTGGTGCTGCCAAGGGAGTACCTCGCCTTACCGATGATCGCCGCCAATGCGAGCATGCGCGAGACAATTAGTAGCCAGGCTCAGGCTATTTTAAATCAGCGAGAAGATGCCTCCCCCCTGCTGAAGGCGATACAGGACGTGCTGCTAGACGGCCTCAGTACCAATCAAACCTCGATCAAGGTCGTCGCGCAGTCGATGGAAATTTCCGCGCGCAGTCTGCAGCGAAAGCTGTCGGAGCAGGGGCTTAAGTTTCAATCCATTCTGGACGACGTGCGTTTGTGTCGAGCCAAGCAGTTGCTGAAAACGCCTATGCCGTTGGCCGAAGTAGCCTTCCTGTTGGGCTACACCGAGCAAAGCTCATTTCAGCACGCATTCAAACGCTGGACGGGGAAAACTCCAGATGCGTGGCGTCATGCCGAAGCGGGAAAGAGTTAGGGTGCCAGTGGCGCTTTTTCCGGCGGGGCGTGCGGCTGGCTCATGGTTGCCGCAGCGTTATCACTGAAGGCGTTCGCCGCAAGACGGCAATGATCTGAATGTAGGTGGATGACTTTGGGTCAGAATATCGGCAGCGAGTGTGGGTCTGCTGCAGTGGGGTGGTAATAGAGATTGATTGGCTTTGGAAAAGAGTGGTGCCCAGAGGCGGAATCGAACCACCGACACGAGGATTTTCAATCCACTGCTCTACCGACTGAGCTATCTGGGCATATGCGATGCAGCTGATGTGCTTCGCAAGAGGCGCGTATTAAACCTGTTCCGATTCAGGGAGTCAAGCCCTTCAAAACAGTGAAGTTATTCGCTGGGGGGAACATAGCCCTCGGCTTGTTCAAAGTCTTCACCGGCGAGGAATTTTTCCATCTCGGCTTGCAGGAATTTGCGCGAGCTGGGGTCCATCATGCTCAGCTGTTTTTCGTTGATCAGCATGGTTTGGTGAGCCTGCCATTCTTCCCAGGCTTTTTTCGAGACGTGTTCAAAGATCTCCTGGCCCTTGGCGCCGGGGTAGGGCGGTTTGGCGAGGCCTTCGAGTTCGGCTTGGTATTTTTTGCAGAAAACGGTGCGGGTCATGGCTGGGCTTCCGTCAGTAAATCGTGGTGTATAAGGCTGTCGAGCAGCTTTTTTACCGGGGCGGCAAGCCCCAGTGGCTGTTGCAGGCCACCCTTATACCAAAGCTGGCGGCCGGCTTCCATGATGCGGGCCGGTTCGCGCCGCAGGCGAATGTGCTGGGGGTGGATGTCTAAGTGGTAGTGGCTGAAGGTGTGGCGCAGCGGTGCAAGGGCCTCGGCGCCGGCCTCCAGCCCCAGTTGGCGGTCGAGGTAGTCGGCAATATCGCCGTCGCTGTCCAGTTCCGGCAGGCTCCACAGTCCGCCCCAAATGCCGCTGTCGGGGCGTTTTTCCAGCAGGATTTCGCCGGCGGGGTTTTGAATCAGCAGCATCTGGGTGGTTTTGACCGGCAGCACTTTGCGCGGTTTTTTGCCCGGGTAGTCGGCTTGGCGAGCCATCGCCTTGGCCTTGCAGTCTTCGCTCACTGGGCATTGTGCGCAGTCGGGTTTGCTGCGCCGGCACAGGGTGGCGCCCAGATCCATTATCGCCTGGGTGTAGTCGGCGGCGCGCTGCGCGGGCGTGTAGCGCTCGGCCAGCTGCCACAGTTGCTGTTCCACCTCGCGCTTGCCGGGCCAGCCGGCGACGGCGTCGTGGCGGCTGAGTACCCGTTTGACATTGCCGTCTAATATCGCGGCGCTGCCGCCGCAGGCAATACTGACGATGGCGGCGGCGGTGGAGCGGCCGATGCCGGCCAGCGCCTGAATATCGTCCTGCTGGCGGGGGAATTCGCCGCCGTGCTGGTCGACGATGGTGTTGGCGGCCTTGTGCAGATTGCGGGCGCGGGCGTAGTAGCCCAGTCCCGTCCACAGCGCCAACACCTCGTCGGGCGCGGCGCTGGCCAGCGCCTGCACAGTGGGAAAGCGCGCCATAAAGCGTTGGTAATAGGGAATAACGGTATTTACCTGGGTCTGCTGCAGCATGATCTCCGACACCCACACCCGGTAGGGGTTGATGTTTTGCTGCCAGGGCAGGTCTTTGCGGCCGTGTTGGTCAAACCAGGCGAGCAGGCGCTGGCTGAAGCTCGACTCAGTCACGCGGCGGGCGCTGCCACTGCCAGTTGGCGCCGTTGTCGACAAAGCGCATTTCGGTGAGCAGGCTGGCCAGCTCCGGCGCGCTGCGAATGTCGGCGCAGATGCTGCTCAGGTCGTCGGGCAGGTCTTTCAGGCACTGAATCACCAGCTGGCGGGCCACGCCGCGGCGGCGGGTGATGTCGCGCACGGTCAGGCGGGCCATCTGGTAGTCGCCGTTGTGAATGCGAGTCAGGGTCAGGGCGGCGATCAGCGCGCCGTTAAAGCGGCCGCCAATCAAGTGCAGTTGGTGTTTTTGCGCGGCGGCAATCAGCTTGTCGCCCTCGTCGCCATAGAGTTTTGCCAGGTCTTGGCGGTCCTGAGCTGAGGGTTCGACAATGTATTCGGAATATACAGGCATTTATCCGCACTCTGCTGGCTGTAATACGGGTCGGGATTTTTTATAATGGTCTATTGTACGCAATCTTCAGTAGAGACGTCGATGACAGAGCGCAAGGCGAGTATCAGCCGCAACACCCTGGAAACACAAATTACCGTCAGTGTGAATTTGGATGGCACCGGCCAGTCCAGCTTCGAGACCGGCGTGCCGTTTCTCGACCACATGATGGACCAGATCGCCCGCCACGGCATGATCGATCTGGCCGTGCAGGCCAAGGGCGATCTGCATATCGACGACCATCACACGGTGGAAGACATCGGTATTACCCTCGGCCAGGCCTTTGCCGAGGCGGTGGGCGACAAAAAGGGCATCAATCGTTACGGTCACGCCTATGTGCCGCTGGACGAGGCCCTGTCGCGGGTGGTGATCGACTTTTCTGGCCGCCCCGGCCTGGAATACCACGTGCCCTATACCCGCGCCAGCGTCGGCGGCTTTGATGTCGACCTGTTTTCCGAGTTTTTCCACGGCTTTATCAATCACGCCAAAGTGACCCTGCATATCGACAATCTGCGCGGCACCAATACCCACCACCAGGCCGAAACCGTGTTCAAGGCCTTTGGCCGCGCACTGCGGATGGCGCTGTCGGTGGACGAGCGCATGGCGGGTATTACCCCGTCGACCAAGGGCTGCCTGTAAGGCTCTGCTGTTTAAGGTTTTTCTGATATGAGTAAATCTACCGTTGCGGTGATTGATTACGGCATGGGCAATTTGCACTCGGTGGCCAGCGCCCTGCAAAAAGTGGGCGACGGCGTGACCGTACAGGTGACTGACTGCCCCGACACCATCTTTGCTGCCGACCGCATTATCTTTCCCGGTGTCGGCGCCATTCGCGACTGCATGGCCGAGCTGAAAAGCCGCGGCCTCGACGACGTGGTGCAGGAAGTGTCGGCCAGCAAGCCGATGCTGGGCATTTGCGTGGGCATGCAGGCGCTGATGGAAAGCAGCGAGGAAAACGGCGGGGTGGAATGCCTCGACGTGCTGCCCGGTCAGGTGAAGTTCTTTGGTAAAGACCTGCGCGACGCCAATGGCGAGCGTCTGAAGGTGCCGCATATGGGCTGGAACACCGTCAGCCAGCGCATCGACCACCCGCTGTGGGAAGGCATTGCCGACAACAGCCGCTTCTACTTTGTGCACAGCTACTATATCGACGCGCCGGACTACGTGGCCGCCACCGCCCAGTACGGGGTGGAGATTCACGCCGCGCTGAGCTGCGAAAACGTGTTTGCCGTGCAGTTCCACCCGGAAAAAAGCGGTGAAACTGGACTGCGTCTGCTGAGTAATTTTCTTCGCTGGGACGGCGGTCAGCCGATCTTCCGGCCCGTATCCTAAGCGCTATCAGGTTTTAATATTATGTTGATGATTCCCGCGATCGATTTGAAAGACGGCCACTGCGTGCGCCTGCGCCAGGGTGAAATGGGCGACGCCACCGTTTACGGCAGCGACCCGGTAGAAATGGCCGCGCGCTGGGTAGAGCAGGGCGCCCGCCGCCTGCATCTGGTCGACCTGAACGGCGCCTTTGACGGCAAGCCGGTCAACGGCGACGCGGTGATGGCCATTGCCAAAGCCTACCCCGAACTGCCCATTCAAATTGGCGGCGGCATTCGCTCGCTGGCCACCATCGAGCAATACCTCGATGCCGGCGTGAACTACGTGATTATCGGCACCAAGGCAGTGAAAGAGCCCGCCTTTGTTACCGAGGCCTGCAAGGCCTTTCCCGGCGCGGTGATTGTCGGTCTGGATGCCAAAAGCGGCCTGGTGGCCACCGATGGCTGGGCCGAGGTGTCCAATATTCAGGCCACCGAACTGGCCAAGCGCTACGAGCAGGACGGCGTATCGTCGATCGTCTACACCGACATCGCCCGCGACGGCATGATGCAGGGCGTCAACGTCGAGGCCACCGTGGCCATGGCCCGCGCCTCGGGCCTGAAAGTGATCGCCTCGGGCGGCGTGACCAATATGGACGACATCCGCGCGCTGAAGGCGGTGGCCGACGCCGGCATTTTGGGCGCCATTACCGGCCGCGCCATTTACGAAGGCGAGCTGGATCTGGCTGAAGCCCAGCGTTACTGCGACGGCGAATAAGCCGCGACAAAGTTTAGAGGTAAGAGCGATGGCACTGGCAAAACGCATTATTCCCTGTCTGGATGTGGACAAAGGCCGCGTGGTAAAAGGCGTGAACTTCGTCGGCATTCGCGACGCCGGTGACCCGGTAGAAATCGCCAAGCGCTACAACGAGCAGGGCGCCGACGAGATCACCTTTCTCGACATTACCGCCACCCACGAAGGCCGCGAAACCACCGTGCACACCGTGGAGCAAATCGCCGCCGAAGTGTTTATTCCGCTGACCGTCGGTGGCGGCATTCGCGAAATCAAAGACATTCGCACCATGCTCAACGCCGGTGCCGACAAAGTGGCGATCAACTCCGCCGCCATTCACAACCCCGAGTTCGTGCGCGAAGCCGCCGAGCGCTTTGGCTCGCAGTGCATTGTTATCGCCATCGACGCCAAGCGCGT
>JBFKEA010000147.1:0-6372 GCA_041619375.1 Spongiibacter sp. | reverse complement strand
TATAGATGCCCGGTAGCGACTGCAAACTTAAGCTGTAGGTGTACTTTGCGTTGGCGGCGATTCGTGCCCGCCGCCTCAATGCCGTTGCGATGTTGGTGGCCGTGGTGCCGTAGCGTGAAGGGCAAGCTTGTGTTCACGAGCGACGAAATTCAAAAGCACCAAGGCTGCCGGCGCGGTACACGGCGAAACGGGTGGCGGTTGTATCACGGCTAACCGCCGTCGCCTATTTTTCCGGCGATTTGGATAAGCGGCGGTTTATAGCCTATGTTGAGGCTAGTTGTTGCAAACAGTATGACGGGGTTTCGGCGCTGTTAGTGGATGCGGGTTTGGCTCGCGCGGCATTGCTAATCGATTGTTTTTAATAATAAAAATGGCTGGCAAAACAAGTCGATTGGTGGCGGTTTAAGCCCGGCTGGCCCAGCCTTGGCCCGGCTTGCAGGCAGGTTTTGCCGTGCTCACTGAGAGGGATGGATATTATGGCAATAGCAATAGTGATCCTCTTGTTGGTGATAGGGTCACTGGTCTTCCATTTTACTAGCCCCTGGTGGTTCACGCCGCTGGCCTCGAATTGGGGCACCATCGACGACACGATTGAGATTACCTTCTGGATAACGGGCATTGTGTTTGTGGCCGTGAATCTGTTCCTTGCCTATGTGGTGTACCGCTTTCGCTTTCACAAGCACCGCCGCGCCGACTATGAGCCGGAAAACAAGAAGCTGGAGAACTGGCTGTTTTTGGGCACCACCCTGGGGGTGGCGGCGATGCTGGCACCGGGGCTTTTTGTGTGGGCCAAGTTTGTAAACGTGCCCGAGGACGCCCAGCAGTTTGAAGCCCTGGGCCAGCAGTGGCACTGGAGCTTTCGGCTGCCCGGCGAAGACGGCGTGCTGGGGGAGACCTCGGCGGAGTTGATCGACGACAACAATCCCTTTGGCATTAATCCCGACGACCCGACCGGCTTGGACGATGTGCTGATTAGCAGCAATGAGATGCACATTCCGGTCGACCAGCCGGTGAAGGTGATGCTGCGCTCTAAAGACGTGCTGCACAACTTCGCGGTGCCGCAGTTCAGGGTCAAAATGGATCTGGTGCCGGGCATTGTGTCCTATTTGTGGTTTACCCCCACCCGGCTCGGCCGCTTTGAGCTGCTGTGTCAGGAATTGTGCGGCATGGCCCACTACACCATGCGCGGCCATATTGTGGTGGATACCGCAGAGGACTATCAGGCCTGGCTGGCCAAGCAGCAGACCTTTGCCGAGATCTTGAATGCTCCGGTTGGCGACCCGCAGCTGGGGCAGCAGGTGTACGCCAGTTGCGCGGCCTGCCATGGCGCGCAGGGCGAGGGCAATGAGATGTTGAACGGCCCGCGTCTGGCGGGGCAGGGCGCCCGCTATATCGAACGCCAGCTGGGCTACTTCAAAGACGGGGTGCGCGGTCGCCACGAGAAAGACAGCTATGGCATGCAAATGGCGGCCATGGCGGCGGGCTTGAGCGCGGCCAATATCAAAGATGTGTCGGCCTATATCGCCTCGCTGCAGGCGCCGGTGACTGTTGCGGCGGCTGGCGCGGCCAGCGACGAAGGGCGCCAGCTATACCGCAACTGCGCCTACTGCCACGGCGAGTGGGGGCAGGGCAAGGCGGCCCAGAATGCACCGGCGCTGGCGGGCCAGCAGCCGGCCTATTTCAAGCGGCAGATCAACAATTTTCAGCAGCAGATTCGCGGCGCTCACCAGCAGGATGTTTTTGGCAGGCAGATGCTGTTGATGTCGCGCCTGCTGCAAAGCGAGCAGGCCGTAGACGCGGTGGCGGCGTATTTGCACGCTCTGCCGGTGGTGCAGCGCGGCGAGCCGCTAGCCCATATGCGGGCTTCAGCACAGGATGGAGGTGACCTAGATGACTGACAGCGCCATTGCCGATCTGCCCGATGACTCCCATCATCCGACCAGCTTCGTCAGCAAGTATATCTGGAGCCAAGACCACAAGGTGATCGCCATTCAGTATGCGGCCACGGCGATTTTTGTCGGCCTGGTGGCGCTGGTGCTGTCGGGCATGATGCGCCTGCAACTGGGCTTTCCCGACCAATTCGCCTTTATCGACCCCAGCGCCTATCTGCAGTTTGTGACCATGCACGGCATGATTATGGTTATTTACCTGCTGACCGCGCTGCTGCTGGGCGGCTTTGGCAATTATTTGATCCCGCTGATGCTGGGCGCGCGGGATATGGTGTTCCCCTATTTGAATATGCTCAGCTACTGGACCTACCTGCTGTCGGTGATTGTGCTGCTGGCCAGTTTTTTTGTGCCGGGCGGGGCCACCGGCGCGGGTTGGACCCTGTATCCGCCCCAGGCGATTTTGCCGGGTACGCCGGGCAATGACGTGGGCATTTTGATGATGCTGATCTCGCTGGCGATCTTTATTGTCGCCTTCACCATGGGCGGCCTGAACTATGTCACCACCATTTTGCAGGCCCGCGCCAAGGGCATGACACTGATGCGCATGCCACTGAGTATCTGGGGCATCTTTATTGCCAGCATACTGGGCCTGCTGGCCTTTCCGGCGCTGCTGGTCAGCGCCATTATGATGCTGATGGACCGCCTGGCCGGCACCAGCTTTTTTATGCCGGCGCTGCTGTCGCTGGGCGAGCAAATGGAATACGGCGGCGGTAGCCCAGTGCTGTTTCAGCACCTGTTCTGGTTCTTTGGTCACCCCGAGGTGTACATCGTTGCGCTGCCGGCCTTTGGCATGGTGTCGGACGTGATTGCCACCCATGCCCGCAAAAACATCTTCGGTTACCGGATGATGGTGTGGGCCATTGTCGCCATTGGCGGGCTGAGTTTTGTGGTGTGGGCCCACCATATGTATGTCAGCGGCATGAACCCCTATTTTGGCTTTTTCTTCGCCACCACCACGCTAATTATTGCCGTGCCCACCGCGCTGAAGGTTTACAACTGGGTACTGACGCTGTGGCGCGGCAATATTCATATGACGGTGCCGATGATGTTCGCCATCGGCTTTATCTTCACCTTTACCCACGGCGGCTTAACCGGCCTGTTTCTCGGCAATGTGGTGGTCGACCTGCCGCTGTCCGACACCTATTTTGTGGTTGGCCACTTTCATATGGTGATGGGGGTGTCGCCGATTATGGTGCTGTTTGCCGCCATTTATCACTGGTTCCCGAAAATCACCGGCCGCTTTTTGGACAGCGGCATGGGCAAGCTGCATTTCTGGATCACCTTTCTCGGCACCTACAGCATTTACTTGCCGATGCACTATCTGGGCTTTCTCGGGGTGCCCCGGCGCTACTTCGCCATGGGCCCCACCGAGTTTATTCCCGAGTCGGCGCAGTCGCTCAATGCCGGTATCACCATTTCGGCGCTGATTGTCGGGCTGGCGCAGCTGATATTTATCGCCAACCTGATTTGGAGCACCTTTAAGGGCAAGCGGGCCGGCGACAATCCCTGGGAGGCGACCACGCTGGAGTGGCAAACGGCGACCACACCGCCGGGCCACGGCAATTGGGGCGCGGAGCTGCCGGTGGTTTACCGCTGGGCCTACGACTACAGCGTGCCGGGGGTGAAGGCCGATTTCATCCCGCAAAACTGCCCGCCATCGGCAGTGGAAATGGCCGCCGCCGAGGGTGGCGAGCTGGATGACAACAAGGGGCCCTACAATGAACCTACTGCATAAACTGGCTGAAAAGCCCTGGCTGGCCCAGACCGAAGGCGGCGATGCGGCGCTGCTGGAAGACAGCGGGCCGAGGCTGCCGGCAAAAACCGCGCTGAAGTTTTTTATCGCCGTGGTGTCGGTAATTTTCTTTCTTTTCACCATTACCTTTCTGTCGCGCTCCCAGTACCCGGATTTTCAGGCGCTGGCGGGCGAGCCCTGGCTGCCGCTGAGCAATACCGGCCAGCTGTGGTTTAACAGCGCGCTGTTAGTACTGGCCAGTGCCGGGCTGGAACTGGCCAGACGTCAGGCCGGGCGCCAGCCGCTCGGCGCGGTGGTGCTGGCGCTGGGCGCGGCGGCGGTGTGCTCCGTCGGCTTTGTAATTGGCCAGTACCTGGTCTGGCTGCAACTGAGCGACCGTGGCTATACGGTCAGCGCCAACCCGGCCAATAGCTATTTCTATCTGCTAACGGCGATTCACGCCCTGCATTTGCTGGGTGGCCTGTTTGCGTTGACGCGGCTGATTTACCGCTTTGCCGAGCGGCCAAACCTGGCATCGCTGCAGCAGAATATCGGCCTCTGCGCGCTGTATTGGCACTATCTGTTGTTGCTGTGGTTGTTTTTGTTTGCCCTGTTGGTAGCCCCCGCCGAGACCTATCGGGCGATTGCTGCCTTTTGCGGCTTGTAGGAGGCGTGATGGCCGAACTCGACGATAAAACTCCGCCCGCCGACGACTGGGCCGGTGTCGCCCGCGACTGGTCGGCAGACAAGCAGGCCTTCGACATGCCCTGGGGCAAGTTGATGATGTGGATCTTCCTGCTCAGCGACACCTTTATCTTCAGTATTTTTCTCACCGGTTATATGAATGTGCGGCTGTCCAGCGTCGAGCCCTGGCCCAATTCCAGCGAGGTGTTCGCCCTAACCATTGCCGGTCAGCACATTCCGCTGGTACTCATCGCCATTATGACCTTCATCCTGATCACCAGCAGCGGCACCATGGCGATGGCGGTGAACTACGCCTACCGGGGCGACAAGCGCCGCACCGTGTACCTAATGGCGGCGACGGCGCTGCTGGGCGCCAGCTTTGTCGGCATGCAGGCCTTCGAGTGGACTAAGCTTATAGTCGATGAGGGCATTCGCCCCTGGGGCAACCCAATGGGCGCGGCCCAGTTTGGCGCGGCCTTTTTTATGATCACCGGCTTTCACGGCCTGCACGTCACCGGCGGGGTGATTTATTTAGCGGTAATCGCCCGGCGGGTGGCCCGCGGCCACTACGAGCAGAAGGGCTATCAGATCGTCGAAATCACTGGCCTGTACTGGCACTTTGTCGATCTGGTGTGGGTGTTTATTTTTGCACTATTTTATCTGTGGTGAGGTGAGCGATGACTCAGGCAGTGGCGCAGCAACACCCCATTAGTTTGTACCTCAAGGTCTGGGGCGTGCTGTTTGTGCTCAGCGCCATGTCCTACATGGTGGACTTTTATCAACTGCAGGGCGCGCTGCGCTGGACGCTGATCTTGCTGTTCATGGCCCTGAAGGCCGGGCTGATCGTCGCGGTGTTTATGCATGTGGTCTGGGAGCGTTTGGCGGTTAAGTTGCTGCTGTTTGTGCCGACGCTGGCGATTGTGATCTTTGTGGCCATGATGGCGATCGAGGGCGACTACACCTTCTTCAATCGCCTTGCGTCTTTCCTTTCGGTATGAGGCGCTGCCGGGCAGTGAGTAAGCGCAATGGCCCTGAGTAATAAACAGCGCGTCATCGCCGCGCTGCTCTGCCTGTTGGTGGCCAGCGCCGCAGCGGTGTTCACGCTGCGAGAAAGCCGAGCGCCGGTGGCGCAACTCAACGCCGGCGTGCTGCTGGCGCCGGCCCAGCCACTGCCCGACTTCCAACTGATTAATGAGCACAAGCAGCCCGTTACCAAGGCCGACCTGCGCGGCAAATGGCATCTGCTGTCCTATGGCTATACCTATTGCCCCGATGTGTGCCCAACCACCTTGTCTACCCTTGTGCAGCTGCGCCGTCGGCTGGATGAGTTGGGGTCGGGGCAGGGTGAAATGAGCGGGGAGCTGAATTTCCTGTTCTACACCATCGACCCCCAGCGCGACACCCCGGGTAAGCTGGCCGATTACATGGCCTACTTCGGCCACCGTTTCACCGCCCTTGGCCAGCCCCAGCCGCCGCAGGCCAAGGTGTTTGAACAGGCGCTTGGTATCAAGGCGCAAATTTACGCAACGCCCGCCGAGCCGGACAATTATCAGGTCAGCCACGGCCTGGCCCTGTACCTGATCAACCCCCGCGCCGAATTACAGGCGGTGTTCACCCCGCTGACAGGAACCCTGGGCATGGCGCATTTCAATCTGGACTGGCTGCTGGAAGACTATCTCGCGGTGCGTAGGGAATATCGGGGCGACAAGCGCTAGGCTGAGGGCAGCGATTGCCGGTGGTAAGCCACCGATTCCTGAATGAAATCGGCAGCCGTTGTTCGGGGTGTTGTGCCGATTTTATATCTGCTGGGTTATTAGAAGGTGTCCATCAAACCGGGGGAACTACACGAGACTCATTGGGGTTCGGCTCGGCTTTATCTTTCGTCATACTGATCCTGCGGCTTGGCGTTACCACAACTTCCTTCGCGGTAGGCGTGCCGCCAACGATAAACCATCACCGGGTGAAGGCCCAATACCTCAGCTATCTGGCTCGCCTCAACACCCAGCT
>JBFKEA010000146.1:0-6446 GCA_041619375.1 Spongiibacter sp. | reverse complement strand
GAAATCGCTGTCGGCGTAGTCGGCGGCGTTTAAGCTGTTTAAGAACCGGCTGTCACCGATTAAATCCCCCACTTCCCGTCCACAGCGCTGGACGATTTTTTCCACCACCGAGTATGACTCCGGGTGCACCGCGGAGCTATCAAGCGGGTTGTCACCGCCCATCACCCGCAAAAACCCCGCCGCCTGCTCGAAGGTTTTGGCGCCGAAGCGGCTGACTTTCAACAGCTGTGCGCGATTGCTAAAGGCACCGTGCTGGTCGCGGTAGTCGACTATATTGGCCGACAGCGATAGGTTGAGCCCCGACACCCGCGACAACAGCGCCGGCGAGGCGGTATTCACATCGACACCAACAGCGTTTACACAGTCTTCCACCACCGCTTCCAAGCTGCGCGACAGCGCCGTTTGCGACACGTCGTGCTGATACTGACCGACACCAATGGATTTGGGGTCGATCTTCACCAGCTCGGCAAGCGGGTCTTGCAGGCGCCGGGCAATCGAAATAGCGCCGCGAATGGTGACATCGAGATTGGGGAATTCCCGGGCGGCGTATTCCGATGCCGAGTAGATTGAAGCGCCGGACTCGTTGACCATAATACTGGTGCAGCCGAGCTCGGGGTGAGCCGACAGCAGGTCTTTTACAAAGCGCTCCGTTTCGCGACTGGCGGTGCCATTGCCAATCGCAATCAACTCAATATTGTGTGCCTTGATCATCGCCAACAGGGTAGCGCCGGCCTCGGCCACTCTGTTCTGCGGCGGCGTGGGAAAAATCGCGCCGTGATCCAAGACTTTGCCTGTAGCATCGACGGCGGCGACTTTGACGCCGGTGCGCATGCCGGGATCGAGACCAATAGTGGCGCGCGGCCCGGCCGGCGCGGCCAGCAACAGATCCTTGAGGTTGCGCGCAAATACCTCGATCGCGCCGGCATCGGCCAGCTCGCGCAGGCGGCCCAGCAAGTCGGTTTCCAGGTGGGTATAGAGCTTGATCCGCCAGGTCCAGCGCAGCACTTCGCGCAGCCAGCTATCAGCGGCGCGGCCGCGGTCTTGCAGGGCGAGATGCTCGGCGAGCATTACCTCGCAGGGATGAACCTTGCTGTCCGGATCGCCGGCGATAATATTGAGCGCCAGCACACCCTCATTGCGACCGCGAAACATCGCCAGCGCGCGATGCGAGGGCACATTTTTTAACGGTTCGCTGTGCTCGAAATAGTCGCGAAATTTCGCGCCCTCATTTTCCTTGCCGGCCATCACCACACTATTCAGCAGGCCGTTTTCCCAGAGATAGTGACGCAGCTTGGCGATCAGGTCGGCGTCCTCGCTGAAACGCTCCATCAGGATGTACTTAGCGCCGTCAAGTACCGCTTTGATATCGGCAAAACCCTGCTCATTGTCAATATAGCTGGCTGCCTCTGCCGCGGGGTCGAGCGTCGGATCGCCAAACAGGGCATCGGCCAGCGGGCCGATGCCCGCTTCCAGTGCGATCTGCCCCTTAGTGCGGCGCTTGGGCTTGTAAGGCAGATAGAGGTCTTCGAGACGGTTCTTACTATCGGCCGCGCGAATATCTGCTTCCAGCTCGGGGCTGAGCTTGCCCTGCTCGGCAATACTGTTGAGGATGCTGTCACGACGCTCCTCCATTTCACGCAGGTAGGCCAAGCGGCTCTCGAGATCGCGCATCTGACTGTCGTCTAGGCCACCGGTGACTTCCTTGCGGTAGCGGGAGATGAAGGGCACGGTGGCACCCTCGTCGAGCAGCGACACGGCGGCACTGACTTGGGATTCCTTTACGCCCAGTTCCTGGGCAATACGGCTGGAAATTGCTTGCATACTCGGTGGCCTGATACAGCGTGAAAACGCCACATTATGCAGAAACTTGCCGCCCGCGGCGAGACCCCTAATCGGCCTTGGTCAACACCTCGAATAAGGCGCAGCATTCGTCGTAAAAATAGCGGAAATCGTCAGTGAGGTAGGGGGCGACCAGCGACATCAGCTGAAATACGCCGCGGTGAATCGTCAGCTCGTCGCTGCAATTGCGCTCGCGCAGGCTGTTGTAGTTCAGCCAGAATGTCAGGTTGAGCACCACATTTTCACAGAGCCTGGACATTTGCACTTCCGAGGCCGCGAGAATATTCGCGCCGACCAACTC
The DNA here is from genome assembly GCA_041619375.1 of Spongiibacter sp. Lineage (GTDB taxonomy): Bacteria > Pseudomonadota > Gammaproteobacteria > Pseudomonadales > Spongiibacteraceae > Spongiibacter. Next base: position 4,306 of record JBFKEA010000146.1, on the reverse strand, counting down.
ATCGGCCACGGCGCGCGCCGAGCGCATCTTCAGCTCCAGCAACTTGCGAAAACGCCGGTCGATCTCCGGGTAGCGCTGCAGAATGTCGTTGAGATTGCGATACAGATAGCGGTGTTTAAACAACTGCTCGAAGACAATATAGAGATAAAACCAGGCATCCTGGGGACTGAGGCCGTTCTGCAGGGGGGCTTCGAGAATATCGACCAGCTCGAGTTCAAAGCCGGAAAACAACTCTTGGATAATCTCTTCTTTGCCGTGGAAGTGGTAGTAGAGGTTGCCGGGGCTGATATTCAGCTCGTTGGCAATATCGACGGTGGTAACGTTGGCCTCACCCTCGTCGTTAAAGAGCACCAGACTGGCAAGTAAGATTTTTTCGCGGGTTTTCATCCCTGTGACAACTATCCATAGCGCAAACAGGAAGTTACGGTGACATGACCCATGTCGCTTGTCCAGCGACAATGCGACCCGCCGGGCGGCGGGTCGCAAAGCGATTACTCAGCGGCTTTTTTTGCAGCGGCTTTCTTCGCAGGGGCCTTTTTAGCAGTCGCTTTCTTCGCTGGCGCTTTCTTGGCGGCGGCAGCGGGCTTGGCGGCAGCGGGCGCTTTACTCGCCTTGCTCAGCGCGTCAACTTTCTTGCTCAGCGCGTCGAGTTTCTTTTCCAGACGAACCAGGTCGTCGGCACTGGCGATGTGGCCAAAACCGAGGCTGGCGCGCATTTTACTGATGCGCTCTTCAATCGAAATGGTTTTGCCGATGCTGCTGGCTTCGCCCAGCTTCTCACGGGCCTGAACTTCCAGCTTGTTGCCTTTGTCGACCAGTTCTTTGAACAGACGCGGGCTGTCTTTGCTCGCCTTCTCGTATACTTCCTGAGCTTCGTCATAGGCGCGACCATAGGCGCCGAGACCGGCCAGCCAAATGCTTTTGGCCAGTTCGCCGGCCTGGGAAGAAACGTCTTTCAGGCTTTTTTTGCTGTCGTTGCTCATAACATTCTCCAATGTGCGAATTTCTATGGCATCAGCCAGAGGAGTACTCCGCACTGATATAAAAAAGCACGATGACCTGACGGCGCATCGTGCAAAGCATAGTTAGGGTAAGGACCTGGGTGGTCAGGCGGCCGCGAAGGCCGCCAAATGCTCAATTACGATGCAGCCGCTTCAGTTGCTACCGCGTCGTCAGCCTTGCGAGAAACCAAACCTTTTACTTTTTCCAGGTTGCTTTCCAGGCTTTCACGCAGCTCTTTAATGCGCGCGTCAACTGACTCGCTTTTTACCGCTTCAAATTTAGCAACGGCTTCAGTCTTGGTCTCATTGATTTTGGCAACAGCTTCGGTTTTAGTTTCGTTGATTTTGGCAACAACCTGCTCTTTGCTCTCTTCAAACTTGGCAATCGCGCCGCTTTGTACCTGCTCGCCGCGGCTTACCAGACCGTCAAAGATTTCGCTGCGCTTGGCATACAGATCTTTGTACTTGGTTTCAGTCGCCTTGATTTTCTCTTCAGTCAGCTTCACCAGCTCTTGGCTTTGTTCGAAGGCTTTGCCAGCCAGACCGAGTTGAGCCAGGAATACGTCTTTGGCCACAGTGTTAGCTTTTTCTACGATGTTGGTTTTAGTGTCGCTCATGATGCGTTCCTCTGCTGGGGTAGCCCCCGTGAATGTTGTATTGCCAGCGCCGGCCGCGGTCGGCCACAACTCGCTGTATGGGATGCACACTACGCAGAAAAATTAGAAAGGGCATACTAAAACGCATAGACACAGTATTTGTGTCAGAAATGACCGCGCATTATCTCACCGAACGCGCCTGGCGAGACTAATGATTGCCAGCCGTGCAGATAATTGTTTAGATAATGTAACAGCAACGGCGCAGCAAAACATCGCCGCCCAAGAATAAGAGAGAATAAAATGGCACTCGAGACTCACGCTCAGGCTCCACGCAATACCGCGAAAGAACTGCGCTCACTGGCTGAAATTTTTTCCGCTTTTTCTTTCCGCGGCTTCCACCGCCATTTGAGCCGCGGCGATGGACACCCGGTAGTTATTGCACCGTCGTTTATGACCGGAGACGGCGCCACCTCGATTATGCGCCGCACCTTGCGCCAAGCCGGCTACGACGCCTACGGCTGGGAGCAGGGCCGCAATATCGGTCTGCGCGAGCAGGTCTACCAGTCTTTCGAAAATCATGTCAAAGAGCTGGCCAGCCGCCACGCCCGCAAAGTCAGCGTTGTCGGCTGGAGCCTCGGCGGCATTTACGCGCGCACCATCGCGCAGCGCCAACCCGACTATATTCGTCAGGTCGTGACGCTGGGCTCGCCACTGAATATTCCAGAGATGCGCGGCGTGTCTGGCCCCGTCCTGAAGCTCTATGAAGCCCTCAACCCCGGCGCCATGGACGATCCCATGCTGGACTGGCGCGATGAGTGGTGCAGCGCACCATCAGTGCCCTCCACCGCGATGTACAGTACTACCGACGGTATTGTTGACTGGAGCTATTGCATTCATCAGCAGCCGGGCGCACAAACCGAAAACTTGCGCGTTCCCGGCAGTCACATGGGCATGACCCACAATCTGGCCGTGCTCTACGCCCTGTCCGATCGACTAGCGCAACGCGAAGGCCAGTGGCAGCCGTTTGAACTTACCGGCCTGCGCCGCCGCCTGTTCTCAGTCGACGACATCCCCAGCGCCATCGCCGCCTAAGCAGCCCGATGTTGCGGCGATGCCGCGACACCCGCGGCCACACAACTCAGGGCAAAAAAAAGGGCAGCCAACAGGCTGCCCTTTTTTATGCATGGCGACCGATCAGCTTTTCGGGCCGGCGGCAACAATCGCTTCAGAAACATCGAACTTCTGGATGTTCTCCTGGAACAATTTGGCCAGCTTGGCCGCTTCCTGATCGTAAGCAGCCTCATCGCCCCAAGCTTTGCGCGGGTTGACATACTGCTCGTCAACACCGGGAATCGCCTTGGGAATGGTCAAGTTGAGGATATCCAACTGCTCCGTCTCGGCACCAATCAACGCTCCGCTCTGCGCTGCCGCAACCACCGCGCGGGTGACTGGAATCGGGAAGCGCGAACCGGTGCCGCCAGCAGCACCTGAACCACCGGTCCAACCGGTGTTGATCAGGTAAACCTGCGAATCGAAATCTTCAATACGCTTCATCAGCAACTCGGCGTACTCGCCGGCCGGACGCGGCATAAACGGCGCGCCAAAACAGGTGGAGAAGGTCGGGTGGATACCCGCTTCTGCACCCAGCTCGGTCGAACCAACACGCGCAGTGTAACCACTCAGAAAGTGGAAGGCCGCCGCTTCTTTGGACAGGATAGAGATGGGAGGCAGCACGCCGGATACATCGCAAGTCAGGAAGATAACGGTTTTCGGCTCGCCGGCGGCGTTTTCAATGACGCGCTTTTCAACATTTTCCAGCGGATAACAGCAGCGACCATTTTCAGTCAGGCTGGTGTCATCGTAGTCAGCGGTGCGGCTATTTTGGTCGATGACGACGTTCTCAACAATCGCGCCAAAACGAATCGCATCCCAAATGATGGGCTCGTTTTTCTGACTGAGGTTGATGGTCTTGGCGTAGCAGCCACCTTCGATGTTGAACACCGAACCTTTTGCCCAGCCGTGCTCGTCGTCGCCGATCAGGTAGCAGCTAGGATCGGCAGACAGGGTGGTTTTACCCGTGCCAGACAGACCGAAGAACAAGGTGGTATTGCCGTCTTCGTCAACGTTTGACGAACAGTGCATCGGCATCACGTCTTTTTCCGGCAACAGGAAGTTTTGCACGGAGAACATCGCCTTTTTCATTTCACCGGCGTAACGCATACCGGCCAGCAATACTTTGCGCTGGGCGAAGTTGATGATGACGCAACCGTCGGAGTTGGTACCGTCGCGCTCGGGGTCACAGACAAAACCGGCGCAGTTAAGGATAGTCCACTCTTCCTTCGCCTTAGGGTTGTACTTCTCTGGGCGCACAAACATATTGCGACCGAACAGTCCCTGCCATGCGGTTTGCGTGTTCACCACCACGGGGATGTAGTGATCTTCGTGAGCACCGACGTGCAGACTGGAAACAAAGCGGTCGTGGTCGGCCAGATAGTCTTCTACACGGGTCCACAGGGCGTCGAATTTGGCGGCATCAAACGGGCGGTTTACGCCTCCCCACTCGATGGCATCAGCCGTAGACGGCTCCTGAACGATAAAGCGATCGCCAGGTGAACGGCCGGTGCGCTTACCAGTAGTGACCACCAGAGCACCGGTATCGGCCAGTTGCCCTTCGCCGCGCGCCAGTGCCTGCTCAATCAATTGAGCGGG
>JBFKEA010000145.1:0-6488 GCA_041619375.1 Spongiibacter sp. | reverse complement strand
CATCGCGCTCGGGGTATATCTGCTGAAGCTGCGCGGCCAGCGTGTCGCGCAGGTGTTGTAGAGCCGTCGCGACCGTCATACGCCGTACTCATCGGTGTCTGCCGCTACCGCCGCCAGCAGCTCTGCCGGCAACTGCGGCTCGGCGCTACACACCCGGTTCCAACTGGGTATAAACGGGGTTTCCATCGGGTTGTCCAAAAAGGCATTGCCCGCCTTGACGATATTGCCGGCGAACAGCTCCACCGCCTCTTCCTCGCGATGCAGATCCAAATCCAGGCCGTTCATCACCGCGTCATTGCGGTAGCTGTCGACAAAATCCAGCGCCACGCGGAAATAGGTCGCCTTAATCGAACGGAAGGTCTCGCTGTTAAACACCACCCCGGTAGTCGCCAGCTTGCGAAAAATCGCCTTGGAAATATCGATCGACATCTTCGACAGGCCGCCGGCATCATTGTCGGCCGACAGCGACTGGTGCTTGTGGTCGTAGGCATCGGCGATATCCACCTGGCACAGACGATTGGTGGAATAGTTGCGGTACATCTCCGACAACACGCCGATTTCCAAGCCCCAGTCACTGGGAATACGCAGATCGTTGAGCACATCGCGGCGCATCGAGAACTCGCCGGACAGCGGGTAGCGATAGCTATCGAGGTACTCCAGATAATCCAGGTCACCGAAGATTTTTTTCAGCGAGCGAATCAGCGGCGTGACCAGCAGCCGGCTGACCCGGCCATTCATCCGGCCGTCTGCCACCCGGGCGTAAAAGCCCTTGCAGAACTCATAGTTAAACCCCGGATTGGCCACCGGATAAAACAGCTGGGCGAGCAGGCGGCGGTCGTAGGTCAGAATATCGCAGTCGTGCAGGGCAATAGCCTCGCTGCGGTCAGAGGCCAGCACATAGCCCATGCAGTACCACACATTGCGTCCCTTGCCCGCCTCCATGGGCGCCAGCCCCCGTGACTGCAAGCGCGCATCCAGTGCCCGCAGGCGCGGGCCGTCATTCCACAGCACGCGGTGGCGCTGGGGCAGACGACTGAAAAACTTCAGCGCGTGGCGATACTGGGCCTCGTCGGCCTGATCCAGGCCAATGACCACCTCTTCCAGGTAGGGCACCTTGGCGATTTCATCAATAATATGCCCCAGCGCCGGCCCCTCCAACTCGGAAAACAGCGACGGCAGCACCAGCGCCATCGGCCGGTGGCGCGCAAAGCCGCTGAGCTCTGCCTCCAACTCCGCCACCGGCCTATCCACCAGATTGTGCAGGGTCGTGATAATGCCGTTTTGATAAAAATCCGCCATAACTGGGTCCTTGTTATTTGTTTGAGTGCCGGTGCCTGCCACGGGCGCAGCCCGACGCCCTACAGCCACGCATTTTTTGTGCCGCTTTACTTGTGGTTCAACAGCTCCAGTAAGCTGCGATTCCAGCCCGCCGGGCCCTCCTGCTCGCTCACCCTCACCCTGCCGCGGGGCATGGGTATCGACGGCGGCGCGTGGCTGGGCGAACGGATCACCACCGCCTCGTCGGCCAGCGCCAACATCGGCACATCATTGCCGCCGTCGCCCAGCGCAATGCACAGCGGCGCCGGGCAGTCAGCCAGCAGCTGCGGCGCCAGCCACTGCATGGCGCAGCCCTTGTCGCAGTGATCACTGATATGCACAAAACGGCCGCCGCGCTGGGCGCGCAAACCTTCAGCCTGCAAAAAATCGTCAAATTGCCGCCACTGCGCCTCATCTCCCCGCCAGACGATGGGCTCGGAATAGTCGCGCTGCAGAGCAAGCTCTGCACCATTTCGGGGCAGTCCTGTCAACGCGCACAGGGCATGGGCATCCATATCGGCAAAACCCTGAAACAGCGCGCCGTGCTGGCGCCGCCAGCGCTGCAAGTCCGGCAAAAAATCGCTGCGCGGCCGCGCCAGGGCCTTCACTCGCCCCCAGCGGCCCTGCGCCAGCGACGGCGGCCCCGCCTCGGGAAAGATCACCGCCGCACCATTCTCAACAATATAGGGATAGGGGTTGCGCAAGTCGCGGCGCAAGCTGGCCAGCTCCGCGGCGGTTTTACTGGTATTGAGAATCCACGGTATCTGCCGCTGGGCCAACACCGCCAGCGCTTCGCCAGCCGCCGCAAAACTATAGCTGTGGTGGTCGAGCAGACTGCCATCGAGGTCGGTAAACACCACCGTCGCGCGGCTCATGGCTCGCCCTGCCTATAGAACAGGCCGGTCACCCGGCGCTGGGCATCCAGCGCTAGGCGCGCATCTGCCCGCGCCGGCAGCACGCTTAGGGCGTGGCGAGTCAAACGCTCATAATGGCTAATAAACCGCTGAATTTGCTCGGCATTCATAAACGTGGCGGATGCATCACCGGCGCGGCGCCGGGCCAGCTTTTGCTCCTGCTCGCCCCGCCACGCCGCCACACAATCGAAGCTCGGCGCCTGCAGCATCAGTAAATAGTCGATGTCGGCAAACAGCTGCTGGTAGGCCCCGGCCAACTGCGCATTCACCCAGCTTCGCCAGCGACCATCACTGTCCTCAGCGGCTTCCAAGGCGTTCACCGGTGCCTGCAATTCCGCCTCAGTCTGCGGCGGCACCGCCAGACACCAGCCCTCAAATATCACTACATCAACGGCGTCGACCTGCGGCCACTCATTGGTCGGCCGCGGCTCATCGCGGGCCTTGTCAAAGCGCGGCAGGCGACAGCGGCGGCCGGCGCGCAGCGCTGCCAGTGTGTCAGCGGCCAAAGCGACATCGTGACTACCGGGCACGCCGCGGGTGGCCAACAGCGGATGCTGCTGGGCCGCCAGTCCACGGCGCTGGGCCGACGACAAATAAAAGTCATCCAACGACAGGCTGGCCACCCGCAGCTGGCAGTGGCGCGTCAGATACCAGTGATAGAAGGCCGCCAGAGTCGATTTTCCACTCCCCTGCGCGCCGTGTATGCCCAACACCGCCACTGCCTCACCACGCCGGGCCAACCAGCGCTGGAGACACGGCAGATAGTAATCGGCAATTTGCCGGGCATAGGCCGCGGGCAAAGACTCACTCTGTAAAAAATCGTCTAGACCAGCTAGCTGATGGGCCAAGGGCAATCTCCTGCGCAGCACAACACCGATCCCGCAGGCACAAGGCGACTGCGTAGTTTCAGCTTAGGCTATTTTTAAAGCAGGTTTCTTGCCAGATTGTGGCAAAGGTGAAGTAAGGGGTGAAAAAGAGGGGGAGAGAAAGTCGGGTCGACGAGTATCGACCCGAACCCGCGCAGTAATTAATGCACGTGGCCGTGAGCAATTTCTTCTTCGCTCGCAGCGCGCACTTCGGCAATGCTAACCTCGAAATGCAAAGTCTGGCCCGCCAGTGGGTGGTTGGCATCGACCGTGACATTCTCGTCATCGACCGCTTTAACCACAACCATCTGCATCTGGCCGCCTTCGCCCTGAGCCTGGAACTGCATACCGACTTCGATCTGATCAACACCTTGGAATGCTGCGCGAGGTACCGCTTGAATCAGTTCGGGGTTGAGCTCGCCGTAGGCATCGCCCGGCTGCACAGTCACTTTCAACTCATCGCCTGTCGCCTTGCCCGCCAGCTCGCGCTCCAGACCGGGGATAATGCCACCGTGTCCGTGCAGGTAAGCCAATGGCTCCTGGCCTTTAGATGAATCGAGCTCCACACCGTTATCGTCGGTGAGGGTGTAGTGAAATGCCACCACGCAATCGTTGGCAATATTCATGGGAACCTCCCGTTAAAATGAGCCGGCAAGCATGACAGCTTTGCCCGGCAAGGTCACGCCGACAGCCATAATCTGTAGTGATTTGGCCTAAAGTTGTCCGTTTAGCTCAGCGCCGCCCGCAAGCCGGGCAGCCGACGACAGGCCTGAAGGCGAGCGCCAGCGAGAGAACGCTAGCCGTGCTCGATCATTTCCTGACCCATGTCGACGATGCGGCGGCGCAGCCAGATATGACCGGGGTCGTGCTGTAACAGCGGGCTCCAAGCCAATTTCAGTTCGATGGGAATAATCATAAACGGTGGCTTGCGCACGGCCAGACGAGGGTCGTCGGCATACAGTTTAGCCACTTGGGTTGGCAGGGTGGCGATCAGGTCCGGGTGGCGCGCCAGCAGCGCCGCCACTTGATAATGGCGGGTAAACACACGAATTTGCCGCTCGTGACCGACCTCAGCCAGGGCCTCGTCGACCCAGCCCAGACGCTGGCTGTCGCGGTGACTCATACCGCGACCGACGCCCATGCCGGTTTTGCTCACCCAGATATGTGGCGCGGCGAGAAAGGCGTCCATATCAAAATTCTCCAGCGCTTTGTTGTCGCTGCTCATCAAGCAGGAAAAACTGTCGCGCCACACCGTCGCCTGATGAAAGGACTGCGGCAGGCGGTCAAAGCGGTTGACCGCCATATCGATTTTGCCCTGCTCCAGATCCTGAAAGGTCACGTCCGACGGCGTGAGGATGTCCAAGGTGATATTGGGCGCTTCGTCGCGCAGTTTAAACAGCAACCGGGTCAGCAGCGTGGACTCGGCGTAGTCGCTGGCCATCACCCGAAACACGCGACTGCTCTCGGTCACCTCAAAGTCCGACACCGGCAACACCGCCTGCTCGACCGAAGACAGAATATTACGCACCTGCGGCTGCAGCTCCAGCGCCCGCTCAGTGGGCGTCATACCCTCGCTGGTGCGCACCAGCAGGGGGTCGTTGAACAGGTCGCGCAAGCGGCGCAGACCATTACTCAGCGCCGGCTGGGTAATGCCCAGCTGCTCGGCGGCCCGCGTGACATTTTTTTCGCGCAACAGCACGTCGAGATAGACCAACAGGTTCAAGTCGATACGCGATAGATTCATGGCGCTGATAGCTCCGCTAAATAGTATAATACGGCGTGATTATGGGCAGTTTATCACCACTTCGCCAGCACAGGGGTTTGTGAGCAGGCAAAAAAAAGGCCCGGTAGAACCGGGCCAAGCCTCACTGACAGGAAATCGTTTCGGGGTCGCCCCCGCTTAAGCGCCGTGTTTCGCTTTGTACTCTATACGGCGACGGTGCAAAACTGGTTCTGTATAGCCATTGGGTTGTTTAACACCCTCGAAGACCAACTCGCAGGCCGCCTGGAAGGCAACGCTGTCATCAAAATTGGGCGCCATGTTACGGTAGCTCGCATCGCCGGCATTCTGGCGATCGACCACGGCCGCCATGCGCTTCAGGGTTTCCATCACCTGCTCTTCACTGCAGATACCGTGGCGCAACCAATTGGCGATGTGCTGGCTGGAAATACGCAGGGTGGCGCGGTCTTCCATCAGACCAACATCGTTAATATCGGGCACTTTGGAGCAGCCCACACCGGCGTCGATCCAGCGCACCACATAGCCGAGGATGCCCTGGGCGTTGTTATCCAGTTCGTTCTGGATCTCTTCGGCGCTCCAGTCAGTGTTCTCGGCGACCGGGATTGTCAGAATATCTTCCAAAGCCGCGCGCTGGCGATCAGCCAGCTGTTCTTGCTGGCTGCGCACATTCACTTCGTGGTAGTGCATTACGTGCAAGGTGGCCGCCGTGGGCGAAGGCACCCAGGCACAGTTGGCGCCAGCTTTAGGGTGGCCAATTTTGGCCTCCATCATCTGCGCCATTTCGTCTGGCATGGCCCACATGCCTTTACCGATTTGCGCCTTGCCGCTGAGACCACAGGCCAGGCCGATATCGACGTTCCAGTCTTCGTAGGCATTGATCCAGGCCTGTTGCTTCATGTCCGCCTTGCGGACAAAGGCACCGGCCTCCATGCTGGTGTGGATTTCATCGCCGGTGCGATCCAGGAAGCCGGTATTGATAAAGATCACGCGCTCACTGGCGGCGGCAATACAGGCCTTTAGGTTAACCGTGGTACGGCGCTCCTCATCCATGATGCCTATTTTCAGGGTATTACGAGCCAGACCCAGAGCATCTTCAACGCGGCCAAACAGCTCGGCGGCAAACGCCACTTCTTCGGGGCCGTGCATTTTCGGCTTAACGATGTAAACGCTGCCGGTGCGAGAGTTGCTCAGGCTGCCAGTCTTGTTCAAGTCGTGCATGGCCGCCAGTACGGTGACCATGGCGTCCATAATGCCTTCAGGGATTTCGTTGCCCTGTGCATCGATAATCGCGTTATTGGTCATCAGGTGACCGACATTGCGCACCAGCAACAAGCTGCGGCCGTGCAGAACTTTTTCGCCGCCGTTGGGCGCGGTGAAGACGCGGTCTTCAGCCATGCGACGGGTCTGCTCTTTGCCACCTTTATTAAAGGTTTCGCTGAGGTTGCCCTTCATCAGGCCCAGCCAGTTGCTGTAGGCCACACACTTGTCTTCAGCGTCTACCGCGGCAACCGAGTCTTCACAATCTTGAATGGTAGTCAGGGCAGATTCTAGGCAAACATCTTTCACCTGAGCGGCATCGGTTTTGCCAATCGGGTGGCTGCCGTCAATCTGAATATCAATATGCAGGCCGTTGTTGACCAACAGGATATT
>JBFKEA010000144.1:0-6567 GCA_041619375.1 Spongiibacter sp. | reverse complement strand
GTCTTTGCCTTTGTCCGCAAGGATGAAATTCTGCGCGCTGCCATCGACGCGCCGGGCACGGTGCTGTACAGCCTGCAGCGGCCCTTATTAATTGTGCCCGACAATCTGCCGCTGCGGGCGATGATCCAAAAAATGTTGGTGCCCGGTAAGCAGATGGCGCTGGCGGTGGGTGAGTACGGCGAGCTGCACGGTTTGGTGACCACCGAAGATCTCGTCGAGACCCTGCTCGGCTTTGAGATCACCGACGAGACTGACCCGGCGGTGGATATGCAGGTGTTTGCCCGCCAGCGCTGGGAGCAGCGGGCGCGGCAAATCGGATTTTTACACGATGAAGTGTCCCACAGTGGCCGCGACAAATCGTCGCAGTAGTAGAGCCTGGCGCTATGGCTCTGCTATAACAGCGCCTGCGTGGGTGAATGAGTAAAGACGGCAATGAATGACGCGGTAATAAAAGAAGCAGCCGGGAGCAAGATGCGGGGTCGGAGCGCCGGGCGGCGCTTGGGTCGGGGGCTCGCGCTGAGTCTGGGGCTGGCTATTGCGCCGATGAGCGCGGCTGAAGAGAGCGTGGACCTAGTGGCGGTGATGGCCGATATGCAGCGCTTCGCCCATAAAATCCAGTTGTCGCTGGACGCCGACAATCTGCGCTTGGCAGATTTTTATGCCCACGAGCTGGAGGCGGCAGTGGCCCGTGCCAGTAGTATCGAAAGCTATGGCGACTACCCGGTGGGGCGCCTGTCGGCGAGCACGCTAAGGCCGCTGATGCGCCAGCTGGGCACGGCGATCGATAGCGGCGAATTGCCGCGGGCCATTACGGCGTTTGATCAGCTGCTGAGCGGCTGTAATAGCTGTCACCAACTCACCGAGCACGGCTATATACACCTGCAGCGCAATGCAGTGAATCCCTATCTGCAGTCGTTTGCGCCGCTGCGCTAGCGGCCGGGGCCGGAGCTCAGGTCTAGATAGGTTTGCGCCTGGAAGGTGCCGGCGGCCATATTGCCGTCGGCACTGCGGACTCAGCGGTCCGGCAGGGTGATGTTCAGTTCTAATACCGAGCAGTTGCCGTTGTTATCCAGCGCCACTTCCACTTGATCCTGACTGACGTCGACGTACTTGCGAATCACTTCCAGTAACTCCTGCTGCAGTTTGGGCAGGTAGTCGGGCTGGTTGCGCTGATTGCGCTCGTGGGCAACGATAATTTGCAGGCGCTCCTTGGCGACGGAGGCGGTGTCTTTTTTATTGTTGCGGAAGAAGTCGAGTATGCTCATGCGCTCCTCCGGAATAGGCGCTTGAAGATGCCCTTGTGCTCGATATTGACGAAGCGGTGCTCGACGTCTTCGCCGAGCAGTCGCGAAACGGCGTCGCTGTAGGCCTGGCCGGCGGCGCTCTGTTCGTCGTGAATCACCGGGATGCCCTGGTTAGAGGCCTTGAGCACCGTTTCCGATTCGGGGATAACGCCGAGCAACTTGGTCGCCAGAATTTCTTCGACATCGCCCACCGCGAGCATTTCGCCCTTGGCGACGCGCTCAGGGTTGTAACGGGTCAGCAGCAGGCACTCTTCGACGCGCTCGCCGTTCTCCGCGCGGCGCGACTTGCTCTGCAATATACCGAGGATGCGGTCAGAGTCGCGTACCGAGCTAACTTCGGGGTTGGCGACCACAATCGCGGTGTCGGCAAAATACAGGGCCATGAAGGCGCCGTGTTCAATGCCCGCCGGCGAGTCGCAAATAATATATTCAAAGCCGTCGTCGGCCAGTTCTTTCAGCACGCGCTCGACGCCGTCGACGCTCAGCGCGTCTTTGTCGCGGGTTTGCGAGGCCGGCAAAATATAGAGGTTGTCGACCCGCTTGTCTTTGATCAGCGCTTGGCGCAGGTTGGCGTCGCCGTTGATCACGTTGACAAAGTCGTAGACCACGCGGCGCTCGCAGTTCATGACAATATCTAGGTTGCGCAGGCCGATATCGAAATCGATGACGGCGGTCTTGTGGCCGCGAAGCGCCAGGCCACTGCTGATAGCGGCGCTAGTGGTTGTTTTGCCCACACCGCCCTTACCTGAGGTCACTACTATAATTTTGGCCAAAACAGGGCTCCCTATGGCTTTAGTGGACGCCGTTTGCGCCCGGATAATATGCGTTTCAGCTCAGCGGCTGAATATGCAAAGTCTGCTCGCTAAGGCGAATCTTGGTTGCGGCTTTCCAGTGTTCACCGCGCAGATCTTCGTCCAGTTTAAAGTTTCCGGCAATAGATACCAGCTCGGCTTCCAGACTCTGACAGAAAATACCCGCAGAAGTGTCGCCGCGCACGCCGGCCAGAGCGCGGCCGCGCAGTGCACCGTAGATATGGATATTGCCGTCGGCTAGTACCTCGGCGCCGGCCGACACCGACGACAGTACAATTAGGTCGCCGCCGGCAGCGTATACCTGCTGGCCGGAGCGAATCGGCGTGTCGATAATTTTACTGGGGCTGGTACTGCGCTCGCCGGCGCTGGCAGTATTTGCGGTGGCGTCGGTTTCTGCTGCGGTCGGCGGTGGCGCGGCTTCGCTGTCGTCGCGACCCGGTCGCCCGGCGGGCATCAGCGCCAGCCCAGCCTCGCGGGCCAGTTGCTGCAGGGCCTCGTCGGGGCTGCGCAATGCCACGGGAATCAGGCCGTGCTCGCGGCACAGCGCGGCCAGTTCAAGCAGCGGCGGTGACAGGGTTCCCTGATAGGGCTCAAAGTTCAGTACAACTGGCGTGTGTTGAAAGAAGGCCGGTGCTTCGGCGGCCTTGGCGCGCAATTGCTCGGCGAAGTGGCTGTGTTCGTAGTCGCTGATATCGAGCTGGGTCAGCGGGAATAGACCGGCTTTTAGGCGAAACAGCGGCGCATCGCTAAAGGGCAGTTCGGCGTTTTGAGGTTTGGAATCCATGCGGCTAAGTGTACCGGAGTTTGCACTGAATGAGGCGGCAACTTATAGCCTGTTGGCCCATTTGGCGCAAGCGGTCGCCGCGTGTATTCGCTGAATACATTTGGGGCGTGTGCAAAATTTCTGCGCCAAGATGTGGCGTTTTGCCTTGGAAGTGAGGCGCTCGGCGCTGTGTTATTCGCTGACCCTAGCGGCAACGGGGCGATTTTAGGAACTGGCACTAAAGCTGCAACAAAGCGGTGGAGCTGTTGCAGCGTATGCTAGGACGGTAGCGAAGCAGGGCCAACCCATTTATGTTGTATGGAGTCATGTTATGGCCTTTTTACCCCTCTCGATGAGCCGCCGTTACTGTGCGGCGCCAGTTGTTTTTGCCTTGTTAGTGAGTGCCTGTGGGGGCTCTTCCGGTGGCGGCGCCGACAGTGATGCCGATACCAATATCAAGGAGCCCGTTGCTGAAGAGGTGTATTCACTGACGCGCTTTGATGGTGTGGCTCCCGATGTCGATGTTGCCGGTGAATACGCCATTGCCGGTCCCATTGACTATCGGTATGCGGCGGTTACCGCCACGCGCAATATTGATGATAGTGACGGCAGCAGTGTCGATAGCTTTAGTGACCCGGTAGATATACTCGGGGTAATCCACTATCCGCAGCTCGGCGCAGACGCCGAGATCCCGGCGGGCGGCTTTCCGCTGATCCTGTTTCAGCACGGCCGTCACTCCACCTGCTCCACCACCGGTGACGCCAGTGGTGATGAGTCGTCGGGTACCGATTGCGAGGCCGATGGCCTTGTGCCCATTCGCTCGGATAAGGGTTATGACTACATTGCCGATACTTTGGCGTCACATGGTTATGTGGTGTTGTCCATCGATGTGAACGATATCAACGCCCAGGACTCGGGCTCAAATGACCAGGGCATTACCGCTCGCGCTGAGGTTATCCTGCACCACTTGGATATCTTTCGGGATATTGCCGCCCACCCCGATTCGGACTATCGCATCGACGCGCTCGGTAATGATTTTGGTGAATTACTCAATGCTATCGACTTGTCTCGTGTCGGCTTAATGGGTCATTCACGCGGTGGCAATGGTGTGGCCAAAGCGATCACCTACAACCAAGACACACGCTTTCGCAATAGCAGTGAATTTGATCGGCCGCACTCTATCAATGCGGTCTTTTCCCTTGCGCCCACCGACTTCGATTCGGAGTTGCCGCTCAATACCGCATGGGTGACTTTGTCGCCCTATTGCGATGGCGATGTCTCCACGCTGCACGGTGTCTATATGTATGACAACGTGCGTTATAACGACAACGATGTGTCGCAGCCGCAATTTATGATTACCTCGATGGGCGCCAATCACAATTACTACAATGACTTCTGGTTTAATGATGACGCGCTACTCAATGGTTTTGATCCCTATTGCACCGAGGCCTCGCCGCTGAGTGGGCGTTTTAGTCGCAGCGACCAGCGCCGTCACGGCGAGTTTTTGATCAGTAGTTTTTTGCGTTTGTTTGCCGGCGGAGAGCAGCAGTTTGCCGGCTATTGGAGCGCTCTGGAGCAACTGCCGGAAAGCGCATGTCCAGAGGGGCAATCAAGTTGTAATGAGCGCTTGCACCTGTCTTTTCACCAATCGCGAGAGAATTTAATTGTCGTTGATAATACCCTCAGCGACGCGTCGCTGTCGGAGAATGCGTTTTCCAGCAACAGTTTTGCTGGCTTTACGTTTACCGGTTGGTGCGAACCCAATGGCGGCAGTCTGGATGATACCCTGGGTTTTAACCAGGATCGCTGCCCGTCGCCATCGACAATTTCCAAGGCGCCACAGGTATTTGCCAACTATTTGAACAGTGGCGCGAGCATCACCCTAGCTCTGCCGGAGGCGGGTTTGGATGTTAGCGGGACAGACTTTCTGACTCTGCGCATGGGCGTGAGTGTTACGCCAGAAAATGCCGCGGGGCAGGATTTAAACTTAACTTTGCGAGATACCGCAGGCGCAGAAGTGACGCTGCTGGCCAGTGACTATACTGACGCCTTGTATTTTCCGCCGGGGCTGACACTGTCGGCGCGCGATACCGGCGCCAAGACGGTCATTAATATGTTGCCGTTCAGGCTCGATGCCAAGGTGATCCACGACGCCGGGGTGGACCTCACATCGCTTGCGGCCATTCATATTGCTTTTGATCAGCGCCCTGCCGGGACCATTCAACTGACTGACGTGCTGTTTCAGCGAGTGCCCTATCGCTGAGCACTGCGCCAGTTGAAAGTATTTGCGCTCTCCGGGGCGCTTTTTTTTGCCGATGTCGGCCGGTCGCGGTCTGCTGGTTTAGCGACTGATGCGACGCTTTACTTCAGCGAAGCGCCGTCCGCCCCAGCTCAGCACGGCCAGACCGCTGCCAATTAACAGCCAGGCGAGGGCAGACAGCAGCGGGCTGTCGGAGTAAAAGTGCAGCACAGCGGCGCCCGCTGCGGCAAATGCCAAAGCGCTGCGCAGGTAGGCGAGTAGCGTGCGTTCATTGGCGAGATGCGTTCGCTCCAGCGCCAATTCATCGCGACGTTGGCTATCTTCCATAGAAAAACTCCCCGGTAGGCACATTAGCAACACTATAGTGCGTTGCGGTTTGTCACGCACGGCCCCGTCTGAGAATACGCTGCAGCCTTCGCTGTCCTACGGGGCTCCTAACGCTGTTCGAAGGCGGCGAAGCCGGCAGTTTGCATGGCGGTCTGAAAGTGGCCGCGGTTCCACGGCCAGGTGGCGGGCACGCTCCGGGCATCCAAGTGCCAGCACTGACAGCCCGAGCCAAAAATGGATTTTTGCACGGCGGCAATGCGTTTGCCATCGAGTGCGGCGGAGTGCTTCTAGCTTGCTGATAAGAGGTCGCCGCAGAAGTGCTCCATGCCGCCGATACATGGCAGACGCGGGTGTTGCGTACACTGGTGGCGGCAATGATAAAGTCGGCGTCAAAACGCAGCTAAGTAATTTCCTCACCTGCGCAAATATAGGGCCGCAGCTGATCGCTCTCAAGGTAAGCCTGCACTTCTGGGCCGTGGGGCAGAGTGAGCGCCCAGTGGGGGCAAAGAAGTAGGGTAGGATTACGAAGGCAGGTCGCAGCTCAGTTCGGGGTAGCCGTTTAGGTTTGCTAGCGCTATGGCGCTGTATGGTATTCAGATGCTTGTACCGCAGATGTTGGCGCAGCATGCGCCGGTCGCGCTGAGCCAACCTCTGCACTATGAGCCGCAAGAAATGAATGCGGACGTGGGAGTGTCGGCTGTCTGCCCAGCGCCGGTACAGAGCAATATTGCCGCAGATGTGGTTGACAATAATAACGCCAGTGGCCAGCTTAACGACTTCTTGCGCAGCTGGATGATTTAATGCTGGCGGCAGTTGCAGGCGGGATTTTTGGGTTTTGAGTCACCCCAATTTTAAGCAAGAGTACGCGCGCCTTACCAGGGAATTGCTTGAAGAGCGGCTGCCACAGTTCCAGCTAACGGTGTGCCAGTGATGCGAGGTAACAACATGCTTGACCCCCAAACCCAGGGTTTACTCGATTTTATTAACCGTCAGCCAACGCCCTCACCGGCGGATGTGCCACTGGAAACCTTGCGCGCGACCATGGTGGTGCCGCAAGCCGAGGTCGAGGCGGTCGCCGGTGTGAGTGAGCGGGTGGTCAGT
>JBFKEA010000143.1:0-6572 GCA_041619375.1 Spongiibacter sp. | reverse complement strand
TTCATGCCGGTGGCGCGCCACAGCGCCCGGGCACCTGCCATATTGCGGCCGGCGGTGGAGGTTTTGGAACGGTATGCAGGCATGCTGACCTCTTGTTGAATCGTCTCTCCAGTGAAGCCCCTAAGTTTACCACAGGCCAGCGCGCTCCCCCTACGGCTGTGCGCGGCACTATGCGCAAGCCGCGCGGCGCTCTACACTGGGCGGCACAGCTTATGGAGTGAAGACCACATTATGGAACAGGCTTTCGACGTCGCCCCCGGCGCATTCCCCGACTGGCTGGGCCAGTGGCTGCCGGCGCTGGTCGCCATATTGTTGCTGACGCTGGTGTGGCTGGTAACACGCCAGCTGTTCAACGTGCAGAAGCAGCACGGCGCCGACACCCGCTATCGCGAACAGGGTACCCGGCTGATCTTCCGGTTGCTGGGGCTGGTGGCACTGGTGGCCACGCTGCCAATGGACAGCGAGCTGCGCGGCCAGTTGTTTTCGCTGATCGGCCTGCTGGCCTCGGCGGCCATCGCGCTGTCGTCAACCTCGGTGATGGGCAATTTAATGGCTGGCTTTATGCTGCGCACGGTAAACAGCTTTAAGGCCGGCGACTATATCGAGTTTCGCAATGAGCTGGGCCGGGTGAGCCAGCTCGGCCTGCTGCATGTGGAGATTCAGAACGAAACCAGCGAGTTGGTCACCGTGCCCAATTTGCTGCTGGTGCAGGAGCCCTACAATGTAGTGCGCGCCTCGGGCACGGTGATCAGCGCTGAGGTGTCGCTGGGCTATGATGTCGACCGCCACGATGTCGAGACAGCACTGCTCACCGCCATTGACAAGGCCGAGCTGAGCGACGGCTTTGTACAGATTCGCGAGTTGGGGGATTTTTCCATTACCTATCGCGCCAGCGGCTGGCTGGAAGAGGCCAGCCTGCTGGTGAGCACCCGCTCCAAACTGCGCGGCCGGATGCTGGACGCCCTGCACGAGGCCGGCATTGAAATTGTGTCGCCCAACTTTATGAATCAGCGGGTGCTGGACCCCGCCGACAAACTGATTCCCGATACCCGCCGGCGCAAAAAGAAACAAGATAACAACGATGGTCGCGCCGAGGAGCTGCTGTTTAACAAGGCGGAATTGACCAGCGCCGTGGCCGCACTGGAAGCGAAAACGACCGCGCTGAAAGCGCAGCTGAAAAGTGTCGACGAGCCGCTGGAAGGCGAGGCGCGCGAGGCGGTTAAAGCGGAATTGGGCCGGCTGACCGAAGAGCTGGAAGCGGCGCGGGTAATCGCCAAAAACGAGGCGGAAAAAGACCGCGGCACCACCAGCGAGGAATAGTGCAGGGGCGCTAGCCGCGGCGGCTTTTCAGCCAGTCCTCAATGGCCAGCCCGGTACCCATATTCCAACCTTTGAGTTTATCGACGGGCACAATTTTGTAGTCGTCCAGCTCGTGATTGAGCTGGATGTCGCCCGCTGCCTTGACGTGGTAGGCGATAATCACCTGATTTTGCTGGGCAAAGGGATAGACCCCCACCAGCTGGGTGTCCAGTGCGTGCAGATTCAACTCTTCTAGGGTTTCGCGCCGGGCGCAGTCCAGCGGGTCTTCGCCGGCCTCTAGAAAGCCGGTGATAATCGAATAGAACTGCTGCGGCCAGCTGACATTGTGGGCCAGCACCACCCCGCCCTCGACCTCGACAATCATCGCCACCACCGGCACCGGGTTATTAAAGTGCACATAGCCACAGCTGCGGTCGGGGCAACCGCTGCGAATTTCGTTGTCGACCAGCACCTCGGCGATAGGGTTGGCACACTGCGGGCAGTAGTTCATGGCGGCTCCTTGGGCGCGACAGAGTAGGGCATAAGTCAGCGATAATGACGGCTGCAGGCAACCCGCACAAGTGCCGCCGCCGGGCCGCGGGCACTGGCCTATAATTAACACTGCCATGAAAATCGCCCTGCTGGTTTGCCTCGTTGCCCTCACCTTGTTGCTGTTGCTGGCCTGCAGCGGCGCGGCGCGCCCGGATTTACAACAGCTGTACCGCCACCACGCCCCGGCAGAGCAAAGCCAATTGCCGCTAATTATTATTCCCGGCCTTAGCGGCTCGCGGCTGCGCGACCGGCTCAGCGGCGAAGAGCTGTGGCCGGGTAATTGGTGGCGCATTCTCAGCAGTAACTATCGCGACCTTGCCCTGCATATAGACCCGCAGACGCTAGAGCCGGTGGCCGACAATTACCAAGCCGTCGGGCTGACTGAAACCGCGCTGGGCCGCGACTACTACCGCCCGCTGATCAATACCCTAGAACAGGCCGGGGGCTTTAGCCGGCGCCGCCCCGGCCAGCCGCTGACGCGCCCCGGCCGCCACTACTATGTGCTGGCCTACGACTGGCGTCAGGACAATGTGCAAGCGGCCCGCGCCCTGGACGCATTGATCGAGCAGATTCGCCGCGACTACGGCCAGCCGGCGCTGAAGGTGAATATTATTGCCCACAGTATGGGCGGGCTGATTACCCGTTATTTTCTGCGCTATGGCAGCGCCGATGTGCTAGATGACAACGACTTTCCGGTGAGTCTGGCCGGTGCGCAGAAGGTCAATAAGGTGATACTGCTGGGCACGCCGAACCTCGGCGCGGTGCAAACCCTACACGGTTTTCTCAACGGCAGGCGCGTGGTCAGAACCATTCCCAATGAGGTGCTAGCCACCATGCCCAGCACCTTTCAGTTGTTTCCACACCCGATTAGTCCCTGGCTGATTACCCGCGACGGCGAGCCGCTGGCGCGCGACCTGTTCGACGTGGAAATTTGGCGACGCTTTCAGTGGTCGGTGTTCGACCCCAAGGTGATTGCCCGTATTCAGCGCCACCATCCCGACCCGGACTACCTGCACACCTTGCACCGCTGGTTTGAGAAACGTCTGGAGCGGGCGCGACGCTTTGTCTGGTCGCTGACCGTACCGCTGCCGCAAACACCGATCAAGCTGGTGGTGTTTGGCGGCGACTGCACTATGACCCCGGCGCGGATACTGGTAGAAGAAGTCGCGGGAGAGTCGGTCATTCGGCTGCGGCCAACCGACATCGCCGCGCCGCTGGCTGGCGTCGATTACCATCGCGCCATGCTCGAACCGGGCGATGGCGCGGTGACCAAGCCCTCGCTGCTGGCGCGCAATGCCCTAGACCCAACGGTGCCCCGCCATCGCTATAGTTTTTTCCCACTGGCCTATTCGTTTTTTCTCTGCGAAAAACACGACCGGCTGACCAGCAATATTAACTTTCAGGACAATTTATTAAATGTCTTGCTGAGTCGCGACCCCCTGCACTGAGCGCAGAGCAGGGCAGGGCAAGCCGCTGAGATTGACTCAATGCGTTAGAGCCTAGCCGCTGTTGACAACTTTCAGCTCGGGTACCATCTCAACACGGTTGCGGCCTTTTTTCTTGGCGATGTACATACCGTGGTCGGCGGCTTCGACAAGACTTGCCGGCGTGCAGTTTTTTTTCGGTACCCGCGAGAACACCCCAGCGCTAACCGTCACTACTTCGGCAACCGCCGAGGCGGCGTGGGGCAGGGCCAGTGCCTCCACCCCCTTTCTCACCGCCTCGACATGGTTGATAAACACATCGGTATCGGCATCGGCGGACGACAACACCACAAACTCCTCGCCGCCGTAGCGCGATACGATATCGCCGGCACGGGCGAAGTTACGCTGAATTTCCGCCGCGACAATTTTCAGTGCGCGATCACCTTCTAGGTGACCGTAGTGGTCGTTGTAACGCTTGAAGTAGTCGACGTCGAAAAACGCCAGATTGATCAACATGCCGCGGCGCTGGTGAAACGCCAACATGCGTTCCAACTCGGCATCAAAGAAACGGCGGTTGTAGAGGCCGGTCATCGGATCGTGCACCACCAGCTCCTGCAACAGGCGGTTGGCTTCGGCGAGTTCGCGATTGCGGTGTTCGACCTCAAGCTTGTAGTTCACCAGCTCGCTGATATCGTGGCAGACAAAGATCAAGTGTTTAAGGCAGCTGTGCTCATCGTAGACCGGCGAGATACACATCCGAGCGTGGAACATCGAATGGTCTTTGGTTTTAACGTCTAGATCCAGACTGGCACTACTGCGCGACTTGATTGCGTGGCGAATTTTATTGCCCACAGTGGGTTCGCTAGTCAGTCCCCGCAGGAATTCGATTCCCTGACCCAGCAGTTCAGCAGCGCCGTAGCCCGAGCCATTTTCAAAGGCCCGGTTCACGTATTCCACCAAACCTATTTCGCCGTCGTCTTCCACAGCGAGCACCAGCACACCCTCGGAGCTTGCATCCAGCGCGGCCTCAAGCAGGGTCCAGTTACTCATTTCACTCTCCCGTTCGCGGGCGAAACCTTTTGCCCGCCTAACCTAAACACCTTCGCAGTCGTAGACTTTACACGCTACAGGGAAACACCACACAGCTCGATATGTAATTGCCGAAGACTAATTAACACGGTTGAATTTATGCGTTAGATCTTTGCTAAGTTATTGAAAATAACTACTCACCTAAGCACTAGTCGCAGCACTACTAGCGACATATCTACCCAGAAGATGCGCATTAGCGCGCATGCACCGCGGCACCTTTCAACGCCGGCTCAGCAACTAGATAGGGTTTCAAAGCCGCGAATTTCATAGGTAACGCCGCTGCTGCTATTAATGCCGCCCTGGCCTGCCGGGCCGCGCTGGGAACTGACATACAAGCGCCGACCATCGGGACTAAAACACGGGCCGGTCACCTCAGAGGCCGGCTGACCGTCGAAGCGCAACAGCGGGATAATTCGGCGCTCGGGAGTGAGCACCACCAATTGCATGTCGTCGCCGTCTTCTGCGATCAGCACGTCCCCCGAGGGCGCAATGACCACATTATCGACACCGGCTAAAAAGTTCTGCCCCTGCGGCGCGGTGGCCTGATCGTAGACAATCATCAATTTATCGGCGGCCGAGTCCAGCAGCCAAACGCGATTGTCGCCCTTAGTGGTGAAGTACACCAAACCATCCTGGTACCACAGGCCCTCGCCGCCGTTAAACTGGCTGGCGCCGAGGCTGTCGAGAAACTGCAGCTGCGCCGGCAGGGTCGGCTGGGGCACATCCAGCCACTCGATGGCGATAAAGTCCTGCTCATTGGCCGCCCCCAGCAGCTTTGCCACCTGCAGGGTGCCCGAGTTCAGGGACGGGCGCTCGCCCTGCCAATCGTCGGGGACAAAGCGGTAAAAGTATCCGGTGGGAAAATCCTCGGTGAGGTAGAGCACTTTTTTATCTGGGTCGACGGCCACCGCCTCGTGGGAGAAGCTGCCCAGCGCCGGTTTGACCTGCGCGGGGACAATGCCGTGGGGGTCGCATTCATAGACCCGCCCATCGGGCTGCTCTTCGCAGGACAGCCAGGTACCCCAGGGGGTTTTGCCGCCGGCGCAATTCTGCCGTGTCAGCGATAAAATTTCATAGGCGTCAACGATATTACCGTTGGCGTCAAAGCGCATTGCCCCGGCGCCGCCATCGGGCACTCGCTCGCGGTTAGAGGCCAGCACCCAGCCGCCGTCGGGCAGGGCAAAGGTGGCGGCGCCGTCTGGCGCGGGATGCCAGAGATAACCCGTGCCGGCGCCGTCGGCCGTCATCACTTCCTCGCCGGAGACCGCGACAATTCTCGCCGAAAACCCGGCCGGCAATTGAATGCCGTGGTCATCGGCGGGCTGCAACGGGCCAATACCGGCCAGCGATCCGCAGTGAATAGGCAGCGCCGCACCAGCCCGAGCCGGGCCGTCGCCACAGGCGGTGAGAAAATTTGTGGCGCCAATGGCACCGGCGGCGGCGAGACTATTTAATAAAAACGAACGGCGAGACAGCGAGCCCGACATAACAACACCCAGTAAGTAACCACTAAGGCGCAAAGAGTAAATCGCAGAGATGAATTTTCTGTTACAAGCCGCTTACGAGCCGTCGAGAAACTCGCTGAGAATACTGTCGATAAAGGCAAAGCCGCGCTCGCTGCAGCGCAGCATACTGCCATCGTTAATCAACAGGTCGCGCGCTCCCAGCGCCGCCACCTGGGCGTCGACCGCCGACCAGTCCAGCCCGGTGCGCTGGCTAAACAGGGCGCGCGGCACACCGCCGCGCAGGCGCAGGGCGTTCATCATAAACTCGAAGGGCAGGTCGGCCTCGGCCACCCGCTGCTGGGCGCTGCTGCGCGACGGCGCGCGACTGAGGTAGTCCTCGGGCTTACGGGTTTTTTGGTAGCGCAGCACGCCGGCGCTGTCGCTGATCTTGCCGTGGGCACCGGCGCCCAGCGCCAGATAATCGCCAAACTGCCAGTAGTTAATATTGTGGCGGGCGCGGTGGCCGGGGCGGGCAAAGGCGGAAACCTCGTAGCGCTGAAACCCGGCCGCAGCCAGCAGTTCAAAGCCGGCGCGCTGCATGGCCAGCATGTCGTTTTCCTGGGGCAGTTCGGGCGGGCGTTTGAAGAATTCGGTATTGGCCTCGATGGTCAGCTGATACCAGCTGATATGCGGCGCGCCGGCGTCGATGGCCTGTTGCAAGTCGGCCAGCGCCTCGGCCTGACTCTGGCCACTGAGGCCGTGC
>JBFKEA010000142.1:0-6595 GCA_041619375.1 Spongiibacter sp. | reverse complement strand
CGCCCAACAGGGCAGTCTGCTGCGCGACGGCATGACCGTGGTCATCGCCGGCAAACCCAACGCCGGCAAGTCCAGCCTGCTCAATGCACTGGCCGGCCGCGAGTCTGCCATCGTCACCGATATCGCCGGCACCACCCGGGACATTCTGCGCGAAAATATTCTGATCGACGGCATGCCGCTGCATATCATCGACACCGCCGGGTTGCGCGATAGCGACGATCCGGTAGAACAAGAAGGTATCCGCCGCGCCTGGCGGGAAATCGACAAGGCCGATCGCATCCTACTGATCATCGACAGTCAGCAACAACCCAGTACAGAGGTGCCCGACGCGTTTGCGAAACACGCCCGCGACGGCAAACTCAGCGTCATCTTTAACAAATGTGATCTCAGTGGTGAACAAATACGGGAAGAGGGCGGCGAGCCGCCGCGACTCTATCTCAGCGCCAAACGCGGTGAGGGTATCGAACTGCTGCGCGAGCACCTCAAGTACTGCGTAGGCTTCGAAGACGGCGACAGCCCGTTTATCGCCCGCCGCCGCCATATTGAGGCACTCAACCAGGCCCGCACCCACCTGCTTCAGGGCGAGCTTCAATTGCTGAACTACAACGCCCCGGAACTTCTCGCCGAAGAACTGCGCCTGACTCAGCAACACCTCAGCGAAATCACCGGCGCCTTTACCTCCGACGATCTATTGGGGCGGATTTTCTCCAGCTTTTGCATCGGCAAATAGTTTCCTTGCCAACATTGCAACTTTTATTGGCCAGCCCGTTTTCAATACGGGCTACAATTAGTACACAACCAACAAAAATAATCTGCATTAACTACAAAGAGTAAACGCTATGGAGCGCTCCACCAGCCTTGCCAACATTAGCGCACTGATCCTCACAACCGCTTTATCACCGTTAAGTTATGCCGAACTTTGGGACAACGAAGAACTGCCCATGGTATTGACCCCGGCGCGCCTCAAACAAAGCCGCAGCGAGGTACCCGCCAGTGTTAGTGTGATCGACCGTGAAATGATTATCGCCTCAGGCGTGCGCCGCATCCCCGAGTTGTTTCGTTTAATTCCCGGCACTTCGGTCGGCGCACGCGACGGCTGGAATTACGTGGTCAGTTATCACGGCACCAACTACCGCGATTCGCGCCGCATGCAGGTATTGATCGACGGCCGCAGCATCTATCAGGCCGGTCTCGCCACGGTAAACTGGAACGATATTCCGCTGGCGATCGAAGATATCGAGCGCATCGAAATAGTCCGCGGCCCCTCGACCGCCAGTTACGGGGCCAACGCCTTTCTCGGGGTGATCAACATCATCAGCCGCCACCCCGAAGACAGCGAGCGTCTAAGCCTACAGGCACGTCGCGGCAGCAACAGTACCGAGGACTACTTGCTTAGCAACGCCGGACAATTTGAAGGCGGTCATTACCGCGTCAGCGTGCAAACCCGGCGCGACGATGGTTTTGACGAAGACCGAGACGGCGATGAGCGCCGAGATAGCGACAACAGTGAAATGATTAATCTGCGCTACGAAAAACTCATCAACGGCGCCAACCTCAGTGTCGGCGCCGGCTACAAACAGGGTTGGACCAGCGACGACTTTGGCGATTTCGATATCAGCGCCCCCGACACCCAGCACAAAAACCACTTCGTCTCCGCCAAACTCAGTTGGGATCTTCACCACAACCACAGCCAGCACCTGCGCTACGACTACTCCGGCCAAAAACAACTCAAAGATTGGCGCGCCATGCTGCCGCCCGCGCTGCTCGGTCAGCCCAACCACCCATCGCCAATGGTCACCGCAACGGCCAACGAAAACAGTCGCCAAACCCGCCAAGACTTGGAATTCCAAGACACCATTATCTGGAGCGGGAAACTTAAAACAGTGGCCGGCATGCACCTCAAGCACAATCGCGTCAGCTCGGAAACCTATTACAATGGCCTGCGCAGCAGTAACAGCGTGCAAGTATTCGGCAACCTCGAATACCGCCTAAACGATAATATTGGCGCCAATGTCGGTGCCTCCTGGGAACGCGACGACAACGAAAACCGCAGCTACCTGTCGCCGCGACTGGCCTTGCACTACCACTTTAACCACCACCACAGCCTGCGGGCGGTGTTTTCCGAGGCCGTACGCACGCCAGACCTACTGGAAACCTCGGCGGACTGGAGCTATCGGGTCAACGATATAGAACCCCGGGAAGAGGGCATGACCTCGGGCCAATTTATCATCACCGCTTCGGGAGACCCCGACCTGCGCGCCGAAAAAATCATCTCGCGAGAAATCGGTTACTACGGCAATTTTCAGTCCGCAGGACTGCAGTGGGATGTAAAACTCTTTCACGACACCCTTAAACACCTGATTTCAGATTCGACTGCGCTGGACAAGTTTTCCCCCGAAAACAACAACCGCGTCGCGCAACAGGGCTTCGAAACCGAACTTGACTACCGCCCCAATCAAGCCTGGTTGCTGCACGCCAGCTACGCCTATATCAACTCCGACAGTAGCAGCCAAAACGAGCAGAGCTTTACCCCCAGTAACGCCGCCAGCGCGATGATCAGCTACCAGTGGCGGCCCCACAGCCGACTGTCCCTGAGTCGCTATTACAGCCAAAATACCCGAACCGGCAGCAAGAAAAATAATTTCTCACGCAGTGATCTGCGCCTCAGCCACAAACCGCTAGGCTTGCAACAACGATTGGAATTCGCCTATGTATTGCAGTATCGGCACGATGACAACAGTGAACTTCTGTCAGACAACTTTTACAAAGACCGCAGCCGCCATATGTTTACCCTAAGCCTGCGACTGCCATAACCGCCGGACCAAGAGCCAAGGATGGGATTCTTGAAACGCATATTAAAAGGGCTTCAAACTGCGGCATTGCTGTTGTTTGTCGGCCTCTGCCACAGCAGTGAGCGCTCGCCGCCCACTGTCGTTGACCTGATCTTGCCCGCTGACAATGCCGCACTGCGTGCACTGGCAGCGGAAATCGGCCGGGGGGCGGCATTCACCATTAACAGTTATATTCGCACACCGCCCGCCCGGGACCAGGCCGGCGACATTCTACTAGTGGTATCTGACCAACTCCTGCCACTGTTGCAACAGCACCGCTACCGCGCCGCATTCGCCCTATACACCAACAGCACCACCTTCCACGCGGTAGCAAGGCCCAACAGCAGTGCCGTCTATTCGGATCAACCCCTGAGCCGCCAGCTCAAGCTGATTGAAGCTATCCTTGGCGGACGCGCAAGCAGTATCGCCATTGCCTGGCAACACCCGCGCATCGGCCGCCAAATCGCTGCGGCACGGGCGCTTTTCCCCCAGCTCAACATCGTCGACGAACAGCTGGCCGATGGCGACAACCAACGGCGTATCAACCGTCTTATCCAGCAACACGAAGTCCTGTTGGCAACTCCGGAAACCGCGCTGTACAACGCCAGTAGCGCGCGCAGCATTCTGCTGGCTGCCTACCGCCACCAGCACATGGTTATCGGCCCCAGCCAAAGCTTTGTCAGCGCCGGTGCGCTGGCCTCAGTCACCTCGCAGCCAGAGCATTACGCCGCTGAAATACGCACAATGATTGACCACTATCTCCACAGTAGCAAATTGCCCGAGCCGCGTTATCCACAGCGCTATAGTGTGAGCGTTAACTCCCATGTGGCCACCGCGCTGGGCCTGCGTATCGACGAAAAAATCCTGTTAAAACGCCTGGGGAGCAACTGATATGAGACCGGCGGGCAGCGGCCGAAGTCTATTCCAACAAATCCTGCTGGCCAGCCTAGGGCCGATGCTGGTGCTGTTTATCGCGCTGTTTTCCTATTCACTGGCGGCGCGACTGAACGACGCCCAGCATAACCAACTGGATCTCAGCCGCCGCATTGCCGAAAACGTCGCGGCATTGGCGGAACTGCCACTGATCAGCGGCAATCGTCAGCAACTCGAAGACATCCTGAAATCCGCCCTGCGCGGCGACATCATTGCTGTGCGCATTTACAGTGACAGCCTCGAACAACCCATCAGTATCAGTCGCGAGGAAATCAGCACATCGGGCAGTACCATTAGCACCGACATCACTCAGCGCAGTATCCTGCTCCAGGACAGTATTACCGGCGAACGTTTTACCGCGGCGCCGACGATTCTCGGCCGCCTCGAACTCGATATCTCCAACGCCCGGCTCAACGCCTTGCAACAGCGCATTATCTCGGTGTCCAGCGGCATTGGCAGCCTAGCTATCATTATCGGTATTTTTGTTGCTTGGCTGCTCGGTCGCCACCTGTCGCGACCGCTGAGCGAAGTCCAACACGTCACCCAGCGTATTGCCAGCGGTGACCACAGCAGTCGCATCCAGCAGGTGGCTCGCGGCGAGCTCGGCGAACTGCAACGCCATATCAACGACATGGCCGCCAGTATCGAAGCCCAGCAGCGCGCGCTCAATGCCCATGTCGCAGAGCTGGAGGAAGCCAAGGGGCGAGCCGAAGCCGCCAACCTGGCCAAAAGCCAGTTCCTCGCCACGATGACCCACGAACTTCGCACCCCGATGAATGGCGCGCTGGGCATGTTGCAATTGCTGACCAACAGCCCCCTCAGCGACGAACAGATGAACTACGTCAATATTGCGAAAAGCTCCAGCGAACACCTGCTGAATATCGTCAACGACATCCTGGATTTTTCGCGCATAGAAAGCGGTGAAATACAGCTGGAAGAACGTTACTTTGCCACTGAATCCCTGCTCGGAGAAATCCTCCAGCCACTGAACTTGGAAGCCCAAAATAAGGGCATATACCTTAAAACCACCATCGACCCGCAATTGCAGGGCCTGCACATTCTCGGCGACGAAACCCGCCTGCGCCAGCTACTGCTCAATCTGGGTGCGAATGCTGTGAAGTTTACCCACCAGGGCGGGGTGGAGATTGGCCTTAAACAACGCCAGCGCCATGACGACAAAATTGAGCTTGAGCTCAGCGTCGCTGACACCGGCATCGGTATCAGCGACGAACAAAAGCCGAAAATATTTAACAGCTTCCATCAGGCCGACAGTTCCACAGTGCGCCGCTACGGCGGTTCGGGCTTGGGCCTAGCGATTGTCAAACGCCTCTGTGAACAGATGGATATTCAGCTGGAGCTAGACAGCCAGCCCGGCAAAGGCTCGCGGTTTACGCTGCGCTGGCAGAGCCCCTACCACGCCCTGCGGCGTCCCGCCGCGCAGGTGTCAGTTGAGCAAGGGCAACTGTGTTTCGCCGATTTGAGCGCTCTAGTGGTTGAAGACAACCCGATAAACCAATTGCTGGTAACTCGCAGCCTGCAGCAGTGGGGCGCCGAAGTGTTGACCGCCGACAACGGTGTCGAAGCAATACAAGTTCTCGAAAAAAGATCAGTTGACGTCATCATAATGGATTTGCAAATGCCGCTGATGGACGGTTTTGAAGCCACGCTTCAGCTGCGTCGCCGACTCCATCTCACCACGCCAGTAATCGCACTGAGCGCCAATACCGAACCAGAGAATCAGCGCCGCTGTCTCAATGCCGGCATGAACGCCTTCCTCTCCAAACCGGTTTCCCTACAGAAGCTGCAGCAAAGCATTGCCGAACAACTTACCGCACACGCTAAATAAGCCATTTCTCCGCCATTTTCACTATTTATAACTTCGGGATAGCCGACACTGAGCCTGTGAAAAACCAGTCATTAAGTTGCTGTTTACCCACAGGCGAAAAAATGCCGCCAACTTATCCACATTTCATCCCCAATGAGCGCACAGTCAAAAAACAGCTTATCTGTGGATAAAAAGCCTAGTTATACATCGAATAAAGTTATAAAAAACAATGGCTTGTTAAACTTACAAACAGAATAGGGCTCCACTAACATCAGTATCAAGAATAAAAAAACATAAAACTATCAACATATATATTCATAAACCTTTATAGATTTTTTGTTTTAAGGACACTGATTAAAAATTCACCAATTCATTGCAGCAGCCCCAGAACTCCGTATAATTTCGCCCCCAGCAAAACTTCTCATTCAGGTGCTATGTGGACTATCCGCAGCGTTACGACGTAATTGTTATTGGGGGCGGCCACGCCGGAACCGAGGCAGCTCTGGCCGCCGCGCGCATGGGTGCATCTACCCTGTTGCTAACGCACAACATCGAAACACTGGGACAAATGTCCTGTAATCCCGCGATTGGTGGCATTGGCAAAAGCCATTTGGTGAAAGAAGTCGATGCGCTGGGTGGTGCCATGGCATTGGCCACCGATCGCGGTGGTATTCAATTTCGTGTACTCAATGCCCGCAAAGGACCGGCGGTGCGGGCAACCCGCGCTCAGGCTGACCGCGCGCTGTACAAAGCCGCCATTCGAGAAATTCTGGAAAACCAAAGCAATCTGGCCATTTTCCAGCAAGCGGTTGACGACCTGATTGTCGACGGTGACCAGGTTCGCGGCGTTGTCACCAATATCGGTCTGAAGTTTTACAGCCGCAGTGTCGTACTCACCGCCGGCACCTTTCTCGGCGGCAAAATCCATATCGGCCTGGACAATCACAGCGGCGGCCGGGCGGGGGACCAACCCTCCATCGCCCTGGCACATCGACTGCGCGAACTG
>JBFKEA010000141.1:0-6602 GCA_041619375.1 Spongiibacter sp. | reverse complement strand
CGCGTTTGATTTTTCTCTTTATGGCCGCGCATATAGCCAATCGCATAGACCACGGTGACAAACCACAGTGAGCTGGCGATCATCGCAAACATCATCCCCAGCGATTCAATGCGGAAGGCAATACTCAGTCCCGGCAGCAGCTCCAGCCAGTGAGCGCTTAACACCACGCCGTCGCTGTGCTGCTGATATAAGCCGAATACCAGCCACGACAGTAGAGCAGCCGCCAATAATGACACCCCTTCGCGCAGGTTTTCATAGCGCCCCAACAGGACAATACCGGGCACCGCCAACACAGGAATGAGAATCGCGAGAGTAAGCAATGTTTCTGTTGTCATGGTCATGCGCCCACCCCCAATAGGGCAGCGGCGGCTTCAGCCGTTACCGATACCGGCAGGCGAGTATCAATACCGAAATAAATATTGCCGGCCACCAATAGCCAGAGCATTAGTAGCATGCCCAGCGGCGCCTCCTGTTTTACCGCTCCCGCTGGCGGTTCGCGGAAGTACATGACCTCCACTACGCGCCACACGTACATTACCGCGAGCAGCGAGCCCAACACCACCAGCAAGGCTACCGGCCACAGCTGCATTTCCAGCGCCGCCACCACCAAATACCACTTGCTGACAAAGCCCGCCGTCAGCGGCACGCCGATCAAACTTAAGCCGCCCACGACAAAGGCCATCGCGGTGATTGGCATACGCCGCGCCAGACCGGCCAAGTCATCAATTTGTGTACTGCCGATGCGCAGTGCCATCGCCGCCAAGCTGACAAACAGGGCGCCTTTCATTAGAGCGTGGTTGAAGAGGTGCAGCAGCGTTGCCTGCAAGCCGGCGACACTGCCCATGCCTAGGCCAATAATCATGTAACCGATCTGCGCCACGCTCGAATAGGCGATCGCGCGCTTGATATTACGCTGCATAATCGCCACTGCTGAGGCGCTGAATACCGCAAACAATCCCAGTGCGATAAATATATGATGCGGGGGAATATCCATCGCGCCAAAGTCGGCACCAAACACAGTAAAACTAAAGCGAATAAGCAGATACACCGCCACCTTAGTCGCCGTTGCCGCCAGAAACGCCGTCACCGCCGAGGGCGCGTAACTATAGGCATTGGGCAACCACATATGAAGCGGGAACAGTGCCAGCTTGAGGCACACGCCAACAATCACAAAGGCATAGGCCGCAAACACCGTGCGGGTCTCGGCCACCGCCGGAAGACGCTCGGCCAGGTCCTGCATATTCAAGGTGCCGGTCATCATATACATGAGACCGATACCGATCAGAATAAAGGTTGCGCCGATGGTTCCCACTATCAAGTATTGATAGCTCGCCCACAGTGCACGGCGGTCGCGCCCCAGTGAAATTAGCGTATAGGTGGACAGTGACGAGACTTCAAGGAAGACAAACACATTAAAGGCATCGCCGGTTGCCAAAATACCCAGCAGGCCGGCGAGGCACAGCAGCCACGACACATAAAAAAGCGTTTGCTTACTGGTCTCAACCTCAGCCGCGACGCTCTGCCGCGACGCCGCCAACACCAGCGTGCTCAGTGACGACACGATCAGCAATAAAAAGCCATTGAGCAGATCAATGCGGTACTCAATACCCCAAGGCGCTTCCCAGCCGCCCAGTGTGTAACTGATGGGCCCCTGCAGCCAGACCTGCTGCAGCAGCAGCATGCTGATCAGCATCGCTCCAGCACTGACCACAAAACTAAAGGCCCAAGCCAGCGCCGGTCGGCCGAGAATCAAGCACGAGGGCGCGGCCAGCAGAGGCAGAATAACCTGTAAAATAGGCAGATGACTTAACACTGATTTTGTTCCTGAATTTCCTGCTCTTCAGCGCTGCCGTAGGCCTCGCGAATGCGAATCACCAGCGCCAAACCCAGTGCGGTGGTGGCAATACCCACCACGATCGCGGTGAGAATCAACACGTGGGGCAGCGGGTTGGAATAGATCGTCACCGCGTCATCGAGAATAGGGGCGCTGCCGCCGCGTACCTTTCCGGCGCTGATATACATAATAAAGACGGAGGTCTGAAAAATATTGAGACCGACAAGCTTTTTAACCAAATTGCCCTGGGCAATAACGATATAAAAACCGATCATCATTAACACCATGACGACCCAGTAATTGTAATGGGTCAATAGCATCTCACTCATTCGCGCCCCTCCTGTCGATCAAACGGCCAGCAAAGGAGAAATAGATCAACACCATCACGGCCGCGACGGTAATACCCACGCCCAACTCGATAATAATGATGCCGATATGCTGGCCGTGCAGCGGGTCGCTGGCAAGCACACTGTAGTCGAGAAAGTTACCGCCATTGAGCATCGACACCAGCCCCACCGAGCCGTAAATCAGCACACCTAGCGCCGCCATGACCCTCACCACCGTCTGGTTAATCGCCTGACGAGCCGCATCCAAGCCAAACAGCATGGCGTAAACAATAATCGCCGCCGCAAAAATCACTCCGGCTTGAAAGCCGCCGCCCGGACCGTAGTCACCGTGAAATTGCACATACAGGGCAAATAATAAAATCGGCGCAACCAAGGCCTTACTGACAATACGCAGAATTTTGTGATGACTGGCTTTCAACAAATGTTCGGCAACCGGCTTAGCACTTTTTCCCTCAGCCAACATCAGCAGTGACAACACACCGATACCCGCGGTGAAAACCACAACGACCTCACCAAAAGTATCAAAGCCTCGATAACTGGCCAGTACCGAGGTGACGATATTGGGGATACCAATCTCTTCACCCGACTGCTGGATATAACGCGGCGCCACGTGTTGTTGCACCGGCGCATCAGCCGCGCCAAAAGCCGGCATATCCAGAGTGGCGACAATGAGCAAGGCGCCGGTAATCATCACCAGCAGCAGCGCCGATAACACCCTGCGGTGTGGCAGCTTTTCATAACGGCCGACAATTGCAATGGTGGCAAACATCAACAAGGGCGAAATACCCGCACCCACCGCAGCCTCAGTAAAGGCCACATCGACCGCATCCATGGTGACAAAAAAATTGGCCGACAACAGGCCATAAATGGATGACAGCATTACCACCGACAGTAAATCGCGACTGATCGCGATCCCTATCGCAGTGGCAATCAGCATACTGAGCAAACTGATATCTATAAGCAGTTCTATGACGTATTCCTCCTATACAGCTCGTTCACTCAGCGCCCATTCGACTTGTCGGTCAACGGTTGCAGTCCCGACTTCCAGGCCGCGTTACCCAAGGCATGGCTGGCGGTTGGCCCGGTAATCAATAAAAACAGCATAATCATAATCAGCTTGGCCAACACCAAGCTCCAGCCGGCCAACAGCATAAGCGCCAGCAATATCACCACCGCGCCCATGGTGTCGGTGACACCAGCGGCATGCATGCGGCTATACACATCGGGAAAACGCAGTACGCCTACACCACCACTGAGCAACAAAAAGCTGCCGATGGCTAACAGCACACCGCTGATCACCGTCAAAATATCCATCAGTGTTCGTCCTCAGCCGCACCGGCTTTTTCAGCTTCGAGGTATTCAATCAACCGCAGCATGCCAATAACGCCGATAAAGTTAATCAGCGCATAGACGATGGCAATATCGAGAAATTCGGGGCGGCCAAATAAAAAACCAATAACGGCAATTAACAGCACCGTTTTAGTACCGAACATATTGGCGGCGAGTATACGGTCAAATACCGTGGGGCCGACAAAGGCGCGTGACAGCGCCATTGCCATTACCACGAGCAGAGTAATAGTGGTAACAGTCAGCATTTAATCTTCCAATCCGCGCACCCAACGGCCCATTTCACCGCGTTTAAGTTCCGCCATCCCTTCGCGACTCAGGGAGTGCACCAGAATATAGTCATCTTCAACTTCGACCGACAAGGTACCGGGCGTTAAATTGATCGAGTTGGCGTAAATCACTCGGCCGATATCGGTTTGCTGCTCTGCCGGCACTTTTTCAAATTGCGGACTGATTGCCGACCGCCCGCGCCAAACGCGACTGACGACATCGATATTACTTAGGATAATTTGCCGCAATAGCCAGGCGTAGTAGAGCGGCAACTTAGCAGTTAGGTGTATGGGCTGAGACTCGTGATCAACCACATCCATACGGTGGCTAATCCACAGCACCAGAACAACGGAAAATGCGCCAAAGCTGAGTAACAAGGCATCATAGTGACCAGAGTTGGCCAGCCAGATGGCCGTCAATACCAGGGTCACACTGGCGGTATGTCGCATAACTCTCCTAGTCGCGCAATCAATCATTGTGCAGTGCTGCCAGCCGCTCTTCGCAGCGGCGCGTTTACTGCCTGCACCGACAGCCGGCGCAGTCCAGCGCACAACGATCTGTTATTTTATTGGCCCCGATCATACCAAAAGCCGCAGCGAATTGGCGGCAGCGGGCATAAATGGCTGGCCGATTGTAAAAAAGGTTCTCTTGCCGAGTCCAGCAAAATCGCCCGTAGCTCACGACCACCCCCGGTCTCGCCCCATTGTGGCGCAGCCCGCACCATCCCCGCCACACAATGCCCCAAAATATAGCAGCACTGACAGTAAAAACACGCCCAACGCTGCCCTCAGCGCCCTCAGCGGCCGGTCAATCTCAGACTGGACAGCCACTGCTCCACCTGCTGCATGACCATGGCGCTACTGCCGGGGCGAAATGCGGCAGTCAGTGCATAGCCACGATCACCCGCCACCACATAGTAAAGCAACAA
Organism: Spongiibacter sp.; assembly: GCA_041619375.1. Lineage (GTDB taxonomy): Bacteria > Pseudomonadota > Gammaproteobacteria > Pseudomonadales > Spongiibacteraceae > Spongiibacter. The sequence continues at coordinate 1,876 of JBFKEA010000141.1, read as the reverse complement.
CTCATTGTGCTGAGGGCCGAACTGGGCACTGGCGCGCAAGCGCCGCGCTTGGTAACCGGAAAGTTGCCGTTGCTCGGTTTGGTGAAGTTCACTGTGGCGGGCGAATCGCTGTAGACGACTCAGACGAAAGTCCACATAACCGTCAAGGCTACCGCCCGACTCGCGCGCTTCATTGACATCAATACTGAGATAGCGAAACTCGCCCGCCAGCGCGGAACCGGGCTGTGGCTGAATCACCACCGCACTTCCCAAATAGTCGTCCTGCCAGCGCACCGACGCCGGCAGATCCACGGAGAAACCGTAACGTGCGTTGTGGTAGCGCTGGTCCGGCTCTGCGCAGCCCATTAATAACAGCAGACAGGCGCTCAGCAATCTGCTCATGGCTGCTTTGTCAGCACCTGTTCAAACACTGGCAGCGGGCGCCCGGCGTCGTCGGCATTGTAGGGAGTGCCATCGGGATACAGCGCATAGGCCGCCCCAACCAGGCGATCTCCGCGCAGCTCAATCCAAAAAAAGCCCCAGCTCATGCCCAATTGAAAATACGCTTCGTTGCGCGTTGCATCGAACACCTCGCGACTTTTAGCGCCGGCGCCCGAGACGATTTGTTGAGTTTTACCGCAGCCCGGGCTGGGCCTGAGCCAGTACAACTCGTGATCGTGACCGGCGATAAACAAGTCCACTTCATTGCAGATTGTCGCTTCAAGAAAGGCCTTATAGGCTTCTCCTCGACAACTGTCGCTCAACCGCAATGGGCCTGCCCCAATACAAGGATCGGGATTGGTCCCCTCGTCAAACTGACCGGCATTGCCATGCGGGCCATTCGAGACATAGGGGTGATGGGCCAGGGCAATTTTCCAATGCGCCGAACTCGCCGCCAGCTGCTCCTGCATAAACGTGGCCTGACCCAGAATATATGCATCCAGCGCCTCCCCGCTCCACTGCGGGCTAACATCGTCGAAGAAGTGGCTGATCGGGCTGGAATCTAGCGTAAACAGCTGCACAAAATCGGCGTCGCCCGCGCGACTGGCAAAAGATTGCGTATAAAAACGTTCAGGCATTTTCCAGCGGCCCGAAGGTGACACCTCGGTATACTGCACCTGAAAATCACCCTTGGCATTTTGTGCACCCTCGCCGATATCACTCATCGAGTTATCGTGGTTGCCCAGCGCCACATAAAAAGGAATTCCCAGGTCCCCGTAGGGCAGCTCAAAGGCGTCCTCGAACAATGGATCACTAACCCCCTCCACCCCCTTTTCATACATATTGTCGCCGGCCAACACGGCAAAATCGCAGCCGCGCTGGGCGCAGACCTGCTTCATCATCGCAGCGACTTCGTACTGCAGATGACTGGGGTCACCGTCCTTGCCGGTGCCGGTATCGCCAATGGCGATAAAACGCAGCAGGGGCTCTGACAGCGGCTTGGGCGAGCCGGAGGAGTTTGAGCCACCACAGGCCGCCAACATAAGCAGCAAGGCGAGTGCGAATAGCATTTTCATCGCGGGATCCCCTCGTAGGGCGCCAATGCCGGCGGATTGGCTTTCGGCGAGCTCGCCGCCGCGCTACTTTGCAGGCGATTTTCACCACTTACCGTAAAATGGGCGGCGGCTAAGCGCTCGCCCCGCGACGGCCCGGCAATACTGTCCACAAACCAGTGCTCCCCTTGGCAGCGCTCAGCGCTGATATCCAGCAACAGATAGCCATGCTCGCGCAGGTTGACGTACTTCATATGCGGATTCTCCACTCGCAAGCCCTCCTCACCCAGCTCGCGCACCTCGTCCAAGCCCGGCGACGACACCGAGGTTGCAACAAACTCGACCGCCATCGAGCCCTCGCCGCTTTGCGGGTTGTAGGCGGCAGGATTATTCGGGTCTTCAGT
>JBFKEA010000140.1:0-6621 GCA_041619375.1 Spongiibacter sp. | reverse complement strand
GTAATCGTTCCGGGCTGAATGACCAGCCCCTTGCTGGGCCACAGGCGCCCGGCATTGTGGGCGATCGGCAGTATTGGCCGGCCGGCCTTGATGGCGATGCCGGCCCCGCCGCGGGCGTATTTGCCGCGTTGGCCGTGTGCCACCCGGGTGCCCTCCGGAAAGATCAGTAGGTTGCAGCCGTCTGCCAAACAGCGGCTGCCCTTCTCCATGGTCTGGCGCATGGCGGCGCGAGGGTTGCTGCGGTCGATGCCAATGGCGTTCATGGCCCGCAGCCCCCAGCCAAAAAATGGCACTGACAGCAGCTCGCGTTTGACCACGGTGGTGACCGGAAACAGCGCCCACTGCAAAAAAAATGTTTCCCACTGAGTCTGGTGTTTAGCCAGTGCAACATAGGGAATGCGGTCTGCCGATGGGACTTGGCCGATGACTTCGGTGCGCACTCCGCAGAGCAGGCGGAGACTCAATAAAATCGCTCGATTGCCGAGTACAAAGTAGCGGCCGCGGATTTTAAAGGGCAGCAGGCCGGTCAACAGAATGCCGCTGACACTGGTAAACGCGATGATCAGCGCCAGAGCACAGAAAAACAGCGCGGAACGCAATATCAATAACAGCTGGTACAGCGGATTCATGGGGGTGCGCCCTACTTCTTCGCCGGGACGAGCAGCGAGATATCAGCCACTTCCAGAAATAGCGACTGCAGTTGCTTGAGCAGGCGCAGGCGGTTGTTTTTCAATGCCGGGTCCTCCGCGTTGACCATGACCTCATCAAAAAAGTGGTCGACCGGCGCGCGCAGTACCGCCAGCGACTTCAGGCCCTGACTGTAGTCACCACTGCGATACAGCGCTATGACTCGCTCGGACTCGGTCTGCAGCGCCTGATGAAGCGCTTGCTCGGCGGTTTCCTGCAACAGGCCGGCGTCAACTTCACCGCTCACCTCGTCTTCCGCTTTGGCGAGAATATTGGATACTCGCTTATTGGCGGCGGCCAGCGCGCTGGCTTCCGGCAATTGTGTGAAGGCCTGCACCGCCTTGATGCGCTGGTCGAAGTCCCTGGGTCGGCTGATAGCCTTGGCATTGACCGCCATGAATATTTCGCTGGCGATGCCCTGATCGTCGTACCAGGCGCGCAGGCGCTCGAACATATAATCGAGAATGCTGCCGAGCATTGCATCGCTGCTGTCTGCGGCAGCGTGTTGGCTGAGCGCGCTACTAAGCGCCGGGCGCAGATCGAGATTCAGATCTTTTTCGATGATAATCCGCATCACCGCCAATGAGGCGCGGCGCAGGGCAAAGGGATCCTTGGAGCCGGAGGGCAGTTGGCCGATGCCAAAAATACCACTGATTGTATCCAGTCGGTCCGCCAGTGCGACGGCGGTGCCGGCCTTGCCCGACGGCAGGGCGTCGCCGGCGAAGCGCGGCAGGTACTGTTCCTGCATGGCCAGCGCCACGTCTTCGTTCTCGCCATCGTTGACCGCGTAGTAATAGCCGGCGATGCCCTGCATATCGTCAAATTCCAGTACCATCTCCGATACTAGGTCGCTTTTACAGAGTTCCGCGGCCCGGCGGGCCTGTGCGCTGTCGTAGCCGAGCTCGCTGGCGATGGCGTCAGCCAGGTCGGCTATGCGAGCGGTCTTGTCGAACACGGTGCCGAGCTTTTCTTGGAAGACGATTTTCTTCAGGCGCTCGCGGCGCGCCGCCAGTGTTGTTTTACAGTCGGTGTCAAAAAAGAACGCGGCATCGCTGAGCCGCGGGCGAATCACCCGCTCGTTGCCGTCGATAACTTTCTGCGGCTCGCGGCTCTCAATATTCGACACGGTAATAAAGTGCGGCATCAGCTTGCCGTTAGAATCGACAACGTGGAAGTATTTCTGGTGCTCCTTCATTGACGAAATCAAGGCTTCGGCGGGCACCTTTAAAAAGCGCTGTTCGAAATTACCGGCCAGCGCTACCGGCCATTCGACCAGTGCGGTGACTTCGTCGAGCAGGTTGTCGTCAATAACCGCGCAGCCGCCTAGACGCTCGCCCTCGGCTTGCACCTGGCTGCGCACCATGTCCCGGCGGCGATTAAAGTCGGCTATGACTCTGCCCTCACCCTCTAGCTGTTCGGCGTAGCCTGCGGGGCTAGTCAGGGTCAGCTCGCCACTGCTGTGGAAGCGGTGGCCGCGGCTGCTGCGGCCGATGGTGTGACCCATGATCTCGCCGGCAATCACCTCGTTGCCAAATAACAGGCTTACCCAGTGCACCGGGCGGACAAATTGCTCGCGTTTGGCACCCCAGCGCATGCGCTTGGGAATCGGCAGTGCCGCCAGTGCCTGCTCGACCATCGTGGCCAGCAATTGCTCGGCGCGACTGCCGGCGACGGTGCTGCGAAAGCACAGTTTGTCCTGCTTGCCGTCATTGGCAACATAGTTTTCGAGATCGCCCAGCGCCAGGCCATTGCCCTTGGCAAAGGCCTCGGCGGCCTTAGTTGCCTGGCCATCTTTAAAGGCCACTTTTAGCGGTGGACCCCATTTTTCAATGTCTTTATCCGGCGCCTGTTCATCCAGCGCGGTAATTACCATTGCCAGGCGCCGCGGTGAGGCATAGCTGCGCACCGCGTCGAAGCTCAGTTGTTCGCCGCGCAGTTGCTCAACGACGCTGTTAGTAAAGGCTTCAGACAGTGTTTTCAGCGCCTTGGGAGGCAGTTCTTCGGTGCCGATTTCTATCAGCAAATCACGCTTGCTCATCAGGCTGTTCCTTTTTCTGCGCGAAACTGTTCGCGCCATACGGCTTTGCGTTCGGCGCTGGCGAGCGGGTAGTCGAGCTGGTTGCGGGCGTCGTCGTAGGCTTTGGCGACGGCTCTGGCCAGGCCGCGCACACGCAGAATAAAACGCTGGCGCTCAGTGACGGAAATAGCGTGGCGGGCATCTAGCAGGTTAAAGGCGTGGGAGGCCTTCATCACCATTTCATAGGCGGGCAGCGGCAGGCCTTTTTCTACCAGGCGCTGGCTCTCGGCCTCGTAGTGGTCGAAATTGTTGAACAGCTGCTCGACGTCGGCCTCTTCAAAGTTGAAAGTCGACATCTCTACTTCGTTCTGGTGGAAGACATCGCCGTAGGTGACCACGCCCTCGGGGCCCTGGGTCCAGACTAGGTCGTAGATGCTGTCGACGCCCTGCAGGTACATGGCAATGCGCTCCAGGCCGTAGGTGATTTCTCCAGTGACCGGGAAGCACTCTATGCCGCCTACTTGCTGGAAATAGGTGAACTGGGTGACTTCCATACCGTTGAGCCACACTTCCCAGCCCAGCCCCCAGGCGCCGAGAGTGGGCGACTCCCAGTTGTCTTCGACGAAGCGAATGTCGTGAACTTCGGGGTCAATACCGAGCATTTTCAGCGACTCCAAGTAGAGCTCCTGAATATTGTCCGGCGACGGTTTCATCACGACTTGGAACTGGTAGTAGTGCTGCAGGCGGTTGGGATTTTCGCCGTAGCGACCGTCGGTGGGGCGACGGCAGGGTTGCACATAGGCAGCGTTCCAGCTCTCCGGTCCGACGGCGCGCAAAAAGGTTGCCGGGTGGAAGGTGCCGGCGCCCACTTCCATATCGAGCGGCTGCATTAACACGCAGCCCTGCTTGGCCCAAAACTGTTGCAGGCTCAGGATGAGTCCCTGAAAGCTGCTGACATCTGCCTGGTTCACGATGATCCCCACTTACGCGCTGTGCTGTGTAAAGAAAGACTGGGATTATACAGCGTTGCGGGCGCTGCGGCGACGCGATATCGCGCCGGACTTGCTATGATCAAGCTTTATCGAAAGGGGAAAATCGGCAATGGGTAAATTGATCGGCGCGCTGTTGGGTTATGCCGCTGGCGGCTTTTTGCTAGCCATCGCCGGTTTGGCTGTGGGCCATTTCTTTGACCGCGGGCTTAAGCAGGCCATGGGCTTTAATTACGCAGCGCGGCGCGAGCAGTTGCAGCAGGCGTTTTTCGATAGCACCTTTCGCATTATGGGGCACCTTGCCAAGGCCGACGGACGGGTTTGCGAGCGGGAAATTCAGCAGGCGGAGGCGGTGTTCAACGAGCTCGGTTTGAGCAGTGAGCGCCGCCGAGCAGCGATAGCCCGTTTTCAGGAGGGTAGTGCCGCCGATTTTATCTTGGAAGAAGAGGTGTCAAACTTTCTGCTGCAGTGTTCTGCCCAGCCCCTGCTGAAACAACTGTTGATCGAGGCGCTGTTGTCGATGGCTGCGGCCGATGGCGAAATTGATGGCGCCGAGGAGGAGGTGCTGTCGAGAGTTGCGCTGTTGTTGGGCATCGATGGCGACAGTTTTCAGCGACTGTTGCAGATGAGTCGTGCCCAGCAGCATTTTCACTACGACCAGCAGTCATCGCGAGAGCAGAGCCATCGCCAGCAGCAAAACGCGGTGGACGACGCCTATGCCGCGTTGGGGGTGACGGCCGAGGTCAGCAATGCCGAGCTAAAAAAGGCCTATCGCCGCCTGATGAGCGAACACCACCCAGACAAGCTGATTGCCCGCGGCGTGCCGGAAGATATGTTGAAAATTGCCACCGAAAAATCGCAGGAAATTCGCGCTGCCTACGATCTTATCCGCCGCCATCGCGGTCTCGCTTAGCGGCGGCAAACCTCCGCCTTAACGGTCGGTCGCAGCTGTCTAGATATGCTGGGCCTGCTGCACATCGCTGTAGCGTTTGGCCCACTCTGCAAAGGCACTGGCACTGAGCGGCGGCGAGTAGAGAAAGCCCTGAATCATGTCGCAGCGGTGATCCTTTAGTAAGCGGCGCTGGTGGAGGTTTTCCACGCCCTCGGCAATCACCGACATTTCGAAGCTGTGCGCCATGGCGATGATGGCGTTGACCAGTGTCACGCTGTCACTGCTTTGATCGATGTCGTGAACGAAGCTGCGGTCTATTTTCAGGGTGTCAAAGGGGTAGCGCTTGAGGTAGCTCAGCGAGGCGTAGCCGGTGCCAAAATCGTCCAGCGACAGCTGCACCCCAAGTGCTTTAAGCTGATTGAAGCACTCGCGCAAATTGGGCGTGTCGTTGATTAACAGGCCCTCGGTGATTTCCAATTCCAGCTGCCGCGCCGGCAAGCCGGACTGCTTTAACGCGCGGCTAACGGTATTGATAATCTCCGAGTCTTCGAACTGACGGGCCGAGATGTTCACTGCCAGGGTAATTTCCGGCAGCCCGGCGCGGCGCCAGCGCACTGCCTGCTTGCAGGCGTTGACCAACACCCACTCGCCGATTTCGGTGATCAGCCCACACTCCTCTGCCACCGAAATGAACTGCGCTGGGCCAGGATTGCGCAGTTCATTGTTGTGCCAACGCAGCAGCACTTCGGCGCCCACCAGGCGGTTGTTGCCCAGATCAATGACTGGTTGGAAATGCAGGCGAAATTCGTCGCGTTCAATGGCGCGGCGCAGCAGCGATTCGGTTTCCAAGCGGTGTTCGGTATGGCTGCTCATGCCGTGCTGATAAAAACAAAATTGATTGCCGCCCTTCTCCTTGGCCGAGAACATCGCCGCCTCGGCGCGGCGCAGCAGTGCTTCGGCGTCTTTGCCGTGCTCCGGGTATTGGCTGATCCCGATACTCGCTGACAGATTGATCTCGTGGGTGTCGATAACGTAGTCGTGGCGAATTTTGTCTAGTAAGGTTTCGGCAAAAATACTCGCCTCGTCGCTGCAACTGCCTTCGCCGAGAATCGCCAAAAATTCATCTGCACCCAGATGTGCTAGCAGTTGATCGCCGCTTAGTGATCGGCGCAGGCGATCGGCGGTTTCCCGCAGTATGCGGTCGACAACCAAGTGCCCCAATGAGTCGTTAATATAGCGAATGCGGTCGAGGTCGATATGCACCACGGCAAAATTGTTATTGCCTCGCTGCTCGATGCTGTGCTGCAGATTTTTTAGCGCAAGCTGGCGATTGGGCAGTCCGGTGAGAACGCTGTAGTGCTCGCGAACAAACAGCCGGTTGGCAATAGCCTTGTTCGCGGAGATGTCTTCACAGCTAAAAATATACTGCTCGATATCGCCACTGGCATCGCGCAATGCGGTTGCCACGGCGGCGACATACTCGTCGCGTTCGGCGAGTTTAATGTGCAGTTCGCCCTGCCAGTTTCTGCCCTGCTCCAAAGTGCTGCGAATGCGCTCTCGGGTGTCATCAGAAATCAGTGACAGCAGTTGTTGTACATCCTGGGTAGAGCTGAGTTCGCCGCCGGCAGAGCTGACTAAACTGCGAAATTTTTGATTGCTGTACATCGGCGTAAAATCACTGCTCAGCAATAGCAGTGCTGCCGGGCTGTGCTCCAACAGCGCGTTCAGGTGGTCGGCCTGTTCCCGGCTGCACGTCGCCATTTTTTTCTGTTGCTGGAAACGGTGGCACAGAAAAATAAAAACTACCAATTGACTCATGGTGAACACGGCCAGTGCCAACACCGCGGGGTCGTAGCGGTTGGCGGGCAGCAGCAGGCTGGCCGCGGCGAGGGCGGCGGAGGTGAAAATGCCAAAGGCGAGCTGCGTGTATCCCATGATGAATCTGTATCTGTCGGCGACGGCGCTATGATGGCAGGCGCTAGCCCTTTCTGCCAGTGCCGTTTGCCCAGACTGTCCGCAATCTTAATGGCGCATAT
>JBFKEA010000139.1:0-6634 GCA_041619375.1 Spongiibacter sp. | reverse complement strand
GCGGTACTGGGCTGCTCTAAGAAGCCACCGGGAAACGTGGCGGCGGCAAGCGGCGCCGCAGCAAAGTGGCTGAGGGTAAAGATGCTAGCCGCTAACAGCGACCGGGGCAGATGTGTTTGGCGCATACCGTGCTCTCTTTTAAAGTGGGTATTCGATTTAAAATAAGGTGAAACCCTTGTTCGGAATTTCTGAATCCCGTAACCAGGCGTCTGTTATACATGAATCCCCTAAAAGCCCTATAACAGCTATGTAACAGCTGGGTAACACGGCGCTGGACTGTGAAGTATTTCATTAAATTTCGTATCGTTGTGGGGGCGAATTCGGTAATTACCTATGCGTATTTTTGGCGTTTTTCTGTGCTCTCGAGTGCCTGCTGAGCGCTGAATTTCAGCCCTTGCCTTGGGGTTTGGCCGCCGTTGGCAGCGCGCGATGAGGTCGGCAAAGCCTTGGCGTTAGTGGTCTTGTGAGTAGTCGGACTTGAGTAAAAGCCCCCGGTCTTTCTGGGAAAGCCGGGGGCGGGGTGGTCGGCTCAGTTGCCGTCAAGCCTTGTCGCTCAACGGGGGGTGGCCTGGCGTTGTTTTAGCAGTCAATGTGCTGTCCTCGCTGTTAGGGGTTGTTGGTTATCACTGCGTGGCGGATGCTGCTGCCCATGGAGAGCAGGTTGGCATAGGCGCGCAGGTTGTTACTCGGGCTTGCTGAGCTGCTGTAGTAGTCGACGCCGTTGCGCGAGAAGCTGACCGTGCCGTCCTGCACGGTGATGCGCAGCACATCGCCACTGTTGATCGGCGTGTCTGAGCGGTAGGCGCCGTTTTCACGTACTTCGGCGTAGCCACCCTGCAGTCTCAGTGCGAAGTCAATCTGATCCGCGTCCATAGTGCTGGCGCTGTCTGAAAGGCCGACGAAGCGCAGGGCCTGAGTGTCTTCAATGGTGAACTCCAGATAGCCGTCGCCGATGATTTCCTGCTCCGCTACTGCGCCGGCATCGCCGCAGCCGTCACAGCCGCTGGTTTTTGTTAAAGCCTGGCCGTCGAACTCGGCGTTCACGATGGTCGACCACTCTGTGCTCGAGTTGGCGCTAGGTGCTTCGCTGTCGCCTGCAGGTGCAGTGTTGCTTGAGGCGCTAACCATTACCGCCTGACTTACGCCGGCGCCCATAGAGAGCAAGCTGGCATAGGCGCGCAGGCTGTTAGCCGGTGCAGCCGAGCTGCTGTAGTAGTCGACACCGTTGCGCGAGAAGCTGACAGCGCCGTCCTGCACGGTGATGCGCAGCACATCGCCGCTGTTGATCGGCGTGTCAGAGCGGTAAGCACCGTCTTCGCGCACTTCGGCATAGCCGCCTTGCAGCCGCAGGGCGAAGTCGATCTGGTCAGCGTCGAGCGGTGTAGTGCTTTCGGACAGGCCGACAAAACGCAGTGCCTGGGTATCTTCAACGGTGAATTCGAGATAGCCGTCGCCGATGATTTCCTGCTCTGATACCGCGCCGGCATCGCCGCAGCCATCACAGCCGCTGGTTTTGCTTAAGGTGTCGCCGATGATTTCAGCGTTAGCGATGTCAGTCCAGGTGGCGGCTGTGTTGGTGTTGCTTGAATCCGTCGTGTCTTCGCCAGTGCCAGTGCCGGTACCGTCACTGGTTTCGGCGCCGCTGCCAGTACCTGTGCCGTTGCCAGTAAGCAGGTGGGTGGGCACTTTTACTAGGAAGGCATCGAGTCGCGAGCCGCCCATATTACTGGTCCAGATAAAGTACTGGCCAGTGACATCAAGGTTGCCCTTGGGGGCCTTGGAGTAGCTGTCGTTGCCACCGCCGCTGGCGTTCAGATCGGTCATGACCGGGGCGACAACCAGAGCTTGGTCAGCGCCGTCCAGGCCGAAGCAAATAACCTCGTTAGCTTCGGCAGAGTTGCGGGCGTTGACACTGCTGCCGCAGGAGAACTGTTGCTCGATGGGCGCACTGGGGTTGATATTGCTGTGGCTGATATGCGCCGGCGCAAATACACCCCAGTCGCTGTTGTGGTAGACCTGCTTGCCCTCAAGTTGGTCGGCCTCAAAGTCCCAAACTTTTACGCTGTTGGCGTCGTTGGCCCAGTTGTCGGCGCCAATCATATAGCCAAAGCCCATGTCGGAGTGGCCCACAGCGCCGTCCTCGTCCAGTAGCAGGCGTTCCTGTCCGGTTTCGAGGTTAATGATGCGGTTATCTTCGCCGTTTTGACCATCTACATTTTCTTTGATGAGCAGCCATTTGCCGCTTTTGTCGACCTGACACTCATCGAAGTCACCCTGACTGGGGAAAAATTGGAACTGGCCATTGCCTTCGTTGTAGGCCATACAGCCGAGCATGGCGTAGCTGTTGCGGTCGCGTACCGTCGCTGAGTGCACGAGGTCGTCGGCGCTGGAGTGAACCTGCCAGATATAGTTATTGCCGCTCATCAGATCATTGACGTTGAACACGGTTTCGGCGCTGCGCTCAATAACGTCATAGCGAAGCAGACTTGAGTCATTGTTGATGTACAGGCTGTGGGGCTGCGAAGCACTGAAGTACCAGCCCTCACCCGAGGCCCAGCTCAGGGCGTCGCCGTCATCGAACAGTGCGCCGTGGTTAATGACTTGCTCGGTGACTTTGTTGTATTCCAGCAGTGAGGGGCCGGTGCCGCCGGCGCTTTTACTCATGCCGATCATAATGAGCATTGAGTCTTGGCCGACATGATTGTTGATGTTGTTCCAGTAGGCGTAGCCGACATAGTTAACGCAGTCAGCACCGCCGCAGTCGCTGGCATTGGTCAAGCGAATGCCGTCGGTGTTGTAGGGTGCGGGAAAGCTGAACTTGCCGCGGCTGGGCAGCATGCTTTGAATTTGCGCGGCAGTCATTGGCGCGCGGGCCTCAGCGGTACTGGGCTGCTCTAAGAAGCCACCGGGAAACGTGGCGGCGGCAAGCGGCGCCGCAGCAAAGTGGCTGAGGGTAAAGATGCTAGCCGCTAACAGCGACCGGGGCAGATGTGTTTGACGCATACCGTGTTCTCTCTCAATGTAGGTATTCAATTTAAAATCAGGTGAAACCCTTTTTCAGAGGCTCGGAATCCCGTAACCATGAGATCGTTATACATGAGCACCTTAAAGGCCCTCTAACAGCTATGTAACAGCTGGGTAACACGGCGCTGGACTGTGAGCTGCGTCATTAAATTTAGTGTGTTGGTGGGGGCGAATTCGGTAATTACTTATCCGCCTTTTTGGGGTTTTGCCGGGTGTTTTGCCGGCAAGGTGGTGTGTAGAGCTCGGGCCCCTATTGGGTGTGGGTATTGCAGTAGCTGGCCATCGGCCGGGATGCTTTGTAGGCAGTCGTTGCACGCGAGAACGCGTGACTGGGAGGTAGTGGTGGCAGATGTTGGACGTTTAACGAGTGCGGTGAGCCGCAGTCTGTGGGACGACGCGGGTTGGGGCGAATGGGAAGCCATTGTTCGGGGCTGGGTCGAGGCACCCGGCTACCTCCCTCCTCAGCTAACAGCCGAGGTGAGAGTGGCTATCGAGCAAACCGCAGATATAGTCAGTGCGCGCGCAGAGGGATTTTTGCTGGCTAAAACCAGTGGTTTCTCCGACAGTCGCGCGACCTTGGTGACGATGGCAATTTCGGAGTTGGCGCGCAATATTTTGCTCTATGCCGACTGCGGTGAAATTGTGCTTATGCAAATTGAGGTGGGTGCTAAGCGAGGAGTCGTGGTCTGTGCGCTTGATCAGGGGCCGGGTATCAGCCTGATAAAGAGCGCCCTAGCAGGCGGTTATTCGACTTCTGGAGGCCTGGGGATGGGCTTGAGTGGACTGAAGAGCATTGCCGATAACTTTGATATCGAGACCCGGCTTGGCAGGGGGACGCGAGTGGGGGTGCTGTTTTTTGCAGAATAAGAGGGTGGTTTTGTAAATATTGCGTAAAGCACAGAGTATTACAATAAGTCAATATGCTTACGGCAAAATACTGTGCGTGGAGTCACAATTTAAGCTATTGTTATACGGCGAGGTGATGGTAGGAAGCAGTGCCATCGTTTTCGGTGATAACAATGGGGTTGCTTTAAGGCGAGAGGGCCCGCAATGCATAAAAAGGATGTGTGGCGGCGTGAATTCGCTTCGCCGACAACGGGCAGTAAGGATTTGCCGGAGCCGACTGGCAAAGGTGTCGCGGCGAACTCGCGCGGTGACAGTCGCGTTTGGCCGGCCGAAAGCCCCCTGAAGAATCCCCCGGTCGATCTTGAGCAGCGCCACCCCTTTCTATTAGGCAAAGCTATTGCCGAGAGCCTGCGCCCCGGCTGCAAATCCTCGCAGGTTAACAGTCTGTTTCAGGCGCAAGAAGATGCTGCCAAACAGATTGCCCAACGACTTCACGACGACGCGGCGCAAATGCTGGCGGTGGTCTATCTCGAGTTGGCCAATATCTCCCGGAATTGCCCCGCTGAAACTGCGGAAAAAATCGATGGCGTCGTCGGCTTGCTCGATGGCGTCTGCGATCAGCTGCGCGGCCTGTCTCACGAGCTGCGCCCGCTGATGCTGGAGCACTCGGGCTTGGTGCCGGCCCTGCATACCCTTGCCGAGAGTGTTCACAAGCGCTCCGGTTTGCACATTGTGGTCAGGGATGAGCCGGTGGCGTTGCCGCCGGCGGTGGAAATCGCCCTCTACCGCGTGGTTCAGGAAGCCTTGTCTAACGTCGTCAGGCACGCCCGTGCGACCGAGGTTGAGATTGCGTTGTGGGTGGAAGGTCTGCGGGTCTATTGTGCAGTTAGTGACAATGGCGAAGGTATGGCAAGGTCTGCGGTCGGTTTGCGGGCATCATACGGCCTTGGACTAGTGGGTATTTATGAGCGCGTCGCTGCGTTGCGCGGTGATTGTCGTATTGTCTGTGGTGAGCATGGAGGCACGACTTTAGAAGCGGAGATTCCCTTATGAATGAGGAAGCGCCAACCGTAGTAATTGCCGATGATCACCTTATGTTTAGGCAGGGGATTAAATCACTGCTGGAAAGCGAGGGCTTTAATGTTGTCGGCGAAGCCGAAGATGGTCAGCAAGCGGTGCGCCTGGTCAGGCAGTACAACCCGCAGATCGCATTAATGGACTTCAGCATGCCCCTGCTTAATGGTGTGGGTGCTGCTCAGGAAATTCAAAAGCTTTCCCCCGGAACGCAGGTAGTGTTGTTGACCATGCACTACGACGAATCCTATGCCCTAAAGGCTTTGCGCAGCGGTATACGGGGCTATGTGCTCAAGAGTCAGGCGGCCTCGGAGCTGGTCAGTGCGCTGCGAGAGGTGGTGCGCGGCGCGGTGTATTTGTGTCCTGGAATTTCCGAGACGGTGCTCAAGGCGCTGTTGTCGAAGCAGGGTATGTCTCGCGACCGGCTGAGTTCGCGCGAAAATCAGGTGCTACAGCTTATTGCTGAGGGGCGGACAACCAAGGAGATTGCCGCCTTACTGCACCTGAGTGTGAAGACCGCCGAGGCGCACCGCTCGCATATCATGCAGAGACTCGATATGCACAATGTGGCTGAATTGGTGCGCTATGCCATCCGCGAAGGGATGATAGAGGCCTGATTGAAAACGCTGTTGTTGTTAACTGCGCTTAGTGGATGCTGGCAGCGACATCGACGCGATAGCCAACATTCCGCACGGTAATAATATTCTTGGCTGAGTTACCCAGCTTGTGCCGCAGCCGGCTCATGTGCATGTCGAGCGTGCGCGACTCCAGTGTGAGGGCTTTTTCGTGCCCCCAGACGCGCTCCAGCAAATCTTCCCGGGTCAGTACCCGCCCCTCAACCTCGAGCAGTAGTTGCAGTATCCGGTATTCGGTTTCGGTGAGATCAACGGGGGTACCGTTGACGTGCACCACCCACTTGGCCGGAATCATTTCTATGGTGCCCGCGCGCAGTATGTGCTGCAGTTGATCTGTCTGGCGCCGGTGTTGTAGCGCCGAAATCTTTTCCAGCAACTCGTCCATTTCAAAGGGTTTGAGCAGGTAGGCGTCGGCGCCGCCGATCTGTGACATGGCTTTGTCTGCTGCAGTAGGGTCGTCGTGAATATGAATAATCCGCGATGCAGAAATCTCGTGTCCCATCCGCAAGCGGTTGCACAATTGCCCGCTCTCGTTCTTGGAGAGGCCGCTGTCTAGTAAAATAAAGTCGGGCGACTCCGCGGCGATGCGCATTATCGCGGTATCGGTGTTGGTCGCCACCGACACCTTAAACCCGGTCTTTTCTAAGGCGTGCTGAACGTCGCTATAGGCTTCGCTGTTGGCCGCGGCGATGAGTATTTTTTGTTTCGATGTTCTGCTCACAATAACTCCCCGTACGCTAACAACCCGTTGCTATTTAAGCTTAGAGTTTGCTGCCGGAGGCGACAAATCGAAAAGACCTTATGATCGCCGGGAAATCACCTTATTCGCTACATTATGGTTAGTTATGTGCCGGCTGCGGTGGCGGGCCTGTTGTGTAACGCTGGAAGTACGGGGCGGTGGCAGTTTGAGCAGGGGGGGCGCTAGATGGTCGGAATGAGAGGATTCGAACCTCCGACCCCTGCCTCCCGAAGGCAGTGCTCTACCAAGCTGAGCTACATTCCGAACTGCGCTGAATTCGCCGGCTGCGGCGAGGGCGCTAACTATAACAAAGCGT
>JBFKEA010000138.1:0-6717 GCA_041619375.1 Spongiibacter sp. | reverse complement strand
GGCGCGTCGCGGCATCCGCCTGCCAGAAGCCCTTGTCGATGGCCACCAGCATCACCGCCAGAATATTGCTCTGCACATGGCGGCGATGGCCCTCGCCGAGAAACTCGTCCACACCAAGACCGAGGCTGTCGTCGACATACACTGCCTTGACGTCCTGCCAGACCTTGTCGCTGATGATCTCCGGGCTGGTCACCTGCCAGCCCCACAGGTATTCAATAAACTCGCTGCCCATGGTGCGCGCCCCGGCATAGCCCTCCTTCATCAACGGCGCGATCCACTGGGGGTTTAAAAAGCGTCCGCGCAACTCACCGAGCAGCGCCTGCGACAGGCTGTCGATACGCAGCTGATCGCTGTTGGCGTGATTAATGACCGCGCTGGCGGGCTGGCGGCCACTGACCGCTTCTACGGCCAGATTCAAACCGCCGAGGTAGTCAAAGGCGTCGTTGTTGTCTATCAGGCCGTAGAGATTGCTGGCCCGCCCGAGAAAGGTTTGCGACACCCCCGCCAGCTGGCGGCGAAACAGCGGCTGCGCCGACTCGCCCTGCATGCCGATGCCGTAGGCGTGGCCCATGCGCTTAATAAACACCTCAGCCAGCTCCTCGCGCTGCTGCCAGGCTGAGGAGCGTTCGGCAAGCCGATTGATACCGGCGCCGTAGGCACCCGGCGCAATGCCAAACACCCGCAGACTGGCCTGCCGGCCGAGTTCAGCGGCGCTGAGCGCGGGGTTTTGCGCGAGCATTGCCCGCGCCTCGCTCACCCAGTTAGCCGCCAGCAAATTCTGCTGCAGCGATTCGCCGCCACCGCGCTGCCAATCGCCCAGCGGCGCCAGGGCCTCGCGCAGTGCCAAGGCCAGCGCCGGGTAGTCGCGCACAATGGTGTCGCGGCTGGCATCCAGCGCCATCAGCACCGCCTTGTCCAACAGCGCCAGGTGCTCGCCGTAGAGGTCGCGAAACAGCCCCGAGGTGGTAAACAGCACATCCAGTCGCCGCGCCTGCTCGGGCCCCAGCGGCAGACGCTCTAAACCTTTAATAATGCCGCGACTGTTCCACAGTGGCCGCACACCCAGCAGGCGCAGGCCAAAGGCGATCATCGCGCCCTCGTCGCGCACCGCATCCGAGGCCCAAAGAATCACCCCCTGTTTATTGCCCTCGCCGGGGCGGTGAGCCGCTATCGCGGTCGGGTCGCCGGCGAGCACCGTGCTGGCCAGCTGACTGCCAATGTCGTAGCCCACCCGCGTGGGCAGCAAGCTGCCGTCCAGCGCGTAAAAATTGCGACCGGTAGGCAGGGCCTCGGGGGTGCGAATCGGGTCATTGCCCTTGCCCGGCGCGACAAAACCGCCATTGAGGCCATTCAGCAGGGCGCGCATTTCCGCCGCCGGCGAGGCGCGCAGGTCGCGCCGCCATCCCGCCTTGTCGGCGCTGTCATTGCCGTCGAGCATGGATGCCAGCATGGTGTCCACCGCCTCGGGCGACCAGTCGCGGCCAAACACATGCAGGCCCAAGGGCATAAAACTCTCCTGGATATTGGTCAGGTAGTGGCCGACCTCGTGCAGCAAAAAGTCCTCGTCAATATCGTCAAAGCCGACGCCGCGCACCTGCAACTCCTCATCCATACTGGCCACCAACTCGTCGCGCAGCTGCAAGTCGTCGATACGGCGGCGCAAGCTGTCGACCGCACGGCTGCGCGTCGCCGCGTCGGCCGCCGCCTCGGCGCTTTCTATCAACTGGCGCAACTCCAGCAGATTGTCGTAGAGCTCGGTGATCGCCAGCGGCGGCGTCAGGTGGTCGACCATCACCGCCAGACCGCGGCGCTTGGCCTGAATACCCTCGCCGACGCCGTCGACAATATAGGGATAGATACCCGGCAGTTCGCCGGCCACCAGCGAGGGGTAGTCTTCGCCACTGAGCCCGGCGCTGCGTTTGGGCAGAAATTCATAGGTGGAGTGGCGGCCGACATGCACCACCGCATCGGCGGCGAAGCGCTGCTGGATGTAGTGATAGAAGGCCAGATACTGATGGGGCGGCGGAAAGGACAAGTTGGCGTGCAACAACTCTTCGTTAATTTCCCAGCCGCGCGGCGGCTGCGGGCCGACAAAAACATTACCGAACTGCAGACCGGGAATCAGCAGATCATCCGCCCACACCATCACCTTGCCCGGCGGCTGCCCCCAGCCGCGAATCCCTTCAATCTGCAGGGCAATTAGCGCCTGCAGCAGGGCCTGGCTGCGCTGCCAGTCCACGGCCTGCCCCGCCGCGACAGCGGCAATTTGCGCCGCGTAGTCGCTGTGCAACTGAGCCAGCAGGTCCAGTGCGCGCTCGCGCCCTTTGTGGCGCAGGCCGTCCAGGGCGTGGTGGATATCGCGCACACTGTTGTCGGTGTAGGCCGACAACAATGCCAAGCGCCGCTGCCTGACGCTGGCACGCCCCTCCTGCTGGGCGGCAAGCAGGGCGCTGCGCAGGCGGTTGTGCAGGGCGGCCAGGGGGCCATCGCGCATTTCCGCCTGCACCACGCCGGGCAGTGTGGCAAACCACTGGCTGTAGTCGCTGCTGCTCAGCGTCGCCACCTCTGTGTGCATGGCGGCCAGGGCCTGGGCGTCTTCGGGCAGGTTGACACCGCGCGCCTGCAACAGCTCGAGCAGTGCCTCGGCATCGGCGGGCAATTCACCGGTGTGATAGCCCGCTGCCTGCAGCGCCCGCAGCATCTCTAGCAGGCTTTCCGGCACATTGAGGTTGTCGGCGCCAATATTGTGCCGGCCCGGCGGGTGGTTGTAGTAGACAATGGCAATGCGTTTGTCTTGATTGGCCTTGGTCTGCAGGCTCAGCCAGCGCTCGATGCGCCGCGCCTGCCGGGCAATCTCCGCCGACTGCGGACGACTGCGATACACTCTGGCTCCGGTCAGCGGGTCAATGCGGCTGTCCTGCGCCAACGCCAACACCTGCGCCTGGCTCACGCCCTGCAATTCCGGCATTGCCAGTCGGTAGTGAACCGAGTCGCGCGGTATACCCTGAGGCGACAGCTGGTAGTCCGCCGCCGTCCACTCGGCCAGGCGCAGGCCCTTGAGCACCGGCACATTCAAGCTGTTCAACAAGACCTCGACGCGCTCGCGCCCCTCGCCGCCGCCGATGACAAAGTCCTGCAGCGCCAATACCGCCCAGGGGCTGGCCGCCATGGCGCCGGTCATTAGCGCGCGTATCTGTTCCACCGCCGCCACACTGGCCTCTCCCCAGGCCGCCAGTACCGACACGCACTGGGCAGCAATCGCCGCGCAGAATTCGCGGTGCAGGGCCCATTCGCCGCCCAAGTCGCCGGTGTCGTGGTCGAGAATCCACAGCAGTGGCCGCCCCGCCTCAAGCGCCTTTGGCAAGTCCTCGGCCGACAGCCAGCGGGCCTGCTCGGCGCCGTGCAGGGCAAAACGCAACTCGGCCACCGTTTGCAAGGGCGGGCGCAGCTGACCGCCACTGGCCACCAGCGTCAACAGACTGCGGGCATTGTCTCGCGAGCGATGCAGCCAGTAGGCCCGCGCCTGCAGCCAATCGGCATAGGCGGGAAACGCCTGCTGTTTGGCGCGAAGGCTTTCGCCGCTGGCCAGCGCCGCCTTGTCGCCAACAATATGCTCGGGCAATCCGCCGGCAAAGGGCTCGCCGAGTCGGTCGCGCTGCAGCGCCAGCAAGCGGCGGTCACTGTGAATCACCCAGCGCGGCTGCGCCGATGGGTAGTTCATGGCCAGCAAGCGCTCCACCGGCTCGCCAAATACCGCCAGCATCAGCAGCGACTCGCTGGACCAAATCAGCGCTTGCAGCTGGGCGTCACTCATCTCGTCGAGCTGACTGACGGTGCGCACTTGCAGGCGCAGTTCGCCATTGGGTGCGGCATCGCTTTCACTGGCGGCCAACAGAATAGGCGCCGAGCGATCGGAGACGATAACCAAGACATCGGCGGACGGCCTCGCCTGTGCCGGCAAGACCCACAGGCATAGCAAAATCGCCAACAAATAGGGCTTAACAGAGTTGGGGCTGGACATGTGGATCCCTTGTATGTCGGCCAAGCGACACCTAAGTAGTGAGACACACGCAGGGAGGCATATAGATAAACGTCGTAAATCTGGCACCCCGCCACGATAGCGCTAAACAACATTTCGGGCCGGTCTCCGGACTCATAGGCACGCGCTTGCGTTGGCTCTCGCCTTCCCATAACCGAGGTTACAGTGGCTGCCAAACGCGGGGCGCGTTGGCGTGAGAGCGGTTTACCTATTTACCGTTGCGGGGGCAGTACAGGCCTTGCGCACAATAATGTGCCGCGCACCTGTTTCCCGTTTAACCCGCGCGCTAGATCAGCGCGCAGGCACCTGAAACGTGGGCGATCATACCGTTTGCACTGCGCCAGTCAAGCACCAGCGCACCGGCCACCACGATAAAACACTTGCGAGCGGGCCTTTGCGCAGCCACAAAAATTCAACGTTTCCGGCAACAATCAGCACACTCCCCCGCCAACTGCAAGCCTCAATCCCGGGGATGTGCCCAGCCGCTAAAGCCGCTATCGTCATTCGCTGCGCACTGCGCTATATGGATATCACCGCCACGCGACAACGCGATTTGCTGGAGCTCTAGTGAAAAAACTAATAATTAGCCTCACCCTATGCCTGCTCTCTCTTTCTGCGGCCGCCGAATGCCAGCGCAGCGAACTGCCCCGCGCTTTTTACGGCGACCTTCATGTGCACACCGGCCTGTCCAACGATGCCTTTGGCATGGGCACCCGCGCCGGCCCTGACGCGGCCTACCGCTACGCCAAGGGCGAGACCATCAGCGTGTCGCCCACCCTGGAACTGACGCCGTCGACACAGCTGGATTTCGCCGCGGTTACCGACCACGCCGAGCAAATGGCCGCGGCCACTATCTGCGCCCAGGCCGACCACCCCAACTACAACAGTTGGGCGTGCCGCATCGAACGGCGCCTGCCGCGCGCCGGCATCCTGCTCAATCAAATTGCCAGCCACTGGTTCGGCGATGACCTCGGCGCCTGTGCCGATGGCGCCTGCGCGCGCGCCTACTCCGGCGCCTGGCAGCAAACCGTGGCCGCCGCCGAGCAGCACAATCAGCCCTGTGAATTCACCAGTTTCGTCGGTTATGAGTGGAGTGGCCGAGTGGACAACGGTCCAACCATCCACCGCAATGTGATCTTCAATCAGGATCCGCAAATTGCCCTGCCCTTTGATGCCTTCAGCTACCCCGAGCCCGAGCAGCTCTGGCAACAGCTGCGCCAGCACTGTGCCGACCAGAGTAACGGCTGCGATGCGGTGACCATCCCCCACAACAGCAATCTCAGCGAAGGCCGGATGTTTAGCGCGCTGACACCCGACGGTGGGCTGACGCCTGAGCAGGTCGCCGAGCGCGCCCGCTTTGACCGCCTGGCCGAGATTATTCAACACAAGGGCGCCTCCGAGTGCTACTACCAGCCCGGCGACAGCGACGAAGCCTGCCAATTTGAATTGCTGCCCTACGACTCCTTCATCGGCAAGATGGCGCCACCGCTGGCCAAGCCGCCGAAAAACGACAGCAGCTTTCTGCGCAATGCCCTGAAAGAAGGCCTTCGCTATCAACAGCGCGACGGCGTCAACCCCTTTGCCACCGGCTTTATCGGCAGCACTGACACCCATATTGTCAGCCCGGGACAGGTGAGTGAGGCGGGCTACCGCGAGCACCACAACAAAGAGCAGCCCAGCCCTGCCCTGGGCCAAATGCTGCCCAAGCCGACGGAGCTCAACCCCGGCGGTCTCGCGGTGCTATATGCGCGTGAGAACAGTCGCGAAGCGCTATTCGATGCCATCAAACGCCGCGAGGCCTATGCCACCAGCGGCCACCGCGTGGCGGTGCGCTTCTTTGCCGGCGAAGACTTGCCCGCCGACCTCTGCGAGCGCCAAGACGCGCTGCAGCAGGCCTATGCCCGCGGCACGCCGATGGGCGGCGAAATCCGCGGCGGCGACAGCCCGCGCTTCTTCCTGTCGGCATTAAAAGCCGCCGACAGCCCCGCCCAGGCCATGCCGGGGCTGCGCAAATTGCAAGTCATCAAAGGCTGGCTGGACGACAAGGGCAATAGCCACGAGAAGGTTTTCGACCTGGCCAGCAGCCCGGCGCTGTCCAGCGACTTTGCCAGCTGCCGAGAGGTAGAGGCCCGCAGCGCCTCGCTGTGCGCCAGCTGGCAGGACCCCTTATTCGACCCCCAGCAGCAGGCGTTCTACTACGCCCGCGTACTGGAGCAGCCCAGCTGTCGCTGGGATCAATTCTACTGCGAGGCGGTGGTCGACCGCTGCCCGGAACTCGACAGCGAAGACCCCGCCCATCAGCTGTGCTGCCAAAGCGCCCCCAAGCGCATTCAGGAACGGGCGTGGACCTCGCCGATCTGGTATTCGCCGGCAGCTGGCCAATAGCCAGTCTGCTCCGGGCAGCGTGGCCGGCGATATGCTGGCCACGCTGCCGCCAGCGAGCGCCGGCAAGGATATTCAGAACGCTTGCGCGGTCGCTACTCGCTCACCCAAGCTCTACTCGCGATGCAGCGGCGCCTCTATGGCCGCAGCTCGATACTCTCGGGGAGAAACGCCCGTCCAGCGCTTGAAGGCCCGGGTAAAACTCGAGGTGTCGGCAAAGCCGAGCAGATAGGTAATGTCGCTCACGGTGTACTGCTTATCCGCCATATACGACAGGGCCAAGTCACAGCGGGTAT
>JBFKEA010000137.1:0-6727 GCA_041619375.1 Spongiibacter sp. | reverse complement strand
GCGCGGCGGTGCGCGGTGCGACGCTAAACTCGCGAGCCATGCGCATTGCCATCGTCACTAACTTGCCGGCATCGGCGCCGCAGAGATTTTGCGGCACTCGCGGCCCATTGGTACACCACACAGCAGGCAGCCGGTGCTGAATCAAATTCGAGATCAATCCACCGAGACGCATCGCCTCATCGATCCGGCTGATCACCGCTCCGGCCGGCGAAAACCGCGCGTAGGCGTCAATAATCTCGCTCTGCACATAGGACTCGCTGTCCGCCGGCAGGGTCAAATAACATTGCAATCCGGGCATCGCCGCGAGCAACTGCTCGAGTTCGGCCAGCCCCTCGCTATCGCGGAAGGACAGGCCCGCGGTATCGACTAAAACCAGCGCCTTCTTCTGCAGCACCCGATATATCCGCGCCGCCTCATCGGCATTACTGGCGCTGTGCACGGGAACCTGCAAAATGTTGCCATAGGCGCGCAGCTGCTCCTGCGCCCCTACTCGCCCGCAATCCGTGGATAAAATCGCTATGTTGTCGCGACCGCTGAGCATCACCCGCTGCGCCGCAAGTTTGGCGATGGTGGTAGTTTTACCCGCGCCCTGAGGCCCCAGCAGGCAAATCGCCCCTTCGGCCGGTGGCGGCGCTACTGGCACGCGGCGCTGCAGCATGATTTTCAGCATTTCCCGCTGCACGGTGTCGCTCTCGCCGCTGGGCAATTCGCTCTGCAGCTGCTCGGCGATTGCCGGCTCGATATCCATTGCCGACAACATGCGATGGCAGCTGCGTTGTGTCGGTTGCTCGGCGCTCAGCGCCTGCCAACTGTGCTCCTTAAGCTGCGCCGTCAGCATCGACTTCATGGCCGCCAACTCACGCTTGAGGTCCAGCAATTCGTCGTTTTGCGACCACGCCAGCTGCGGCGCTGCCGCCACGTCAATATTTTGGCGATTAACAGGCGTCGCCGCTGAGGCCGGTGCACCAGCGGCAATCGCTGCTTCTGGCGATTCCCAGCTCACCACCAGCTCAACACCACCAACCACCGACTTGCAGTCGAGGATCACCGCGTCGGGACCATGCGCCTCGCGAATCATCCGCATCGCCTGCTCACTGTCCGCAGCCCGGTAGGTCTTTACATTCATATCGGCTTTCCCCTTGGGCCGTCGCTCAGGCTAATCGTGCCTGCTGTCCAATCGTCGACAGCAGGTGTACGTCTTTGCTGTCCGGCACTTCGTTAAAGGACAGCACGTGCAAGGCGGGCACACTGCGCCGCGTAAAGCGCGCCAACCAGGCGCGAATCGACGGCGATACCAACACCACCGAAGGCTGCCCCGCCAGCTCCTGGCGGTTGCTGAATTCCGCCAACTCTCGCTGTATGCGCTCGGCGATACCGGGTTCCAAACCAATGGCGCCGCTGCCCCCTCTCACCATATCTTGCAACATCTGTTCCAGCTCTGGATCCAGCGCAACAACCGGCAAATCTTCTTCTAAGCCATTGATTTCCTGAACAATCATTCGTCCCAGCGACACGCGAACCCCCTCCAAAAGTTCGTCGGGATTTTTACTCCGCGGCGCCTGCTCCGCCAAAGATTCGGCGATCAGGCGAATACTGCGTATCGATACATTCTCTTTGAGAAGGTTCTGCAATACCCTGACCACCACACTCAGCGGCAGCTGCTGCGGCACTAGCGACTCCACCAGTTTCGGATCGGTACTGGCCAGGCGCTCCAACAACTGCTGTACCTCCTCGTGCCCGAGGAGCTCGTGGGCGTGCTGGCGAATCACCTGACTGAGGTGGGTCGCCACTACCGTACAGGGGTCGACCACTGTATAGCCCAGGGTCTGGGCCTGATCGCGCTGACTGGGGTCGATCCAAATGGCATCCATTCCAAAGGCCGGGTCTTTGGTGGCAATCCCGCTCAGTCCGCTCTGGGCACCGCCGGGGTTGATCGCCAACTCCTTGCCAACCTGAACCTCGCCCTGCGCCACACTGTCGCCCAGCAACTGAATACGGTAACTGCCCGGCGATAATTCCAAGTTGTCGCGAATATGTACCGGTTGCACCAGAAATCCGAGATCCTTAGATAGTTTCTTGCGCACCCCCGTTATTCGCGCAATCAGCTCGCCACCCTGATTGCGATCAACCAGCGGAATCAGCCGGTAGCCAACTTCTAGGCTGACCACATCCATCTGCGTCACTTCATCCCAGTTCAGCTCGCCAGTTTCGCGGCTCTCGGGAGCCGGCTCCGCCACTTCAGTGTCGGCGAGCACTTCTGGCTCGGCCGGTTTTTTGGCCATCAACCACGCGCCACCACCGCAGAGCCCCGCCAACAGCAAGAACACCACGTTGGGCATGCCCGGAATAATGCCAATCAGTGCCAATACGGCGGCCGCCAAATACAGCACCTCCGGCTTGGCCGCCAACTGGCCGACCATTTGCTCGCCCATATTCTGCGGCCGAGAAATCCGCGTGACGATAATCGCCACCGCGGTAGACAACAGCAGTGACGGCAGCTGGGCGACCAGGCCATCACCGATGGTCAGCAGCGTATAATTGTGCATCGCCTGGGCAAAGCTCAAATCGTGCTGGGCAACGCCCACACTCAGGCCGCCAATCACGTTAATAAACAGGATTAAGATACCGGCGACCGCATCGCCGCGGACAAACTTGCTGGCACCGTCCATCGAACCGTAGAAATCGGCCTCAGTGCGCACCTCCTCGCGGCGGCGGCTGGCCTCCTCCTGACTGAGAATGCCGGCATTGAGATCAGAGTCGATCGCCATCTGCTTGCCGGGCATGGCATCCAAGGTAAAACGCGCGGTGACTTCCGACACCCGGCCGGCGCCCTTGGTGACCACCACAAAGTTGATGACCACCAAGATCACAAACACCACCATACCGACCACATAATTGCCGCCGATCACAAATTCGCCGAAGGACTCAATCACCTTGCCGGCAGCCCCCGGCCCGGTGTGCCCCTCCAACAACACCACCCTTGTCGAGGCGACGTTCAGCGCCAAGCGCAGCAGGGTTGCCAGCAACAGCACGGTGGGAAACACCGAGAAATCAATCGGCCGCTCTACATAGATCACCGCCAGAATAATCACCAGCGACAGGGCAATATTAAAGGTAAACAACACATCCAATAGAAACGGCGGCATGGGAATCACCAGCATCGCCAGGCAGGCCATCATCAGCACCAGCACGCCTGCGCCGCTGCCGCTAACGCGCTGCATCCAGTTGGGTAAGGTGATTTGTTGAGTAGCCATTACATCGTCTCGATTGTGGATTCAGTCCCCGCTTACAGCAGGTCCTTGAGATAACTGTCGTCAACCTCGGGCTCGGGCGCCTGCGGGTAGTCACCGCCCATCGCCTGCCAGCTGCGCAGTTGATAGACGTATGTCAATATCTGCGCCACCGCCAAATACAGACCCGCCGGTATTTCGGCATCCAGCTCGGTGCTGGCAAATACCGCCCGCGCCAATCGCGGCGACTCGACGATGCTGACCGCATTGTCCTTGGCCAGCTCGCGAATCCTCGCCGCCACCTGATCGGCCCCCTTGGCCACCAATACCGGCGCCGCCGACCGCGCCTCGTCGTAGCGCAGCGCCACGGCAAAATGCGTGGGGTTGGTGATCACCACATCGGCGGTCGGCACTTTTTCCATCATCCGCGCCCGCGCCGCCGCCTGCTGCATTTCGCGCAACTTGGCTTTTACTTCCGGGCGACCGTCGGATTCCTTGGTCTCGTCCCGCACCTCCTGACGCGTCATGCGCAGCTCTTTCTTAAAATTCCACAGCTGCCAGGGCACATCGATCGCTGCGATGACCACCAGCGGCAAGCTGACCACCAGAAAGAACCAGGCCAACAGTCCCGCGCTGTTGGCTATCGCCTGCCGCGGCGCCTGCATGCCCAAGCCGAGCATGTCCTCGGTCATCATTCGCAGCAGGAAAAACGCCGCCAGACCAATAAAGCCCATCTTGGCAATCGATTTGAGCAGCTCACCCAAGCTGCGCACCGAAAACAGCTTCGCGAGACCCTTGATCGGGTCCAATCGCTCCAGTTTCACACTGAGGGAAAAAGTCCAGCCACCGAGCACTACATTGGCGACAATGGCGGCCAACAATGCCGCCAGCATCAGCGGCCAGATCGACAACAGTCCGTGTAGCAACAGGGCATAAAACTGCCCCGGCAAGCGCTCGGCGGGGCTTAACATAAAATCGGCAGAAAAACTGCCGCTCATCAACGCCTGCATGCGCTCGGCCATAAAACCGCCAGAGGCGATAAGCATCAAAGCACCAGCCACCGTCACCATCATCGTCGACAACTCTTTGGAGCGCGGCACCTGGCCTTTTTTGCGGGCGTCGAGCAGTTTCTTCGGCGTGGCCTCTTCTGTGCGTTCCTGACCGTCCTGATTCTCGGCCATATCAGCCCCCCAGTATCAGTGACAATTGATTGAGCGCCCGCTCCAACAAGGTCGTGAGCACCGGCAGCAAATTGGGGATCAACTGATCGACAATCAGATAGCCCAACAACATGGCCAAGGGAAAACCCACCGCAAACAAGTTCAGCGTCGGTGCCGCGCGGCTCACCACGCCAACCGCCACTTGCACAACCAGCAGGGCGATAATGGCCGGTATCGCCACGCGAATCGCCCCAGAGAACAGTTCCCCACCCCACAGCAGCACGCTGTTCAGCGACTCTGGGCCCAGTGCTCGGCTGCCACTGGGCCAAATAGCAAAGCTGCGCGCCAACAGGCTAATCAGGTTCAAATGGCCATCCAGGGCGACAAATAACAACATGCAGATAATCAGCAAATACTGCGACAGCACCGGCACCTGCACACCGCGCTGGGGGTCCACCATCATCGCAAAGCCCAGCCCCATACCATTGGCGATCAGCTGCCCAGCCAAAATAATGGCGTCGAACACCAGCTGTACAACAAAGCCAATGCACAGCCCCAGCAACAACTCATTGGCCAGTAGCAACATGCCACCGAGGCTAAACAAATTGATCGCCGGGGGACTGGGCAACAGCGGCATCAACACCAGGCAAATCATCAAGCTAAGAAGCATTTTCACCCGCGCCGGCACATAGGAGGCGCTAAATAGTGGCGCTGTCAGCATGGCGCCACTGATGCGCGCAAATGGCAGCCACAGCGCCGCCAGCCACGAGAGAATTTGCGCCTCGTTGACGGCTATCATCAGCCCACCAGCAAGGGAATCATTTCGAACAAATTCCGTGTGTAGTCGAGTAAATGGCGCAACATCCACGGCCCGGTGAGTCCCAGCACCGCCACCAATACCACCAGTTTGGGAATAAAGCTCAGGGTCATGTCCTGAATCTGCGTGGCGGCCTGAAACATGCCAATCAGCAGGCCCGCAGCCAGTGCCGACAGCAGCAGCGGCGCGGCCAACAGCACGGTGATATTCATTCCCTGACGGCCGAGCTCGATTACAGTATCCGGATTCATGGCAACCTCAGCGGTAGAAGCTCGCGGCCAGCGAGCCCATAATTAGCCCCCAGCCGTCGACCAACACAAACAGCATGATTTTAAAGGGCAGCGAAATCATCATCGGTGACAGCATCATCATGCCCATCGACATCAACACACTGGCAACCACGAGATCGATCACGACAAAGGGAATGAAAATTAAGAAGCCAATTTGGAATGCCGTCTTCAGTTCGCTAGTCAAAAACGCCGCCATAAGCACCGAAAACGGCACGTCATCAGGCTGCTGATAGGCCTGATGACCGGCGATGTCGGCAAAGCGCGCAATATCGTCTTCTCGCGTCTGGCTGAGCATAAATTCGCGAAACGGTGCAAAGCCCTGCTCAACCGCATCCTGAAACGGCATCTCCTCGGCCAGATAGGGCGCGATGGCCTGCTGGTAGGCCAGCTCGCCGATCGGATACATCACAAAAAGAGTGAGGAACAACGCCAGACTCAACAACACCTGGTTCGACGGTGTCTGCCCGGTGCCCAGCGCCTGGCGTAAAATAGACAGCACTATCATTATCCGGGTAAAGGCCGTCATCCCCAGCAGCAGCGCCGGCAACAGTGTCAGCGCGGTCATAATGGCCAGCAGCTGCAGTGATACACTGTATTCCTGCCCGCCGGCGGCGTTCGCCACGCTGCTTACCGCCGGTAGTGACAGCGGCTCGGCGGCCCATACCGCCAGTGGCAAAAAGAATGCGGCAATGCCGATCAGCCCACGACGCAACATCAGCGGGCCTCCTCGCGATCACCTGCCATGCGCCCCTTCAGCAGCGAGGAAAAATCCCTGCCCGTCACCGCGGGGGGATTTTCTGCTGTCGGCCAGCTGTGCAAGGTTTGCATGGACGCCGGCGTGCAACCCACCAACAGGCTTTGCTCGCCCACCTGTACAACCAATAATTTTTCCTTCATACCCAGCGGAATCTGTGCCAGCACCTCCACATCGCTGCGACTGGAAAGCTGGGCAAAGCGCAGGCGGCGCATAAACCACAGGCCCGCGCCCAGCAGCAGCGCCATCAACAGCACGCTACCCAGCAGGCCGATAACATCTTCACCCGCCGCCACCGGCAGTGCGGCGGGCGCCGCCTCAGTGGCGCAGACCGATGACGCCGACAGTGCCAATAGCAGGGCTAGCGCGCGCATCATTCGCCCTCGCCCTCATCCTGACCCAGGACTTCAGTTAGCATGATGCCGAATTTTTCTTTGATCACGACGATCTCGCCACGCGCTACTAATGTGCCATTC
>JBFKEA010000136.1:0-6728 GCA_041619375.1 Spongiibacter sp. | reverse complement strand
GGCGTGCCATTTACGGGAAAAGTCATACTTTGTGGTGGCCGTAGCTCAGTTGGTAGAGTCCAGGATTGTGATTCCTGTTGTCGCGGGTTCGAGCCCCGTAGCCCACACCATTTCTCCGTGTATTACTTCTGTTTTTTCTTACTCAATTTTTCTTATCGCTTATCGCTTATCGCTTATCGCTTATCGCTTGTGGCTTGTGGCGAATTTTTGCCGTTTGAATTTTGTGGTGGTAAGCCCGCCTAGCGCAGGCAGTCGAGGTAGGCTGCAATGCAGTTATTGAGTCCGAGCTCGATGGCGTCGACGGTGAAGGCGTGGCCGATAGAGACTTCTAGCAAGTTGGTGACGCTGTTTTTAAACAGCGTTAGATTGTGCAGGTTGAGGTCGTGGCCAGCGTTGAGTCCTAGGCCGCAGTCGGCGGCGGCGTCGCTGGCTTCGACAAAGCGCGCCAGAACGTTCGCTTGGGCGGCGCTGCCAAAGTTGTCGGCGTAGGGGCCGGTATACAGCTCTATGCGGTCGGCGCCGATGTCTTTAGCGAGGGTGATTTGCTCGGTATCGGCATCCATAAACAGGCTGACACGCACGCCGAGTTGCTTTAGCTCCTCGATAATTGGCAGCAGAGTGTCGCCGTCGCGCCGCAAGTCGAAGCCGTGGTCAGAGGTGAGTTGGCTGTTGTTGTCTGGCACTAACGTACACTGCGCAGGGCGTGTGCGGCGGATTATTTCCATAAAGCCCGGGTAGTCGCTGACGCCGCGACGATCGCTTTTCATTGCGGCGGCCAGCGGATTGCCTTCAATATTAAACTCTACCGTTAGCGTCTCCGCCAAGGCGTAGCAGTCGTCGGCGCGGATGTGGCGCTGATCCGGGCGAGGGTGGACAGTAATGCCGTGAGCGCCGGCGTTAATGCAGCGCTCGGCATGCTCGATGACACTCGGGTAAGCGGTGTCGCGGGAGTTGCGAATCAGCGCAATTTTGTTCAGGTTGATGCTTAGCGCGGTCATCGCGGCCTCTGCTTAGGGGTGGGTGTTGCTAATGCTGACGCGCTCTAAAATAACGGCTTCCACCGGAACGTCATCATAATTGCCAACGCGCTGCGTGCGCTTATTGCTAATGTCGCGAACCACGTGTTGGCCGTCGATAACTTTGCCGAAAACTGCATAGCCGTCACGCCCCATGCGGGCATCGAGAGAAAGGTTCATGCGCAGATTGATAAAAAACTGCGAGCGCGCGCTATTGGGGTCGTCCGTTCTGGCCATGGCAACCGTCCAGCGCTGATTGCTGAGGCCGCTGCTTTTGGATTCGTTGGCGATGGGGTCGCCGTTGGGTTTCTCAACCATGTCGGCAGTGAGGCCGCCGCCCTGAATAACAAAACGGCGTATCACGCGATGGAAAATCGTGCCGTTGTAGAAGCCGCTGTTGGCGTAATTGATAAAGTTAGCCACAGTGAGCGGTGCATGCTCGGGCAGCAGTTCTATGCGAATATCACCCTCGTTGGTATGCAGGGTGGCAATGGGGTTGTCGCTGGCTGTGGCGCTAAGTGCGCTGAGCAGTGCAAGCAGGCCGGCAATAAGAGCTAAGCGGGGCATGGATTAGCCCCACTCTGAGCGGCGCTTGGGCATCATGCGCGGCGCGATGAGGGCGATCATTACGCCAATCAATACCGCGAATGCTCCATTGAGGAAAAATTCGTTCTCTTTGTTTTCGCGCAGGCGAGCGTTGTCTGTTTTCAGTACATCGACTTCGCTGCTGAGCATCTGGTTGCTCTCGAGCAGCCGGCGGTTGTCGCTGTCGAGTTTTACCGCATTAGCAGAGATGCGTTTTAGGGCGTCCAGTTCTTCACTTAAGGCGCTATTTTCCCGCTCAAGTTGTTCGACTACGGAGGCGGTTTTTTCGCTGCTCTGGGTGGTGTTTTTCAGTTGTTCGCGCAGGGTTTTATTGGCCTCGCTGATTTTGGCGAGTTTGCCTTCAGTTTCCTGCAGGCGGGTGCGGGCAACCGGGCTTTCCACGAGGTAGTGGCTGGGCAGCCAACCCTCTGTACCGCTGCGGGTTTTGACTTTGGAGTAACCGCTGTCTTCGTTGCTTTCCAGTAATTCCAGTTGGGTTCCGCTGGGGAGGCCGCGATGGACGATACGGTATTTACTGCCGTCGCCCACCCGCAGCGGCACATAAATCTTGTCACTGATATAGCGGGTTTCAGCTAGGGCGCCGGCTGACAGACTAAGCAGTACGGTCAACAGGCCGAAGAGTATCGGTTTATTCACTGGAATATCCACTTTAAAAATTTGCTGTAAGGCATTAATCAATAAGATTAATGCACTTGTCTATAGAGTTCAATTTACGCGCGTCAGGGCAGTACTTTCTTAAATGGTTTGACGGTCACTTGGGCGTATACGCCGGCGCTGACATAGGGGTCGGCGTCGGCCCAGCGCTGTGCGGCGTCAAGGTTGTCGAATTCGGCAACCACTAGGCTGCCAGAAAAGCCGGCGCTGCCTGGATCCTCACTATCGATGTGGGGGTGAGGTCCAGCGATTAGAAGGCGTCCTTCGGCTTTTAGTTCCTCGAGGCGCGCTAAATGATTGGGTCGGGCTGCTAGACGTTTGTTGAGGCTGTCTGGGACATCTTGGCTGATGATGGCGTAAAACATGGCTAGTCCTGTTGCAGTCGGAAAATATGTTCGAGGTCGAGTTCGGTGAGTGCTTTCACTCGGTTCATCAGGTAAAACAGTGCTCCCATCATGACCAAGGTGCAGGGCAGGGCGATAACGGGAAAGCTCAGCCCGGTCATCTTACCCAGTTCGGCGCTGTACTCGGCGGTGCCAGGTGGGCTGACCAGGAGAATCTTGGCAAGTAAATAGTTAAGGGCTGATGATAAAAAGAAGGAGAAGGCGAGCATGTAGGTGGCGCGGCGCAGCGCGGTATTAAAGGCGGCGTGCGCGCGGTGCTCAGTTAGTGCTTGTTCAACACGCTCGGTATCGACGATGTCATCGTTGAATAACAGCGTTTTGATCAGCGGGTAGGGGGTGTATAGTGACAGCAGGGTAGCAAGGCCAATCAAGCCGGGAATGCTGGCTTCTTTGATGGCAATATACTGCGCGTCCAGCTCAAGTAAACTAATGCCGCCAGTCAGTAAGATGCTGATAAACCCCAGGATTGAAAACACGTTGGCGCGCCGGCTTTTGATAAAATCCCAAGCGCCAAAGCCCAGCGGGAATGCCAGAGCGATCACGATGCTGAGCTGTGGCCCGAGCAGCTCAGCTGAGCTGAGTTTAGTAAGAATGAGCGTGGGTACGACGATATTGAATAAAAGGTTGGTCACGGCGCTGTGCCGTGGCTTGCCCTTGGATTGCTGGGGCATAGATTGTCCTGTTATGCGTGGATTGGTTCGGCGCCGGGCGCGCGGCTCACTATAACCATTTTCCCTAGCTATCTCTAGCGCGGGACGGCTAGTGCCGGCTGCGGCGTATCTATTGGAGCACACTTCTGTGATTGTCGATTTGCACACCCATACAACGGCATCGGACGGCAGTCTAAGCCCCGAACAA
The DNA here is from genome assembly GCA_041619375.1 of Spongiibacter sp. Taxonomy (GTDB): domain Bacteria; phylum Pseudomonadota; class Gammaproteobacteria; order Pseudomonadales; family Spongiibacteraceae; genus Spongiibacter. Next base: position 3,190 of record JBFKEA010000136.1, on the reverse strand, counting down.
TTGCTGGCGCGGGCAGTCGAGCGCGGGGTGGGGTTGCTGGCGGTGACCGATCACGACACGCTGGACGCCTATCAGCAGCTCGGCGGTACGCGGCACGGGGCGGTGCAGTTGGTCTGTGGTGCGGAGTTTTCCTGCAATTGGCAGGGGGTAAATATTCATATTTTGGGCCTGGGCTTGGATAGCGAGCACGAGGCCTTGCAACAGGCCGTCAGCGAGCAAAAGCTCGCTCGCGATCGGCGCAGCGAAGAGATTGCCAAGCGGTTGGCTAAGCGCGGCATTCACGGCGTGTTGGAGGCCCTGCAAGAGCGCGTCACTGGCCGTTCCTTGGGGCGTCCCGATTTTGCCCGTTATCTTGTCGAGGTCGGCCATGTCAAATCGATGAACGAGGCCTTTGATCGCTATTTGGGCGCTGGAAAAATTGGCGATGTCAAAGCGATGTGGCCGTCACTGGATAGGGTGTTGAGCTGGATTCACGATGCCGGGGGAGTCGCGGTGATTGCGCATCCTCTGCATTATAAAATGACCAATGCCAAGCTGCGCCGTTTAATTGCTGAGTTCTGCGAGCTGGGTGGCAATGCGCTAGAGGTATGCAATGGTCGTCCGGCGGAAACGGATTTACGCTATCTGCGCGAGCTCTGCCGGCATTTTAATTTGGAAGCCTCGGCGGGCAGTGATTTCCACCATTTAAGTCAGTGGTGTGATCTCGGCTGTGATGCCAGTGTGGTGGGGTCGTGTACGCCGGTCTGGCATCGGTGGCTGGGTGCGGCCTAAGCCCGCAATTATCGGGCGCTGCTGCACCGGTTTTTTTGCTCCAAAGCCTGTTAGGCAGGCGATCTCAATAAAGGAAGGTCATGAGTCAATTTTTTCAAATTCACCCGGAAAACCCCCAGGCGCGCCTAATCAAGCAGGCCGCAGATATCGTTCGCGGCGGTGGCGTGATCGCCTATCCAACGGACTCCGCTTATGCATTGGGGTGTCATTTGGGCGACAAGTCGGCGCTGGAGCGGATTCGGGCGATTCGACGGCTGGACGAAAAGCATAATTTTACGCTGATGTGCAGTGATCTTTCGGAGTTGGGTAATTATGCGCGGGTCGATAACAGTGCTTTCCGCCTGTTAAAAAACCTGATTCCGGGCCCCTACACGTTTATTTTGCGTGCTACGCCGGAGGTGCCCAAGCGACTGCACCACCCTAAGCGAAAAAGTATTGGCCTGCGGGTGCCAGACAACCAGATTTGCCTGGACTTGCTGGCGGAGCTGGGCGAGCCGTTGATGAGCGTCAGCCTGATTCTGCCCGGCGACGAACTGCCGATGACCGATCCCTACGATATTCGCGACACCCTAGCCAACCAGGTCGATCTGGTGATCGACGGTGGTTATTGCGGGATGGAGGCCACCTCGGTGGTGGATTTGGTTGACGATGTGCCGGTGGTGGTGCGCCGCGGTCTGGGCGATGTCAGTCAATTTGAACAAGCGCTGTGACCACAGGCCAGTTCCCCGTATAATCGCCAACTTCGGGTGCAGACAGCGGGAGTTGTCGTGGGGCAAGATCAGGTGCAGGGCGCAGAGCAGGCAGAGGTAGCTGAAGGGCTATCGGCGGTGCCACGTCCAGCGCCCGCGCAGCAGGCAATGGAGATAGTCAGTCTCAAAGCCTTGCGCCAGCAGCCTCAGCAGGGCGAAATGCCATTTGCCATTGTGCAGGGCAAACCGCTTACCGAGTTACCCAAAGACCTCTATATCCCCCCCGAAGCGCTCGAAGTCTTTCTCGAGGCGTTTGAAGGTCCGTTGGACCTGTTGCTCTACCTGATAAAGCGTCAGAACCTTGATATTTTGGAAATCAATGTTGCGCAAATCACCGAGCAGTATATGCACTATGTGAATATGATGAACGCCATGCAGTTTGAGCTGGCGTCAGAATATTTGCTGATGGCGGCGATGCTGGCAGAGATTAAATCGCGAATGTTGTTGCCGCGTTCAGCTGAGGCACTGGACGAAGAAGAAGACCCGCGCGCGCAGTTGATTCGCCGTTTGCAGGAATACGAGCGCTTTAAGCAGGCGGCAGAAAATATCGATCAGCTGCCCCGGGTTGGTCGAGATAATCATCTGGCGGTGGTTGCGCCGCCGCCGCTCAAGAAAGTTAAGCAGGAGCCGGATGTCGATCTCAAAGAGTTGATGCTGGTGCTCAGCGAAGTATTGCAGCGCGCAGATTTGTATATCAGCCATCAGGTTGAGCGCGAGAAATTGTCGACGCGCGAGCGCATGTCTGAGGTTTTGGCGCGCCTCAGTGGCGATAATTTTGTGCCCTTTGTGTCGCTGTTTAAGGCGGAGGAAGGGCGTTTGGGTGTTGTGGTGACTTTTCTGGCAGTGATGGAGTTGATCAAGGAATCACTGGTCGAGATCGTTCAGTCGGCACCTTTTGCCCCCATTCACGTAAAAGCTAAAAGTACATAATGATAGACGCGCAGCAATTACAAAGAATTCTAGAGGGGGCGTTGATGGCAGCCGGCAAGCCCCTGACCATCGCTCAGCTTGCGGATTTGTTTGAAGATGAAGAGCGCCCGGCGGCCAATGTGATTCGCGATGCGCTGGCGCAAATCGATCGCGACTGCGAGGGGCGCGGTTATGAATTGAAGGTGGTCGCCAGTGGCTACCGCTTTCAAGTTCGTGAAACACTGGCGCCCTGGGTGGGGCGACTGTGGGACGAAAAGCCCCAGCGCTACTCGCGAGCGCTATTGGAAACGCTGGCGCTAATTGCTTATCGCCAGCCCATTACGCGCGGTGATATTGAAGAAATCCGCGGTGTGGCGGTGAGCTCACATATTGTAAAAACCCTGCTCGAACGCGAGTGGGTAAGGGTGGTAGGCCATAAAGATGTGCCGGGAAGACCGGCCATGTACGCCACCACGAGACAATTTCTTGATTATTTTAATCTCAGCAATCTGGATGAGCTGCCGAGTCTCGCGGAAATTGCCGATTTCGATTCGTTAAATGCTGAATTGCAATTCGACAAGGACCAGCCTGGTCAATCCGTTGCTGAGCCCAATACTGATGAAGCCGAAGCCGAAGCCGAAGCCGAAGCCGAAGCCGAAGCCGAAGCCGAAGCCGATGCCGAAGCCGAAGCCGAAGCCGAAGCCGAACTCGTCGATGAGGACGACACATTGCCAGAGTACAAGCACTGATGAGTGCCGAAG
>JBFKEA010000135.1:0-6753 GCA_041619375.1 Spongiibacter sp. | reverse complement strand
GCGACGCTCAACAGCAGCAGGTTGCTTTAGCGTCGCTGGCAGACCATATCAATAATACACTGTCTCAACAGTGCTGAACGCTTGAGGAATAACGTGGATACCTACCGTACAGAAGAAGAACAAGTTGAAGCCATCAAACATTGGTGGCGCGAGAACGGCAAGTCGACCGTGTTTGGCGTTGCCATTGCGCTGAGCTTGGTATTTGGCTGGCGGGGCTGGAACAATTATCAGGCCGATCGCGCCGCGGAAGCCTCAATCATTTACGAAAACTTGCTGCAGGCCGATGCCGCCGTAGAGCGCGATGGCAGCAAGCGAAAAACGGCTGAACACCTGGCCAACACCCTCAAAGAGGGTTTTTCGGGATATAGCTATGGCCAGTACGCCGCACTGATCAAAGCGAAATATGCAGTTGCCGACGGCGATTACGCCGCGGCTGAAAGCGAGTTGAACTGGGTGTTAGCGCAGCGGCCGACCGCCGCGGTGAAAGCCCAAACACAACTGCGCGTGGCGCGTATAAAGTTTGCCCAGGGCGAGTTGGGCGCGGCGCTGGCTCAGATTGAGCCGCTGCAAAGCGGCGCGGTGGCTGTGCAGGCGTTGGAGCTGCGCGGCGACGTGTTGCGCCGTCAGGGCGACCTCGGTCAGGCGCTGGCCGCGTATCGAGAGGCCAGCACAATTAATGCTCGCCAAGAAAATCCGCTCAATAATCCGCTGTTAGAGATGAAAATTAACAGCTTGGCCGCCCAGCAAACTTCTGCCAAGAGCGCTGCGGCGTCGAACTAGGGAATGCTCATGTCACAGTTTCGCCCGCTAGCCCTTGTACTGTTCTGCGCGCTTTTTGCCGCCTGCTCATCGACGCCGAAGAGCAGTGATCCCGCACCATTGACTGACTTTAGCCAGAGCAAAGAGCTGAAAAAAGTCTGGTCTTATTCACTCGGCGACGGTCAGGGTAATGCCTACTACCGCATCGCACCGGCCATTGATGGCGATGAAATTTTCGTCGCCTCGGTGGACGGCGGCGTTGCCGCGCTCAATAAGAAAACCGGCAAAAAACTGTGGAAGAAAAACCACAAATTGAATATTTCCGGCGGTGTGGGTGTCGCCTCTACCCAGCTCTATGTCGGTACGGCCGATGGTGAGGTGGTCGCGCTGGATCGCCTCAGTGGCACTATTCTGTGGCGCGCCCCGGTCAGCGGCGAGGTTTTGGGAGCGCCGGCGGGCAATGGCAGCGTTGTCGTCGTGCAGACCTATAGCGGGCTGGTGCACGGCTTTAATGCCGGCAGCGGTGAGCATCTGTGGAGCTACAGCTACCAAGTGCCACGCTTGACCATGCGCGGAACCAGCAGCCCACGTATTGTTCGTGGCGTTGCGCTAGTTGGCTTGGCTAACGGCCGCATTGTCGCCCTGAACGCCGACACCGGAAGCGTGCGCTGGGAGCAGCGGGTAGCGCTGGCTCAAGGCAGCACCGAGATCGATCGCCTGGTGGATATCGATGGCCGATTGTTGTTGATCGAGAACGAGCAGATCGTGGTGGTCAATGGCTACCAGGGCAAGGTGATGGGCATTGATATTGCCAGTGGCCGGCCGCTGTGGGCCAAAGATAACTCCAGTTACGTGGGCGCCGCAGAGGCGCTGGGCAATGTCTATGTGGTTGACGCCAATGGTGGAGTTAGCGCCATTGCTGAGGGCGGACAAAGTATTGTTTGGACGCAAACGGTGTTGGCGCGCCGTCGCCTGACCGAGCCGGCAGCGCTGAGCGGCGTGGTTGCTGTGGGCGACTTCGACGGCTACCTGCACCTGCTGGGGCAACTCGACGGCCAATTGGTTGGCCGCAAACGCGTCGACAGCGATGGGCTGCGTGCGCCGATGGCCGTCGACGGAAAATTACTCTATGTCTATGGCAACAGCGGAAAGCTGGTTGCCTATAAAATTCAGGATCGCTGAGCGCTTGGCTGAGGCGGTGCATTTGCAAATGAGAGAAGTATGGTTCCGGTAATCGCCTTAGTCGGCCGCCCCAATGTTGGTAAGTCGACGTTATTTAACCGTTTGACCAAGAGTCGCGATGCGCTGGTGGCAAATTTCCCCGGCTTGACCCGCGACCGCAAATACGGTGATGCGATTCTCGGTGACCGCCATTTTATTGTTATTGATACCGGCGGTATCAATGGCGATGAAGAGGGTATTGACGAGGCCATGGCCCAGCAGTCGCTGCAGGCGATTGACGAAGCTGATGCGGTGCTGTTGATGCTCGATTCCCGCGCAGGCCTGATGCCGGCCGACCAGGGCTTAATCAACCATCTTCGCGGCTGTTCCAAGCCGGTGTTCTATGTTGCAAACAAAGTCGATGGCGCCGACCCCAATGTCGCCATGGCCGAGTTCTACCAGACCGGCGCCGCCGAGATTTACCCGCTTACCGCTACCCACGGCAAGGGTGTGAACAAGCTGATCGACGATGTGTTGGAGCTGTTCCCCGAGGCGGATGAAGGTGCCGACAGCGCCAAAGCCACCGGCAAAAAGATCGCCGTGGTGGGGCGCCCCAATGTGGGCAAGTCGACGCTGGTAAACCGCATGCTCGGTGAAGAGCGGGTGGTGGTTTACGACCAGCCGGGCACGACTCGCGACAGCGTATATATCAATTACGAGCGCGATGGCGAAGCCTATACGCTGATCGACACGGCGGGGGTGCGCAAGCGCCGTCATATCAGCGAGGCGGTGGAGAAATTTTCCATTGTGAAAACGCTGAAAGCGATCGACGATGCCAATGTTGTTATTCTGGTGATGGACGGCCGCGAAAATGTCGTCGACCAGGATCTGCACTTGCTGGGGCAGGTGATCGATGCCGGTCGTGCAGTGGTGGTGGCAATTAATAAATGGGACGGCCTGACGGCGGATCAGAAAAACCGCATCAAGACCGAGCTCGATCGCCGCCTGCAGTTTGTCGACTTTGCCGAAGTGCATTTTATCTCGGCCCTGCACGGCACCGGTGTGGGCCACCTCTACGAGTCGATAGAAAAGGCCTATTACTCGGCGACACAGGAGCTGCAGACCCGCCGTTTGACGATGATTTTGGAGGGCGCGGTCTACGACCACGCGCCGCCGATGATCAATGGCCGCCGCATTAAGTTGCGCTACGCCCACCCCGGTGGTCACAATCCGCCGATTGTGGTGATTCACGGCAATCAGACCAGCAAGGTTCCCAATAGCTATACCCGCTATCTGGAAAAAGTGTTTCGCCGCGAATTGAAAATGGTCGGCACGCCGCTGCGTATCGAATTCAAGACCTCGGATAACCCCTACGAGGGCAAAAAGAACCAGCTCAGCAAGCGCCAGATCGACCGCAAACGCCGTCTGGTCAGCTTTGTTAAGAAAAAAGACAGCAAGAAAAAGCGCGGTCGCTGAGTGTTTGCTTAGCTGTGCTGGTCTAAGTGGTTATGAGTGATCAATTGCCCAATAGATGTGATATGGATAATCCGGAGCGCATCGCCGAGTTTGTCGATGCGTTTTACCAGCGCCTACTTGCCGATGAGCGCCTGGCCCCCATTTTTGTCGAGGTGGCGGGTATTGATATACGCGAGCATTTTCCGCGCATTCAATCCTATTGGGAAAAATTGCTGCTGGGAAGCAGTGACTACCAGCGCCACACCATGAATATTCACCGCGACTTGCACGGCAAGCAAGCTCTTACCTCCGAAGATTTCCAGCGCTGGCTGCAGTATTTCCACGAGACTGCCGACGAGCATTTTGCCGGCCCTAAGACCGAGCGCGCAAAAATGATCGCCAGCCGTATTGCCGCCAATATGGAAAAAGCGCTGCATTCTTAACGGCGCTGTCTAGCGCTTTTCGCGCGTTACGGCGTCGTGGCCCTCATTTTTTTCCTTCTTCGTTCTTTTGCCCAGTGGGCTTATTGTGCTGCCAATGCCTAGAGACGGCCTCTGTGCCAGGAGTTTGCCGGCGAAAAGTCCAGCACCGCAGCCAGTAAGCCGCCCGGCGGGGGCTTCGCGGGTGTAGAACAATATTGGCAGCATGTCAGGCATCGGCGGGCAGTGTCCTGCCGCGCGGATTATTTCTCGCGGCGCTCGGGGTCGGGTTGGCGGACAATATAAATGCTCACTAGAGTCGCGATGCCGCACAGCGTGGCGGTCACCCAGGGAATGCGCACGATCAGCAGGGCGCTGGTTAAAATCATGGTCCACAGCAGCAGCAAAATAAGCACTTTGATTTTTCTGGGGATCCCCTGGCCCTCAATATAGTAGCGGATATAGCGGCCGAACCAGGGGTGGTTGACTAGCCAGTGGTAGAAACGCGGCGAGCTGCGCAAAAAGCAGGCCGCACTGAGGATGAGAAAGGGCGAGGTCGGGACGACCGGCAATAACAGGCCAATCATGCCGAGCACAAAGGCCAGCCAGCCGAGGCTGAGCAGGCTGTAGCGCACGATGGGGTTGTGGTGTTCATAGGGCTCTTTCATAAGGCTGTTGCCACGCTTGTGTGTTTTATTGCTTTTGCTGACGAGCTGGCTGATCGTTTTTGTCAGCCCGGTGATCAGCAGCGACATTGTCTGCACTGCACGGCGCAGAGATACTCTTCCGGCAAGCCCAAATCTGCGCCTGTTTCTGCAGTGGTGACCATGGGGTCGCGCTGGCGCTGCAGTGCAGGGCACATTACCAAGGAGAGACGAAATGTCTTCATCGGCTGAAATTTTAAGTCAGGCCTTTACTCTAGGGTATACCTATACCCGTTCTACCGGCCCTATTGTAGGGAAGTTTCTCACTGCTTTACGCGACCGCAAAATGGTCGGTATCAAGGCCAGCGATGGCAAGGTGCTGATGCCACCGGTGGAGTTTGATCCGGTTAGCGCCGAAGCGCTGAGTGAATTCGTCGATGTTGCCGATTGCGGCGTGGTGAAAACCTGGACCTGGGTTAGCCAACCGCGCAAGGCCCATCCCTCGGACAAGCCCTTTGCCTGGGCGCTGATTCAGTTAGACGGCGCCGATACGCCGATGCTGCATTGGGTGGACGCCGGTGACGCCGAAAAAATGTCTACTGGGATGCGTGTCAAAGTGCGTTGGGCCGCCCAGACCCAGGGGTTCATCTCTGATATCAACGGCTTTGTCCCCGAGGCCTGTGAGTTGAGCGAAGATTACCAGCCGCATGAGGCCGAAGAGCCGGTGACCGGCATCGACTCGCCCAGCTACCTCACTTACAACTTTACGGCCGGTGAAGCGACCGCGCGCTATTTGGCGAAGCTGAAAAAAGGCAAGTTGGTCGGACAGCGCTGTCCGTCGTGTGAAAATGTCTATATTCCGCCGCGCGGCAGCTGCGCCGCCTGTGGCGTGGCTACTACTGATGAAGTGGAGCTGACCAATAAGGCGACAGTTGAGTCATTTACCATCGTCTATATCCCGATTCCCAACAACCCCATCAAGCCGCCCTACGTGATTGCCAATCTGGTACTCGACGGCGCCAATTTGAGCTTCTTGCATTTGCTTAGCGAGTGCAAGAATGAAGATGTGCGTATTGGCATGCGGGTGGAAGCGGTGTGGAGACCCGAAGAAGAGTGGGGTTACGCCATGGAAAATATTCAGTACTTCAAGCCCATCGACGAGCCCGATGTTGCGGTGGAAGAAATTGGCAAATTGAAAAAAGGGGGCCGTTAAGATGCGCGATGTAGCTATTGTAGCCTTTGCTCAGTCTGACTGTGTGCGCGACGCCGGCGCTAAGAACGAAGTTGAGCTGATTATGCCGGTGCTGCAGGAAGTGTTTAAGCAGGCCGGAATTACCAGTGCCCAAGATGTGGATTTTACCTGCTCAGGTAGCTGTGACTATCAACAGGGCGCCGCGTTTGCGTTCGTGGCGGGTGTCGACGCCTTGGGCGCAGTACCGCCGATTAAAGAGTCGCATGTGGAGATGGATGCGGCCTGGGCATTGTACGAGTCCTGGCTGAAAATTCAGGGCGGTCAGGCCGAGTCGGCGTTGATTTATGGCTTTGGCAAGTCCTCGCCGGGCGAGCTACCCATCGTGCTGTCTCAGCAGCTGGACCCTTATTACCTGGCGCCGCTGTGGGTCGATACCATCGCCTTTGCCGCCATGCAGGCGCGGATGATGTTGGATCAGGGCCTGATTACCGAGGCCGAGATGGCCGAAGTGGTGGCGCGCTCTCGCCGCAATGCCGAGAACAATCCCCACGCCCAACTCAAGGGCGATGTCAGCATTGACGCCCTGTTGGCCGAGCCGCAGTACGAGTCGCCGCTGCGTCGCCACGACTGCTGTCCGATTTCTGACGGTGCCTGTGCGATGGTGATCTGCACCGTTGAGAAGGCTAAGGAGTGGGGCAAGCCCTACGCGGTGATTAAAGGTATCGATCACCGCATCGAGACCCACCATATTGGCTCGCGGGATCTTACCCAGTCGATTTCGACCAAGCAGGCGGCCGAAGCGGCCGGCGTTGCCCAGGGTCCGGTGGATATCGCCGAGTTGTATGCCCCTTTCAGCCACCAGGAAATTATTCTGCGCCGCGCGCTCAACCTGTCTGACGACACCGAGGTGAATCCGTCTGGCGGCGTGCTCGCGGGCAACGTGATGATGGCCTCGGGCCTGTCGCGTATCGGCGAAGTGGCTATGCGCCTGATCAATGGCGACGGCAAGCGCGGCGTCGCGCACGCGACCTCGGGTCCGTGCCTGCAACAAAACTTGGTAACTGTACTGGAGGCCCAATAATGGCTCAATTAGCTGCTGTGGTCGGCGTCGGTCAGACCAAAT
>JBFKEA010000134.1:0-6769 GCA_041619375.1 Spongiibacter sp. | reverse complement strand
CTTGGGGCGATATACCGAAAAGCTCCTGTCAATACCGTCATGACTAAGCCAGTGACGGCTGTACTGGCCCTCCAACTCGGGAATTTTCGGCTTACTGGTCGCCATTAAATAGCCGAAAGCCAGCGACGTTAGCGCTAGCAAAAAAGCGATCGACAATAGTATTTTTTTCAACATCTCAACATCCCTTGCGCCGCCCAGGCGAGCGACTACCCACTTATAGCTATGTTATAGCGCCCTGCTGTCATCACCGTCGTCGCAGGCGCCCTTATTACGGGCAGCTTACTACCAGCCAGTATTAGCCGGCGACTTGCGAAAACACCTTAGCCTAAGCGCGAAATCCTGGCAATTTGGTTGGCGATGTCTCTGAACACAATTACAAACCGCGGACAGGGCAAGCCCGCCCAGCGGCGGTCTTTACGCTAACGAATGCTAGCGCGCAGCCCAACAACATATTCAGCACGAGGGCATCAGCCACCACAACCGCTGACGTCGCCGGACAAGCGGCTACACAAGGCGCCCAGCAAATTACTCACGGAAATGCTCGGATCTGATGATCCTTCATCTGGCCTCGGCAAGCCTGAATCACTCAAGCACACTCTCTCGGGCCTTTGGTCAAAACGAATCTCGCAGAAAGACCGTTTGATATATCGCTTCGATGATAAGTCCATTTATATCTTCGCCAATGGAGGGCACTACGATCAGCCCTAACGAAGATTTGGATTCTTTAGTTTACTGGCCCACCCCCAAAGTAAACACCTTAAAATAGGTTTATATAACTACTGGGAGGTGTCTACAAGTTGTGGGGCACACGGACACATAACGCCTTTAGCATGCGCGCGACGCCTTTTCGCGTCGCATAGCTAAAATTGTTATACCGGTTTTTATTATTCGTAGTGACTCCATAGCCGAAGTACCTTAATTGATTGTTCTTTTTCTAATACTTGGTAAACAAGTCGATGCTGAATATTTATGCGGCGAGAGTAAGCGCCTGATAGATCGCCTACGAGCTTCTCGTAGGGCGGTGGTTTTTGATATGGGTCTGCTTGAATGATCGTAAGCAATTCTTGGGCTTTATTTTTAAGCCCTGAAGAAGCAAGTTTTCGGGCATCCTTTTGGGCTTGCTTTGTATAGTAAAGCTGCCACATTACCAATCCAGCTCCTGATCGCAATCATCTAGATTGGCGGCCATTCCTTCTTGAATAGACTCCCTCATACCAGGCACTGACAATAGATGAAGGGTTTCATTAATGGCTTTCCAATCGTCCTCTGCCAACAGGACGGCATTGCCTCTTTTCCCTGTAATAACAATAGGTTGGTGCGTAGCTGTGGTTTCGTCAATGAGGGCGTAAAGTTTGGAACGAGCCTCAGTAGCATTGAATGTAGTCATAAATCACCTCCGATCCATTTAGCGTACGCAAATACGTACGCAACGTCAATGGGCTTGAGGTATAACGAGACTATAGATTTTTTAGTTTACAAACCGCCATCTCATCGCCTAAACATCCAGCTTTTCCGTCAATTCGACAACTTTTACTTTAAAGTCGACTGCGTACTCAATTACCCGTTCTTTACTGTGAATCTTTGCCATTGTCACCTAACTATAGTTGGAGATAGGCGTCTACTACTTGGGGGGAAGTTCCCAGCCTGCCCACGGTACTGAGTGCCGCAGAGGTGGCGGCGGTTCTATCCGCCATGCAAGGACACAAGCAGCTTGTTGTGCAACTGATGTATGGCAGTGGCTTGCGTGTTTCCGAGGCGTTGCGGCTGCGGGTGCAGGATGTGGACTTTGCCCATTCGTCGCTGCTCATTCGCGACAGCAAGGGGAATAAAGACCGGGTAACGCTATTGGGCCGCTCCTTACACAGCCGCCTGTCAGTGCAAATACAGGCGGCAATTTCGCAGCAACAACGGGACAACGACAATGGCTTGGGCTGTGCGCTGCCAATTAGCTTGTCACGCAAATATCCCAATGCCTTTCGCAGCCCGAGCTGGGCCTTTGTGTTTCCGGCCGCAACGCCAAGCAAGCATCCGCTCAGCGGACAGTGGTGCCGGCATCACTTACATGAGAGCGCCATTCGCAAAGCGATTAAGACCGCGTGTCAGGCAGCCGGGGTAGTGAACAAGCGGGTGAATTGCCATACTTTCCGGCATTCGTTTGCCACGCATATGCTGGAAAGCGGCGCCGACATTCGCACTGTTCAGGAACTGCTGGGCCACAACGACGTGAAAACCACACAGATTTACACCCATGTGATTGGCCAACACTACGCCGGCAGCACCAGCCCGTTGGACCGGCTGGGGCTGGGCGAGTTAAGCGGGCCTATTCCCACTCGATAGTAGCGGGCGGCTTACTGGAGACGTCGTAACTCACCCGCGAAACCTGAGCGATTTCGTTGATAATGCGGTTAGACACAGTTTCCAGCAGCTCGTAGGGCAGGTGCGCCCAGCGGGCGGTCATAAAGTCGATAGTTTCTACCGCGCGCAGCGCGATCACATATTCGTAGCGGCGGGCATCGCCGACTACCCCTACCGATTTGACCGGCAGGAATACCGCGAAGGCCTGGCTGGTTTTGTGGTACCAGTCGGCGCGGTGCAGCTCTTCCAGGAAAATGGCATCGGCTTCGCGCAGAATATCGGCATAGTCTTTTTTCACTTCACCGAGAATGCGCACGCCCAAACCGGGGCCCGGGAAGGGATGGCGGTAGACCATGTCGTAGGGCAGGCCCAGCTCCAAGCCGATGCGGCGCACTTCATCTTTAAACAGCTCGCGCAGCGGCTCAACCAACTCCATTGCCATGTCGTCGGGCAGGCCACCAACATTGTGGTGGGATTTAATCACATGGGCCTTGCCGGTTTTGGCCGCCGCCGACTCGATGACGTCGGGGTAGATTGTGCCCTGAGCCAAGAAATTCACATCTTTAAGCTTGGTGGCCTCGGCATCAAACACGTCAATGAAGGTGTTGCCGATGATTTTGCGCTTCTTCTCCGGGTCGGCCTCACCAGCCAGTTTGGACAGGAAGTCGTGTTCAGCGTCGACGCGGATGACCTTCACGCCCATGTTCTTGGCGAACATGTCCATCACCTGGTCGCCTTCGTTTTTGCGCAACAGGCCGTTGTCGACAAACACGCAGGTCAGCTGGTCGCCAATGGCTTTGTGCAGCAGCGCTGCCACTACCGAGCTATCGACACCGCCAGACAAGCCCAACAACACCTTCTGCTGGCCCACTTGCGCCTGCACGCGCTCGATCGCGTCTTGAATGATATTCGCCGGCGTCCACAGCGCTTCACAGCCGCACAGCTGCAATACAAAATGTTCAAAAATACGCTGGCCCTGCAGGGTGTGTGTCACCTCAGGGTGAAATTGCACGCCGTAAAATTGCTTGGCCTCACACTGCATGGCGGCAATCGGGCAGGACGGCGTTGAGGCCAGTACTTCAAAGCCCTCGGGCAGACTTACCACCTTGTCGCCGTGGCTCATCCACACATCCAGCAGCGCCTTGCCGCTGTCGCTGTCCAGGTGGTCGGCAATCTCTGCGGTGAGCTGGCTGGCCGTTTCCAGGCGAATTTGCGCATAGCCAAACTCGTGTACTGGCGAGCCTTCCACTTTGCCGCCCAGCTGCTCGGCCATGGTCTGCATGCCGTAGCAAATACCCAGCACCGGCACGCCCAGTTCAAACACCTTTTGCGGCGCGCGCGGCGAACCCGCCTCGGTCACCGACTCGGGACCACCGGCCAGAATGATGCCCGAGGGGCGGTATTCGTCGATGTCGGCATCGTCAATATCGAAGGCGCGAATTTCACAGTACACGCCGATCTCACGAATGCGGCGGGCGATCAGCTGGGTGTACTGAGAACCGAAGTCGAGAATCAGAATTCGGTGGGCATGAATATCGGGGCTGGACACGGCGTTCTCTCTATTTCAGGGCGGCTGAGTGGTTACAGCGGACGTGGTGCGAGCTGACAAACCGGGCGCCGCAGTGGGCGCCCGGCAAACAACAATCAGGTTGGATAGTTTGGCGCTTCTTTGGTGATGCTGACATCGTGTACATGGCTTTCGTTCATGCCGGCAGCGGTCACGCGTACAAACTGCGGCTTGCTGCGCATGGTTTCAATATCAACGCTGCCGGTATAGCCCATGGCACTGCGCAGCCCCCCCATCAACTGGTGAACGATGGCAGCCAGTGGGCCTTTATAGGGAACCCGGCCTTCAATGCCTTCGGGCACCAGCTTTTCTGCACCATCTTCAGCGCTTTGGAAGTAGCGATCACTGGAGCCCTGGGTTTTGGTCATCGCCCCCAGCGAGCCCATGCCGCGATAGGACTTGTAGGTACGGCCCTGATACAGCTCAACTTCGCCGGGCGCCTCTTCGGTGCCGGCAAACATCGAGCCCATCATAATGGCGTTGGCTCCGGCCGCAACGGCCTTGGACAGGTCGCCACTAAAGCGGATACCGCCGTCGGCAATCAGCGGCAGGCCGCTGTCTTTCAACGCTGCGGCAACATTGGCAATGGCGCTGATTTGCGGCACGCCAATGCCGGTCACAATGCGGGTGGTACAAATAGAGCCGGGGCCAATACCCACCTTCACCGCGTCGGCGCCGGCTTCCAGCAGCGCCAGCGCCGCTTCGCCGGTGGCGATATTGCCGCCAATCACGTCGACCTGAGGATAGTGCTCTTTAATCCACTTCACCCGGTTCAATACGTTTTTGGAATGACCGTGGGCAGTGTCCACCACCAACACGTCTACGCCGGCAGCAACCAGTGCGGCCACGCGGTCATCGGTGTCGGCACTGGTGCCCACCGATGCGCCAACGCGCAGCTGACCCGAACTGTCTTTGCAGGCCAGCGGGTAAGTCTGGGCGTTGTTCATGTCTTTAACGGTGATCATGCCGGTAAGCTTGCCGGCGTCGTTGACCACTAGGACTTTTTCGATGCGGTGCTTATGCAGCAGCTCGCGGGCCACCGACATATCGTCGTTTTCGTTGACGGTAACCAGCTTGGCCTTGGGTGTCATAATGGTCGACACCGGCACATCCATCTGCTCCTGGAACAAGACATCGCGACTGGTGACAATACCGACCAAGTCGCCCTTGTCCAGTACCGGCACCCCGGAAATTTTGTGGCGACGGCGCAGTTCAAACAGCTCGCTGATCGGCGCTGCGGCGTCGATGGTGATGGGGTCTTTTACCACACCGCTCTCGTGCTTTTTCACCGCGCGCACTTCGTAGGCCTGCTGCTCGATGGTCATGCTTTTGTGGATAATGCCAATGCCGCCTTCCTGGGCAAGGGCAATCGCCAGACCACTTTCGGTCACCGTGTCCATCGCCGCCGACAGCAGCGGAATATTCAGGGTGATATTGCGGGTAAGCTGAGTGCGCAGACTGACGTCTTTGGCGGTTACTTCAGAGTAGCCGGGAAGAAGCAGAACATCGTCAAAGGTCAGTGCTTCTTGAGCGATACGTAACATAGAATGATTCCAATGCCGGTGGCTAGAATCCTCGCAATTTTATTGGATTAGCGGCGCTGAGTAAACCAATTTGACAGGGCAAAAGCGCTATATCTTGGTATCATTGCGCGATGACAACACAACAATCGCCACAACAGCTCAGCGTCAGCCAACTCAACCGCCTCGCCAAGCAGCTGCTCGAAGACTGCTTCGCCCAGGTCAGTGTCAGCGGCGAGCTGTCCACCCTGTCGCGCCCCAGCTCGGGCCACTGGTACTTCACCCTTAAAGACGATCGCGCCCAGATTCGCTGTGCGTTTTTTCGCAACCGCAATATGCGTATGAATTTTCAGCCGGAGGCTGGCCAGCAAGTGGTGGTGCGCGGCAAGGTGAGCCTATACGAGGGGCGCGGCGACTATCAGCTGATTGTCGAGCATATGCAACCGGCCGGCGCCGGCGCCCTAGCCGCCGCCTTCGAGGCCCTAAAAGCCGAGTTGCAGGCTGCCGGCTGGTTCGCGCCGGAATTGAAAAAAGCCCTGCCCAGCCCGGTCAAACACATCGCCATTGTCAGCTCGCCCAGCGGCGCCGCACTGCAAGACATTTTAGCGGTGCTCAAGCGCCGCTGGCCGGCCATGAAGGTCACCCTGCTGCCGGTGCTAGTACAGGGCGAACAGGCCGCCGGCCAGATTGCACGGGCGCTGAACCAGGCGAACCGCCTGGCCAGCAGCGGCGAAAAAGATTTTGATGTGGTGCTGCTGTCGCGCGGCGGCGGCTCACTGGAAGACCTGTGGCCGTTTAACGAGCGCGTTGTCGCCGAAGCCATCTACCATTCGGCGCTGCCGGTGGTGAGCGCGGTGGGCCACGAGGTGGATTTCAGTATTGCCGATTTTGTCGCCGACTTGCGCGCGCCCACGCCCTCGGCCGCCGCCGAATTGCTCAGCCCAGACCAAGGTGAACTGATTTCGCGCCTGCACTTGCTGCGCGGCCGCCTGCAACAGGCCCAGCTGCGCCGCCTGCAGCGCCAACGCGAACAACTACGCAGCCTACTGCGCCGCATTCGCGATCCGCGCAGCCGTCTGCGCGAGCAGGCCCAGCGTTTGGACGAACTGGAACTGCGGCTGCAGCGTCAGTGGCGCGCCAATCAACGCCAGCGCACGGCCAGACTGCAGGCCAATCAACAACAGCTGGCGCTGCTCAACCCCCAGCGCCAGCTGCAAGGCAAGCAGCAGAGTCTGCAGCAACTGCAACAGCGCCTGCAACGACAAATGGCCGAGCGGTTAAAACACGCCCGCCAGCGCCTGGGCGCGCTGCAGGGACAGATTCGCAG
>JBFKEA010000133.1:0-6806 GCA_041619375.1 Spongiibacter sp. | reverse complement strand
TTCAATGCCGCCATTATCGCCTCCGACGAGTTTAGCTTCCCCTCCGGACACACCGCAGCGGCCTTTCTATTAGCCACCCTCGCCGTGCTGTGCTTTGGCGCCATTGCCTCACCGCTGTTTTTGTGGGCGGTCGCGGTGGCGGCCTCGCGGGTGGTACTCGGCGTGCACTTTCCCACCGACACTGTTGCGGGCGCGGGGCTGGGCATTGCCATTGCGCACCTCGCCTACACTCTAATAAGCGGCTGACGGACTGGAGTAACGTCAAATCATGAAAATATTGTACGGGGTTCAGGGAACCGGCAACGGCCATATTTCCCGCGCCAGGATGATGGCAAAGCATCTGTCCCTGCGCGGCGCCGAGGTGCAATTTTTATTTAGCGGTCGTCCCGCCAATGAGTATTTCGAAATGGCCTGCTTTGGCGACTACCAGCTGCGCAATGGCTTGAGTTTTGTCACCCGCAACGGACGCATCAACACCCTGCAAACCCTGCGCGCAGCCCGACCTCTGCAATTTATCAACGACGTGCGAGCGCTCGATGTCAGCCACTACGACGTGATAGTTACCGACTTCGAACCCGTCACCGCCTGGGCCGGGCGGACAAAGGGCAAAACCGTCATCGGCGTCGGCCACCAATACGCCTTTGGCCACCCCGGCGTTCCCGAGGACGGCGTGGACTTGCGCAACCGCCTTATCATGAAACTGTTCGCGCCCTGTCGTTACGCACTCGGCCTGCACTGGCACCATTTTAACGGGCCGATTGCCCCGCCCATTATCAACCCCGACGAACAGCGCCAGGCCGCTGCGGCGCACACTGTGGTATATCTGCCCTTTGAGGACCAAGCGCGTGTCACCGCCCTGCTGAAGCGCTTTCCAGAGCGGCCGTTTATTCAATACTCCCCGCAACTCAACGACGCCCAATGCGCCAATGTTTCATTGCGCAAAACCAATCTGCACGGCTTTAAACAAGATCTGTGCAGCGCCAGCGGCGTTATCTGCAATGCCGGCTTTGAGTTAATTAGCGAGTGCTTACATATAGGGCTGCCGGTGCTCAGTAAGCCCCTGGCCGGACAATCGGAACAACTTGGCAATGCCGCCTCGCTGCGCCAGCTCGGTCTGGCTGACACCATGGATGAACTGGACTACTTTGCCCTCAGCGACTGGTTTGCGCAGCGCCGCAGCCCGACACCCCAGCACTACCCCGATGTAGCCGCCGCCATTTGCGACTGGCTGCTAAGCGGCGACTGGCGCAGCGGCCCAGCGCTGGCGCAATCGCTGTGGCAGCACTGCGGCGAACTGCCAAGCCATTGAACAAACCACTAAACTTGGCCAATGGGCAGCTGCCATGACGGCGCAGAGCAAGCACTTTGTCGGCCCCATGCCGCAATCCTTCGATCAAGTTATGGATCAATGCCGCGGGCGCCTGCAGCAGCGACTGTCAGAATTGTTGGCATTAGAGCAGCTGTGCCGCCACGCTGGCCCGCTGCTGCGCAGCCGCTGCGAAACCGTGGTGGAAATTGACAGCCTGCGACTGCCGGTGGTGTCACTGACACTGGGCGACCCACAGCGCGCCCGCAGCTGCCTGCTACTCACCGCTGGCGTTCACGGTGTGGAGCGCATTGGCAGCCAGGTACTTTTAGCCTGGCTAGAGTCAGTGGTGGAACGCTGCCGCTGGGATCACCACTGGCAACAGCAGTTTACCCGCGACATCGCCATTATTGCGGTGCCGATTGTCAACCCGGCGGGCATGCTGCAAAACTCCCGCTGCAATGCCAATGGCGTCGACCTGAACCGCCACGCGCCGATCGACGCCGACGAAAGAGTGCCACTGTTCATTGGCGGCCAACGGCTGTCGCCCGCACTTCCCTGGTACCGCGGCCACTGGCATAAATCCGTCGAGCTGGAGTTCCAGGTACTCAGCGATATCGTCGACCGCCATAGCCGTGCCCAGCGGCTAATGATGGCGGTGGACTTCCACTCCGGCTTCGGCTTTCGCGACCACATCTGGATTCCCCATGCCTACCGCCGCCAGCCCATCGACGATATCGGCAACTACGTTTCACTCAAATTGCTGTGGGAGCGCAACTTTCCACACCACAGCTACGTGTTTGGCCCTCAGGCCATGCACTATTTGAGCCACGGCGATATGTGGGATTACTTTTACCAGCGCAGCCAGCAGCGCGGCTGCCGCTTACTGCCCTTGACCTTGGAAATGGGCAGCTGGTTGTGGGTCAAAAAACACCCGCGGCAACTCTTTAGCTTTGCCGGCCTGTTTAATCCCACCGTTCCCCACCGCCATGCCCGCGTACTGCGTGCGCATTTGCTACTTATCGACTTTCTACTGGCCGCCGCCCGCAACAGCGAACAGTGGCTCTGTGAAGGCGAGCAAAACCGGCAAATGCAGCAAATTGCTCAATCACTGTGGTATCGACAACTCAATGACTAAGCCGCCTGCCGCCCCTAAACACTGGATATTTTTGCGAGGCTTGGCCAGAGAGAGCGGCCACTGGCTGGACTTTGTGAATGCCTGCGAGCAGCAACTGAGCTGGCAGTGTCACCCTCTGGACTTACCGGGCTTTGGCAGTGAATACCTGCAGCGCTCACCGCTGACTGTCAGCGCCATTCGCCGGGCATTGCAATGCCAGTTAAAACTGCCCGCCCACGAACCGCTGGGTATTGTTGCCCTGTCGCTCGGCGGCATGGTCGCACTGGACTGGCTGGACGCCGAGCCACAGCGCTTCAGCCACGCCATCTTGATCAACGCCAGCACGGCCGATTGCCCGGCCTGGCAACGGCTAAAGATCTCGGCCCTGCCGCTGCTGCTGCGCAGCCTCTGCGCGGGCAGGCCCGCCACCCGGGAACAGGCCATATTGAATATGGTGAGCAATTGCCAGGCCGACCAGCCCAGCGTGTTAGCGCAGCACTGCAGCCTGTATCGCCGCCGCCCGCCGACGCGACGCAATGTCCTGTGCCAACTGTGGGCCGCAGCTCACTTTAAGGCACCGGCCGCGCTAGCGGCGCACCAACAAATCAGTCTGATCGCCAGCCGCGGCGACCGCATGGTGTCGTGGCGGTGCAGCGCCAAACTGGCAAAGCATTACGATGGCGCTCTGTACTTG
The DNA here is from genome assembly GCA_041619375.1 of Spongiibacter sp. Taxonomy (GTDB): domain Bacteria; phylum Pseudomonadota; class Gammaproteobacteria; order Pseudomonadales; family Spongiibacteraceae; genus Spongiibacter. The sequence goes on along the minus strand of JBFKEA010000133.1, from coordinate 3,689 downwards.
CATAACAGCGCGGGCCACGACCTGCCGCTGGACGCTGGGCAGTGGCTTATTCAGCAATTCAAGCACTGCTGCAGATAAAAAAACCGCAGTTCTAGTATGCACTGCGGCCTCTCACTCCCGGCAGGCACTCAGCTGCCCAAATAGCGCCGGCGCCGCGCCGGCTTCATTTTTTCAATGTCGACCAGTACCAAGCCGTCGATGCAGTCGGCAAAATCCGGGTCGACGTTAAAATCGGCGAAACTCACCCCGCCCGGCTCACACAACTCCGTATATTGCTTGTAAAGGGTCGGCACCGCGCAACCCATCTCGGCCAGCGAGGCCTTGAGCCGGACAAAGTCCTCGCGGTAGTTGTCACCGCTGAACGGCGGATCTTGCGCGTCGATACAATAGCGCATTTTCGCCGTCGCCCAGCCGCGATCATCGGCAAAATAGCAGCGATAAAATTGTAGCAACAGCGCCTTTGCCGCGCTCGGCAGCGCATCGCTCAAGCTCACCGGCCCAAACAGATAGCGCAACTCCGGGTGGCGGGCCAAATACTGGCCCACGCCCTGCCAGAGGTAATCCAGCCCGGCTCGCCCCCAATACTGGGGCTGCACAAAACTGCGGCCCAGCTCCACGCCGCGCGGCAATATCTCGGCGGCGGCCTTTGGTTGATAGTCAAACAAGCTGGCGCTATACAACTGCTGGCCGTTTTCCAGGGTACTCACCCGCTTCAGACGATAGGCGCCGACTAACTCCAACTGATTGTCATCCCACAGCACAATATGATCGTAAAACGCGTCAAAGGGGTCGACATCACGACGGTGGCCCGTGCCCTCGCCCACCGCGCGAAAACTAATTTCGCGCAGGCGACCAATCTCGCGCATAACAGTGCAGTCGCCGCGGTACTGGTAACAGTAAATTTCCATACCATCGCGGCTACTGCCCAGGCGCTCACAGCCGCGTATTGCCCGGCGCAGCTCCCGCCTGTCCTCGGGGTGCGCCACCGGCTGGGCGTCGGGCATAAAACACGGTTCACCGCCGCGTTTACGCCGCCCCAACTTGTAGAGGTGTTTCTTGAATAGACCAACCTTCGCCGGGGCCGTTAGCGGCAGCGCCTTGTAGACTTCGGCATCTATCGCGGCGCCGATACTCACCCGCACGGTGCGGTTATTTTGCTTGAACATTTCGCGAATCAGCCACAGCGTCGATAGGGGCTTGGCCAACAGCGACAAGGCATAAAAGAATACCGAATTGCGCGCATTGATATGCACCGGTAGGATCGGCGCATTGGCGCGCTCGGCAAACTTAATAAAACCGCGGCGCCAGCGGCCATCGCGAACCCCCGACGGACTAAACCGCGACACTTCGCCGGCCGGAAAAATAATTACCGCACCGTCGCTGGAAAGGTGTTGGTGAATCGCCTGCAGGTTGTCGCGACGATTGCGTTTGCCGGTCATATTATCCACTGGCAACAGCATCGAGCGCAGCGGCTCAATGGCGTAAAGCAGCTCATTGGCCACCACTTTGACATCGCTGCGCACTTCCGACACCAGCTTAAGCAAGGCCAAGCCATCGAGGCTGCCAATGGGGTGATTGGAAATTATCACCACTCGCCCCGACACCGGTATCCGCTCCTTGTCTAGTGCACTGACTGCGTAGCCGAAGTCAAAGTAATCGAGCACCTGCTCGACAAAGTCCAAGCCCTGCAGGTGGGGGTAGTCTTTCTCAAACTGCTTTAATTCCGCCTCGTGACAGAGATAGCGCAACAGCGCTGTTAAGCTGCGCTTGATATGGGGGTTGCCACTGGCAATACGCGGAAAACGCTCATCGATCACCGCATCGACAGAAATCATATAGATAAGCCTCGTTGTTAACCCGCCTGCCGCAGCGGCAGTACGGCGGCGCCGGGTGCGGCGCCAATGGTATCCAGCACCCGCCGGGTTTCGGTCCACTGCAGCAGCTGCAATTCACCGCTGTGCGACTCCGCCAATAGCGTGCAGCTCTCTATCCAGTCGCCGTCATTGCAGTACAACAGACCCTCGATATCTTTCAGTGCTGGCTGGTGAATATGACCGCAAATCACCCCGTCCAAACCGCGCTGCGCCGCCGCTTGCACGGCTGCCCGCTCAAATTCATCAATCAGCTGGCGGGCATTGGGAATACGCTGCTTGATATATGTGGCCAGCGACCAGTAGTGGCGACCGCAGCGGCGCCGAAAAACATTGGCCCAGCGGTTGAGGAATAGCAGCAGATCGTAGGCGACATCACCCAGCAGGTGCTCCCATTTGCTCAGTTGAATATGTGCATCGAGGCAATCGCCGTGAAACATCAGCAAGCGCTTGCCCTTCACCGTGGTGTACACCGCCTCTTTGCAAATTTCGATGGGGCCAAAAATATTGCCAGCGTAGTCGCGAAAGGGTTCGTCGTGATTGCCGGGGATATACACCACGCGGGTGCCACCCTCGGCCTTCTCGAACAGGCTGCGCAGCACCTGATAGTGGCTTGCCGGCCAATACAGACTGCGTTTCATCGCCCACAGGTCGACAACGTCACCCACTAGATAAATCGTTTCGCATTCGACCGCAGCGAGCAGGTCGAGCAAATAGGCGGCTCGGCAACCTTTAAAGCCAAGATGAAGGTCAGATAACCATATTGTTTTGTACTGTGAGCGCTCTGTCACGCCGGCACACTCCCGCCCATTGCTTACCGCAATGCTACGGTGCAGAAATGACAGTTCGCAGACGCTTTAACGACAATTTGATGACAGCTGGGAGAGGGATCAGCCGCAGCGCACGGCAAAGGGGTAGTGTTGAGCCAAAATCGCTTCCAGCTTGCCTGCATCCAAAGGCTTGCTGGTGTAGCCTGCCACCGCTGGCAGCTGTTCGGCGCGCTGGTAATCATCGGGGTTTCCCGAGGTCGTCAGCATCACCACCACCGCGCCGCCCTGCTGTTCTGCAGGCAGGGCTTGGTATGCCTCCAAAAACTCCCAGCCATTCATCACCGGCATATTGATATCCAGCAGGATAAGCTCGGGTTGCGGGTATGCCCTGCTGCCATCGCAGAGAAACTCCAATGCCTGCTGACCATTAGCACAGGCAACGACCGACTGCGCACAACCGTAGCCCTCAATCACTATGCGGTGAATATAATTAGTCGCCTCACAATCATCGACCAACAACACGGTTTCAAGTTTGGTCATTGCCCTCTCCCAACAAGGTAAAGCAAAAACAGCTGCCGCCACCCGCACCCTCTTTAATCCAGATGCGGCCGCCGTGCTGCTCAACGATTTTTTTGCACAGCGCCAAGCCAATACCGCTGCCGCTGTATTCATCGCGGCCGTGAAGGCGCTGAAAGATATAAAAAACCCGCTCGCGATGCTGCTCGCAAATACCGATGCCATTATCAGTGACGCTAAACAGCCATTCGCCATCGCGTTGGCTGGCACTAATCGCAATTTGTGGGTCAACACCATCGCGGCTGTATTTCAGCGCATTGCCAATCAGGTTTTGGAACAGCATATGCAAGCTCAACGCGTGGCCGCGTAGCAGCGGCAAACCGCTATAGGTCACCACGGCATTTTTTTCGCTGATTTGGCTCGCCAAATCGTCGCAGACATCGGCAACCAAGGCCTGGCAATCGACACTTTCCAGCTCCAGCACGCCATCCAAACGGCTGTACTCCAGCAATCCGCGAATCAACATTTCCAT
>JBFKEA010000132.1:0-6808 GCA_041619375.1 Spongiibacter sp. | reverse complement strand
GATCCCTAGCCCTGTTGGCATCTTCTGAATAGCCCTCTCCATGCCTGCTTTCCAGTCTCCAGCTGGGTTGAGGGCGCGGCTTGCGTCGCGGCGCTAGCAGTGGCCGGCTTGTTAACGCCGCTGCCACTAGCAGGCCCGCCCCGGGGTAGGCCGAGCGCCACATTCCGGCGGCGAGCAAGGCAAGTGGTTGCGCGGTGATCAACTTAACGCCCGCGCCCGGTGCAGCAATACGCCCGACATCAGCACACAGAGCGTGACCACCGCCAACAGAATGCCGACATAACTGATGCCCAGCCACTCAATACCGGCCGCGCCCGCGAACACAATGCCCGCAGCGTGCCCCAGGGTGTGACTGCTGGCCAGTGAGCTGGTCATGGCTCCTGGGCGGTCGGCGTGCCGGGCATGTGCCCAGCTGGCGTATGCCGGCGCAGCTACGGCAAGGCCCAGTGACAGCAGGCTGGTCGCTAGCAATAACAGGGCGAAGCTGAAGGTTTGCAGCAGCATCACTGCGCCGCTCAGCAGGCTCAGACAAAGCACAGCAAATTGCCGACGGGGAGCGGCGCTGACGGCGGGCACAATAAGCAAGGCGCCTAATAGCCCCACCGCAGTGGCGATGAGCAGCACTGTGCTCAAGTGTTGCGCGGCCTGCTGCGGGCTCAGAGAAAAGTGTTCGGCCAGAGAATAACTCAGGGTGAATTGCAGCGTACTGGCCACTGCGGTCGTCAAAAAAGCGCAACACAGCGCCGGCCAGCAGCGGCGGAATACCGCGCTGTCAGTGCGTTTTGCCGCGGACGGCGTGGGGCTGTTGCCGGCGGGTATCGGTGAGTGTTTGCCGGTGCTGTAGAGCGCAAGCGCGGCCCCGGCACACAGCAGAACGGCGATTGGCAGGGGATACCACAGCGCGGCCGACGCGGCGACCAAGCCGGGTCCCAGCAGGCGCCCCGCATGATTAGCGGCCGTCAGCCTTGCCATGCTGCGCTGCGGCGAGTTGCTACCAAGCCCCTGCAGTAACAGGGTTTGGCTACTGGGGTACTGACCGCAGGCAAACACCGCGTAGCCTATTCGCGACAGCAGTATCAACGCCGCTGCCAACGGTGGCTGTGGCAAAAACAGCGCTATCGCAAGCAGGAGATTGCAAGCCAGCGTGCCGACCGCGGTTTTCTTCAGGCTTTGCCAGCCACCGTGACGATCTATGTGCCGCCCCCACCAGGGGGTCGCGACCAGGGTGAGCAGCAGGGTGGCGCCGAGGAAGAGGGACCATTGCCCAAAGGGGATGCCGGTGTGCGCAACCAAGAGGGGGAGGCTGGCGAGCAGCACGGATTGCGTTAGGCCCAACTGTAACGACGCGGCATACGCCGCCTGCGGTAGTTTGTTCACAGATATTCCTTCCGAATAAAAAATTTCATCGAGCACGCTTGCTGTCGCAAATAAGAATCATTATTATCTGCGTCAATTATCGAGAATGATTATCGTTTGCAAGTTGACCGGGAGCAAGACCCTTGCGTTCTTTTCCAGCAGATAGCAGTGCCGACGCCGCCATGGCTGCCCAGGCTGCACACCGTTGTTTTTACAATGCCCTGATCCGCGAAGCCGGCGACTGGCTGTTTGTGCCCGACCGCGCGGCTGGCGGGGCGGGGGAGTACCAAATGGCGTTGGCTGGTGGTGCACGCTTGTGTATTGGGGTGCGCCGCTACTCCCATGCCGGGCGCCACCATTTTTGTGGCAGTGCCTACCTGCAGTCGGTGGATGGCAGGCGCTGCGCCTTGAGTCTGACTGACAGTGTGCCGCTCGCGTTGGCTGCACTGGGTATTGCCGAGGGCAGCCAGCAGCGCATGCTCGCCCGGTTTTGGCAAAGCTGTGACAACATCGCCGCCAACCTTAAGGCGCGCCGCCGCGACCTCGATGCCTTGGCAAAGCGCCCGTTAAACTTTATCGAGGCGGAGGGCGGGCTATTGATTGGCCATTCGCTACACCCCTGCCCGAAGGCCCGGGATAACTTTGTCGGCGACGATGCCGCCCGCTTCGCCCCGGAGTACGCCGCAGACTTTGCACTGCTGTGGCTGGCGGTCAAGCGCGAACACCTCGCGCATTTCGCCGCCGAGGGCTACCGGTTGCGCGCCCTGATTAGCGAACTGGGCGGCGCTGACCCCCAGGTTGAGCAATGGCTGGCCGCGTTGGATGACGACGAGGAATTGCTGCCCTGCCACCCCTTCCAGTGGCGCTACTGGCAGCGTCACCCGGTATTAGCTGAGCGCTTGGTCGCCGGCAGCCTGCGCTTGCTGGGGGAGGGAACGCTGCCTTGGCGGGCGACCTCGTCGCTGCGGGCGATCTACTGCGAAACCGCGCCGTGGATGCTCAAATTCTCCCTCAACGTCAAATTGACCAACTCGCTGCGCACCCTGCAAGCCGAGGAATTGGCGCGCGGTGCACAGCTGGCCGAGGTGCTGAATTCCGAGCGTGGCCGGGAGTTTCAGCGCCGCTTCCCGCAGATGAGTCTGCTGCTGGAACCGCTTGGCTGCTGCATGGTGGACGATGCTGGAGAGCCCATCGCTGAAACGGGCTTGCTGTGGCGAGCCAACCCCTTTCTTGGCGCGGCGGCTGAGCACACCGAGGTCTTGGCGACCCTGCTGCAAGACGATCCGCGCAGTGGCGAATCGCGCCTGGTCCAGCGTCTGCGGGCCAGCGGCAATGACTCTGCGGCGGGGCTGAGGCAGTGGTTTGCGCAGTTCCTTGAGGTAGCGGTGCGGCCGCTGCTGCTGGCACAAGCAAATTTCGGCCTGCTGTTTGGCGCCCACCAACAGAACCTGGTGTTGCGACTTAAAGACGGTATTTGGCCCGAGCACATGTACTTTCGCGACTGTCAGGGCACTGGGTTTTCGGCGCTGGCCGAGCGGCAGCTTGGCCTGGACTTGCGCGCCGCAGGCTCTGGGCTGCGGCTAATCGATGCGACGATGACGGCGACCCTGTTCAGCTATTACCTGTTTATCAACGCCACCTTCAATGTGATCAGCAGTTTGGCGATGTCGGGCCAGCTCAGCGAGGCCGCCTTGATCGCACAGTTGCGGGCATTTCTCGACGGCGTTCGCTGCGAAGGTGTGGCTGACGACAGTGTTATCCGCTACCTGCTGGAGTCGCCGAAATTGCAGATAAAAGCCAATTTTTACTGTGCGCTTGAAGGCCTCAATGAGAACACCCATGGCGATATTCTCAGCCTTTACCGCCCCGTCAACAATCCACTTAAAACAGAATTAAATTAATATGTTACAGAGTATATTTAAGATAAATATTGACAGTGTTAGCGACACCTCGGCCGACTTCAGCGCGGCCCGGCAGGCCTGGCAGATACAGTTTCAGCGCGGCGCAGACACGCTGTATATCCACCGCGTCAGCGGCGACGATTTGTCGTTTAGGCAGTGGCATCAATTGCTCGACCGCCTGTGGTCAGCGACCGCCGTCGAGCAGCTGCAACTGGCCGCAGAGCTGGCCGCCAGTCTGCCCATTCATCGCCCCCACTGGCAGCCCTGCGCAAAGGGTCTGCAGATCTCCCGTCAGGCCTTTTACCAGATACGCGAGGTGTGGCTGGCGCCGGCACTGTGGCCAAGCATGCCGTTGAGTTATGTGGCGGCCGACTGCCCCGGTGGCCGCCACCCCCTGCGCCCGCATATCGGCGACGGCCTGTTGTTTGAAAAATACCTCCCTGAACTGCAGGCGGTATTTTCCTTGCGCCGCGCCGAGGTCGAGCGCGACGGTGAGCTGTTTCACCGCTGGCAGAACGACCCGCGCGTGGCACAGTTTTGGGAAGAGGCGCGCAGTCGCGAAGAGCTGGATCAATATCTTTGCGACTGCCGCGCCGACCCGCACAGCGAACCGTTAATCGCCTATCTCGATGGCGTTGCCTTTGCCTATGTACAGATCTACTGGGCCAAGGAAGACCGCATAGCGCCATATTGCGACGCGGACGACTTCGACCTCGGCTTGCACCTGCTGGTCGGCGAACCGCGCTTTTTGGGGAGCAAGCGCACCGGCGCCTGGCTGAAGGCGATGACCCAGTGCTTGTTCTTGCTGGATCCGCGTACCCGGCGGTTGGTCGGCGAGCCGCGCGCCGACAATCACCGCTTGCTGCGCCATTTGCCGCAGCTGGGCTGGGAGTTTGTTAAGGAATTTGATTTCCCCCACAAGCGCGCAGCACTGGTGAGCTGTGAGCGCGAGCGTTTTTTCCGGGAGATCCGCCTGTGAACCGCCAGCAATTGTGGCGCCAGGTCAATGCGCAACTGGCCGCCAAAATTATCGGTGAGTGCAGCTACGAGGAGAGCCTGTGCCCACAGCCTTTGGGCGAGGGGCGCTATCAGCTGGCACTGGCCAGTGGCCGGCGCTACGAATTTTGCGCGCGAGAGACCGTATGGAGCTGGTTGCGAGTAGATGCCCCCTCGCTGCGGCGCGAGGGCATGCCGGTCACCTCGGCTGTGCAGTTATTGATTGATGCGCAGCAGGAGCTGGCGCTGAGCGACATCACCCTGGGCGTGTTAATCGAAGAAATTCACAATACCCTCTACAGCGAGGTGCAGCGCCAGCAGCGTATCGCCGGACTGTCGGCACGCGACATGGTGGCTGTTGCCGGGCCGCAACTGCAGGCGCTGCTCGACGCCCACCCCAAGGCGCTGGCAAATAAAGGCCGCATGGGCTGGGGCGCGGAAGATCTGCAGCGCTATTCACCGGAATCGGCCAGCGGCTTTCAGCTGCGGCTTGTCGCCCTGCATCGCGATCGCGTCAATGTGGCAGTGGCTCGCGGCGTCAGCGAAGCGCAGCTACTCGCCCAGCTGGTGACCGGGGCTGAACAACAGCGTTTGCAGCAGCGCATGGCCGAGGCGGGGCTGTGCGCCGACGCCTACCTGCTGATGCCGGTGCACCCCTGGCAGTGGCAGCGCTTTATTGTCAGTCAATACGGCGAGTGGCTGGCCGACGGCACGCTGGTGGATCTGGGTATAGGGGGCGATCGCTATCTGCCCCAGCAATCGATTCGCACGCTGGCCAATATCGCTCGGCCGGGATGTTGCGATATCAAATTGGCGCTGAGCATACTCAACACTTCCTGCTATCGGGGTGTGCCGGGCGACAGCATTGCCGCCGGCGTGCAGTTGACACCGTGGCTGCGCGCGGTCATCGCTGCCGACCCGGTGCTGCAGGCCGCGCAGTTAACTGTGCAGGGCGATTTAGCGGGGGTTCACTGCCTGCCACCGGGTCAACAGCAGATCGCCGGCACGCCGTACCGCTACGTCGAAATGCTCGGCGCGGTATGGCGCGAAAGCCTGGAGGCAGAGCTAAGGGCCGGTGAGAGCGGCGTGTTGATGTCGACGTTGATGCAAACCGACAGCGGCGGCCGTGCCTTGGTGTGTGAATATGTGGCCGACAGCGGCCTCAGCGCCGAGCAGTGGCTGCGCGAGCTGTTCGACGCCGTCGTTGTGCCGCTGTATCACTTGATGTGCGCCTACGGTGTGGGCGTGGTGGCCCACGGCCAAAATATCAGCGTGGTCTTGCGTAATGGCCGCCCCCAGCGGGCAGTGTTGAAAGATTTTCACGGCGATTTACGCCTGGTGGACCAGCCCTTTGCACAACTGCAGTCGATGCCCACTGAACTGTTGGCAGCACTGCCGCGACTGCCAGCCCAGCACCTGCTACACGACCTGGTGACCGGTCATTTTGTTACCACGCTGCGCTTTATTTCACCGTTGTTTGAAGAACAGCTAGAGCTGCCGGAAAGCGCATTTTACCGCCTGCTCGCCGACTGCCTGCGCGACTATCAAGCGGCCCAGCCACAGCTGGCTGAGCGCCACCGGCTGTTCCCCCTGTTCAGCAAGGAGCTGGATAAAGTCTGCATAAATCGTGTGCGCTTTCGCATCGGTTATCAAGATAGCGCCGCCAGACCTCTGCCCGAACTGGGCAGCGCTATCGCCAATCCCCTCTGCCTTGGAGAACAGCCATGACCAATCGCCGCCCACTGGATTTTGCCGGGCTGGGCATCGGCCCGTTTAATTTGAGTATTGCTGCACTAATGACCCAGGTCCCGGAGCTCAGCAGTCAATTTTTTGATGCCAAGCCGGCGTTCAGCTGGCATCCGGGAATGATGCTCGACAATGCCCGCCTGCAAACCTCCTATCTCAAGGATCTGGTCACCGGCGTTGCGCCCACTAGCCCCTACAGTTTTCTGAACTATCTGGTCAGCCACCGGCGTTTTTATCCCTTTCTCTGCGCCGAGCTGCCGGCGGTCAGTCGCGAGGAATACGCTGACTATCTCGGCTGGGTGAGCCGGGAGTTAAGTAATTTGAGTTTTGCCCAGCGTATTGAGGCAGTGGAATTGCAGGGCGAACAGTTTGCCGTGCATCTCAGTGGCGCCAATGAGCCGCTGCGGGCCAGCGCACTGTGTTTGGGCACCGGCCTGTCGCCCAAACTGCCCGACTGTGTGCGGCCCCATCTCGGTCCGCGCTGTTTCCACAATGCCGATATCACGAGTCGCCAGCTCGATCTAAACGGCTTGCGGGTCGCCGTCGTCGGCGGCGGACAGTCGGGCGCTGAAGTGGTCGAGCAAATCATCGCCGACAAATGGGGCGAGCCCGCGTCACTGTGCTGGTTGTCGCGACGGCCCAATTTTGAGGCCCTGGATGAAATCGCCTTTACCAATGAATATTTCGCCCCCCAGTACGTGGATACCTTTTTCAATGTGTCGGCCCAGCGCAAGGCCGCCATTGTTCGGCAGCAAAAACTGGCCTCAGACGGCATTTCACCGGATACCCTGCGTTCGCTCTACCGCGCG
>JBFKEA010000131.1:0-6819 GCA_041619375.1 Spongiibacter sp. | reverse complement strand
TTGGCAAAAGGCGGTCGAAGCCTACGCCCGTCACAAGTCGATTCGCAAGAACTCCAAGCTTTATCAGCGCCTGTTAGAGGCCAAGCCGAAGGTGGCCTCTTAAGCGGCCAGCCAGCGGCTCAGGGTGCGTTGGCGCAGCGGCGGGATAGCCGCCGCCGCCAGCAGTAGCAGTGCCGCGATTGCCAGCCACTCGGGCAGCATACTGTGATGATGCGCCTGACTGCCACTGATCTGCCATTGGAATACCGCGACCAGATGGTCCAGCGCCAAGCCGGCGGCGATGCTGATTGTGCTCACCGTGCCGAGATAGACCAGCAGCGCGCGGCGCCCCAGCTCTTTGTGCACCATGCCCACCGCAGCAATATTACTGGCCGGCCCGGCCAGCATAAATACCATTACCGCGCCCGGTGACACCCCGGCCATCAGCAGCCCCGCGGCAATCGGCGTCGAGGCGCTGGCGCAGATATACATGGGGATTCCCACCACCACCATTACCAGCATGGCTAGTGGGCCGCGGCCCCATTCGCTCAGCCATTGGGCGGGGACGAAGGTTTGTACTGCCGCCGCGAACAACATGCCCACTAACAGCCAGGGCAGCATATCGGCCAATAGGCGGCCAAAGGTGTAGTTAAGACCCACGCGCCAGTCCGTGGCGGCCTTGGCTGGCGCCGCTTTGTTGCAACAGGCGGGCTTGTCAGCTGCTGCGGCGCCGGCTGGTGCGCCCTCGCTTTGCCAGCCGGTCAGCAGGCCGGCGGTAATGGCATTGATAATGGCGACGACGGGGCGGGCGATGGTCATGACCGGGCCGAGCAGGCCGTAGCTCAAGGCAATGGAGTCGACCCCGGTTTCCGGCGTGGAAATTAGAAATGACACCGTGGCACCCTTGGAGGCGCCGGCGCGGCGCAGCCCCATGGCGACCGGCAGTACCCCGCAGGAGCACAGTGGCATCGGCGCGCCCAGCAGGGCCGCCTTGATCACCGAGCCGGCGCCGGGTCGGCCCAGTTGTTTTTCCAGCAGCGCGCTGGGCAGCCAGGCTTTCATCAGGCCGGCGAGGATCAGTCCGAGTACCAGCAGCGGGGCGGCATCTAGGCTCAACAGGTAGAGGTTGTGAAGAAAGTCCATCAGTGTTGCTCCCGCTGCGCGGGCAGCTCGCTGTCCAGAGCCTGCAAAATGCTGCAGTGATCGGCCGGTACATCGCCGCCACAGCAGGCGTCGACCACTTTGCTCAGTGCATCGCGAATGCGCTGCAGTTCGGCGAGTTTGCGGTCAACCTGGGCGAGTTTGTCCTCGGCGATGCCGCGCACGTCGCCACAGGATTTCGCCTGGGGGTCGACGCGAATGGCCAGCAGCTCGCGAATATCCTCCAGGCTGAAGCCCATGCTTTTGGCGCGCAAAATAAATTCCAGCTGCTGCACCGAGGCGTCGTTGTAAAAGCGGTAGCCGTTGGCGCTGCGGCCAGTGGCGGCCAGCAGACCCTCACGTTCGTAAAAGCGCAGGGTCTCCACTGTGCAGTTCAGCTGTTTGGCCAGTTCGCCAATGCGTCGTTGGGCCATGGCTTGCTCCTTGTATCTCTTAGCGTGAGCCTAGCTTAGAGCTTGTAGTTTACTACAGGGTCAAGCGCTGACGGGCTGGCACAAAAAAGCCCGGTGGCCTTGCGGCGACCGGGCTCATTCTTGCGCCTGCGCTTAGCCTTTGTAGGCCGCGGCGGCTTTTTCTACTTCGGCCAGGGCTTCGGCGCTGCCGGCCCAACCGTCGATCTTCACCCACTTGCCTTTTTCGAGGTCTTTGTAGTTCTCGAAGAAGTGCTCGATCTGCTGGATCAGCAGCTGGGGCAGGTCTGAGGGCTCTTTAACGTCTTTGTACAGTACGCTCAGCTTGTCGTGGGGCACGGCCAGCAGTTTGGCGTCCTGACCGGCTTCGTCGCTCATATTCAGGATGCCGATGGGGCGCGCGCGAATGACAGAGCCGGGTACCACGGGGTAGGGAGTCACTACCAGCACGTCCAGCGGGTCGCCATCTTCAGACAGGGTGTTGGGAATATAGCCATAGTTGGCGGGGTAGAACATCGGCGTGGCCATGAAACGGTCAACCATCAGGGCGTCGTAATCTTTGTCGATTTCGTACTTGATGGGGCTGCTGTTTGCGGGGATTTCAATGGCGACGAAGATGTCGTGCGGAAGGTCTTTGCCTGCCGGGATAGAGTTGTAGCTCATGGTTGATTTCCGTTGTCAGGTGAAAAAGCGGGTTGAAAATTCCGCGCCGATTATAACCGCTGCGCAGGTGAATACCAAAATGGATGAAAAAACCGGCTGCCCAGGGAGGCGCAACCGGTGAAGGGGAGACTCTTTAATGCGGGGCGGTTTAAAGTTGTACCTGTACCAGGCCGCCTTCGTTGCGCGCTGGGAAGGCGCGCACAGCAACGCTGTCGTCTTCCAGGCAGTGGCCACCCTGCAGGCTGAAGTGCTGCTTATAGATGGGTGAGGCCACGGTGAGTGTGTCGTCGATGCTGCAGACAATGCCGCGCGCCAGCACATTGGCCTGGCTGAACGGGTCTTTGTTTTCGATGGCGTAAACTTGGTCGTCGACGCGGAACACGGCGATTTGAGTGTCGCCAACCAGCGCGGCGGTGCCGGCGTTGGGCAGTATGTCGTTGAGCTCGCAGATTGTAGTCCAGCTCATGCTAATTCTCCGTTGTACTGGGGCGGCAGTAGCCGGCCCCGTTTGATGTCAATGTGTAAGGCTTTCCTGTCAGGGAGGCCTTAGGCCACGGCGATGAGGTCGCTATTGAGTTGTTTTTCCTCTTCGGTGGCCGGGCGGATCTGGCCGCGCTCTTCAACAAACACAATGTCTGCATCGGCGGCGTCGGCATTCACAAAGCTGCGGAACTGCTTAACCTTGTCTTCGTTCTCGATGGTGGTTTTCCACTCGCACTGGTAGCTGTTAACAACGTGTTGCATTTCAGCTTCCAGCTCGGCGCAAATACCCAGTGAGTCGTCGATGATTACCTTGCGCAGGTAGTCGAGGCCGCCTTCCAGGTTTTCCATCCAAACCGAGGTGCGTTGCAGGCGGTCGGCGGTGCGCACGTAGAACATCAGGAAGCGGTCGATGTACTTCACCATGGTCTCGGTGTCGATATCCGAGGCAAACAGGTCGGCGTGGCGCGGCTTCATACCGCCGTTGCCGCAGACGTAGAGGTTCCAGCCCTTTTCGGTGGCGATAACGCCCACGTCTTTGCTCTGCGCTTCCGCGCACTCGCGGGTACAGCCGGAAACGGCCATCTTCAGCTTGTGCGGTGAGCGCAGACCTTTGTAGCGGTTCTCCAGATCAATCGCCTGACCGACGCTGTCCTGGACGCCGTAGCGGCACCAGGTTGAGCCAACGCAGGACTTCACGGTGCGCAGCGACTTGCCGTAGGCGTGGCCGCTTTCAAAGCCGGCGTCGATCAGTTCTTTCCAGATCAGCGGCAGCTGGTCAACGGTGGCGCCAAACAGGTCGACGCGCTGGCCGCCAGTGATTTTGGTGTAGAGATTGTATTTCTTGGCAACGCTGCCCACGGCGATCAGGCCGTCGGGGGTAACCTCACCACCGGCCATGCGCGGTACCACAGAGAAGGTGCCGTTATTCTGCATATTGGCCAGGAAGCGGTCGTTGGTGTCCTGCAGACCGGCGTGTTTGGGCTCCAGGATGTAGTCGTTCCAGCAGGAGGCGAGAATCGACGCCGCGGTTGGCTTACAGATTTCGCAGCCCTTGCCCGAGCCGTGTTTTTCCAGCAGTTCGTCGAAGGATTTGATCTCGCCGACGCGCACCAGGTGATAAATTTCCTGGCGGGTGTAGGGGAAGTGTTCGCAGAGGTCGGTGTTGACCTCGACGCCCAGCTTGGTCAGCTCGGCGTTCAATACCTGGCCGACCAGTGCGGTACAGCCGCCGCAGGTGCTGGCCGCTTTGGTGCAGCTTTTCAGGTCGCCAACGGTTTGCGCGCCGCCCTGTACCGCCGCGCAGATGTCGCCTTTGCTGACGTTGTTACAGCTACAGATTTGCGCGCTGTCGGGCAGGGCGTCCACGCCCAGGCCAACGCTGGCACTGCCGTCGAGGTTGGGCAGGATCATTGCCTCGGGGTGCTCGGGCAGCTCGATGCTGTTCAGTGCGAATTGCAGCAGGTTGCCGTAATCTTCGGCATCGCCGACCAGTACCGCACCCAGCAGGTGTTTGCCGTTTTCGCTGACCACGATCTTTTTATAGACCTCGGCCTGCTCGTCGATAAAGGTGTAGGACTTGGCGCCGGGGGTGGCGGCGTGGGCGTCGCCGATGGAGGCGACGTCGACACCCATCAGCTTGAGCTTGGTGCTCATATCGGCGCCGGTGAACTGCTGGTCTTCGCTGCCGCCCAGTACGTGGTTGGCGGCGACGCGGGCCATTTCATTGCCGGGGGCGATCAGGCCGAAGATGCGGTTGTTCCACAGCGCGCACTCGCCGATGGCGTAAATGGCGGGGTCGGAGGTCTGGCAGTGATTGTTAACAGCGATACCGCCGCGCTCACCGATGTCCAGGCCGCTCTGGCGGGCCAGGGCGTCCTGCGGGCGGATACCGGCGGAGAACACAATGATGTCGGTTTCCAGTTCGGCGCCGTCGGCAAAGCTCATTTTGTGCAGGTGCTGCTCGCCGTCGCCAATGTTCTGGGTGTTTTTCTGGGTGTGCACGCCCACGCCCAGGTCTTCAATTTTCTTGCGCAGCAGGGCGCCGCCGCCATCGTCGACCTGCACGGCCATCAGCCGGGGGGCAAATTCGATAACATGGGTTTGCAGGCCGAGGTCTTTGATCGCCTTGGCGGCTTCGAGGCCCAGCAGGCCGCCGCCGATAACCGCGCCAACTTTGGCGTTTTGTGCGGCGGCGGTAATCGCTTCCAGGTCTTCGATGGTACGGTAGACAAAGCAGTTGTCGCGCTCGTGGCCGGGCACCGGTGGCACAAAGGGGAAGGAGCCAGTCGACAGCACCAGCTGATCGTAGGCGTAGCTTTCGCCTTTATCAGTGCTGACTACTTTGGCTTCGCGGTCGATGGCGACGGCTTTTTCGCTGTTCTTAACGGTAATGCCGTGGGTTTCATAAAAACCGTCGGCGACCATATTGAGCGATTCAGCTTCGCGGGTTTCAAACCAGGCGGTGAGGTGTACCCGGTCGTAGGCCGGGCGGGGTTCTTCACCGATGACGGTAATCTGATAGTCGGCGGCCTTACCGCTGTCGACAATCGACTCGAGAAACTGGTGGCCAACGGGGCCGTTGCCGATGATTAGCAGGCGCTGTGGATTACTCATGATGACTTCCCTTGCTTCTATCTACCTGTGGCGGCGGTGGCGGCTGCCGCGTCGTGAATTCGCTGGTTTTGTTTACTGGTCACGATTAAGCAAAAGCTATGCCATCATTGTTTTGTGTTTTTAACTCTTTGTTTTTTATCGTTTTTGTTGATTATTCTGATGTTTTTGGACACATTTTGGTGCCATTGCACCGTGGTGGCCTGTCTTGTCGTGGGGCGCTGTGCTTCATCGCGGGGCGCAAATTCTCCGGTTGGCTGGGCCGGTTCGTCCGCTTCGCGGCGGCTAGTGGAGGCTTGGGGGTGAGGTTGGTTTTTAAAATCCTTTAAAATCAATTGCTTGTTTTGTTTTTTTTGAGGTTGGCATGGCTATTGCTCATCAGCTAGCAAATTCTTAGTCGGCTGTATGGAGCTGTTATGTCGTCCTCAACTCTCAATGTGCTCGATCTCAAGCAGGAAAAAATCCGCTTGCTGCATCTGAGCTGGTTCGCGTTCTTTTTGACCTTTGTCGTGTGGTTTAGCCACGCGCCAATGCTGGCTTCGATCAAAGAAGCATTTGACCTGACCGGCCAGCAAGTTAAAGCGCTGATGATTCTCAACGTCGCGTTGACCATTCCCGCCCGGGTGATTGTCGGCATGTTGGTCGATCGCTTCGGCCCGCGTATTGTTTACGCCGCGCTGCTGGTCAGCGGCGGTGCCATGTGTATTGCCTTTGCCTTCGCCGACAGCTATGAAACTATTGCCCTGTTGCGCTTTTTGATGGGCTTTATCGGCGCTGGCTTTGTGATTGGTATTCGCCTAGTGGGTGAGTGGTTCCCGGCGCGTCAAGTCGGTCTGGCCGAAGGTGTTTACGGCGGCTGGGGTAACTTTGGCTCCGCGGCAGCGGCGATGACCTTGCCAACACTGGCGCTGCTCTACGGCGGTGAGGACGGCTGGCGCTATGCCATTGCCACCACCGGTGTCATGGCAATGGTCTACGGTTTGTTCTTTTACAGCCGCGCGCGCAACACGCCAAAGGGCTCTACCTACTTCAAACCGAAGAAAAGTGGCGGTCTGGTCGTGACCAGCAAGCGTGATCTGGTGTTCTATATCGCTATGTGTGTGCCCATGTATGCGGCACTGGCGGTACTGACCTGGAAATTGTCGCCGCAAAATCTCGGCCTGCTGAACGACACCGCGGCGCTGGCACTTTACTGTGGACTGGTGGTGTTGTTTGTCTTCCAGGTCAGTCAGATACTGCGGGTGAACCAGGATGTACTCAACAATGTCGACGTCCCGGAAATGCAGAAATACCCCTTTAAGCAAGTGGCTATTTTGAATGTTGCCTACCTGGTGACCTTCGGCTCAGAGTTGGCCGTGGTGTCGATGCTGCCGCTGTTCTTTATGGATACCTTTGAGTTGAGTGCGGTGAAAGCCGGTATGCTGGCCTCGGGCTTTGCCTTTATGAACCTGGTAGCTCGCCCCGGTGGCGGTTATCTGTCGGACAAATTCGGTCGTCGCCGCTCGCTCAGTAT
>JBFKEA010000130.1:0-6854 GCA_041619375.1 Spongiibacter sp. | reverse complement strand
TTTGCCGGCAATGGTTCAGACGAGGTGCTGGCGCATATTTTCCACGGTTTGTTTCAGCACGGCCGGCCGCTGCTGTTTCCCGATATTACCTACAGTTTTTATCCGGTTTACTGCCAGTTGTACGGTATTCCCTTTGAGCGCATTCCCTTGGATAAGGATTTTGCGATTGCGGTGGGCGACTATACCGGCATCAATGGCGGTATTATTTTTCCCAACCCCAATGCGCCAACCGGGCGTTTATTGCCGCTGGAAGAGATCCGTCGCTTGCTGGATGTGAATACTGAAACAGTGGTGGTGGTGGACGAAGCCTATATCGATTTTGGTGGTGAGTCGGCGGTGACGCTGATTGATAGCTACCCGAACTTGCTGGTCACGCAAACGCTGTCAAAATCGCGCTCGCTAGCGGGCTTGCGGGTGGGGTTGGCCATGGGGTCGCCGGAGTTGATCGAGGCCCTGGAGCGAATCAAAAACAGCTTTAACTCCTATCCCTTAGACCGTCTTGCGTTGGCTGGGGCCGAGGCGGCGTTTCGGGATACGGCCTATTTTGAGCAGTGCTGTCAGTCGGTGATTGAGGCCCGGGAAGCGCTGCATAGCGAACTGAGCAAGCGCGGCTTTGAGACATTGCCCTCGGCGGCGAATTTTTTGTTCAGTCGTCATCGCGAGTGTTCCGCAGAGGAGATTGCGGCTGCTCTGCGCGCGGACGGGGTGATTGTGCGGCACTTTAAACAGCCGCGCATTGATAACTATTTGCGCATTACCATTGGCAGTGCTGAACAGAATGCGCGCCTGCTGGCCGCGCTGGATGGCTTTCTGCAGGGCTGATCAGCTGCCTTGCAGACCGGGGCGCATGGCCACTTGAGTGCTTACTGAGAAGGCCTGATCGCCGCGCAGCAAGCCTAGTTTAACGGTTTCGCCGGGGCGGGTGTCGGTGATCAGGCGCATGCCGGCGTGGCCGTCGCCAACTTTCTCGCCATTAATTTCAGTCAGGATGTCGCCGAGCTTCAGGCCTGCCAGTGCCGCGGGGCTATTGTTGGCAAGACCGGTGATGACTACGCCGTTAGTGCCGCTGCCCAGCGGCTGAACTTCAATTCCCAGCCAGCCGCGTACCGGGCGGCCAAAGCGGATGAGGTCATCCATGGTGCGCAGCGCCAGATCGGTGGGGATGGCGAGGCCAATTCCCGTCGAGCCCCCGCTTTGCGTGTAAATGGCAGTGTTGATGCCGAGCAATCGTCCCTGGCTGTCCACCAGCGCGCCGCCAGAATTGCCGGGATTGATGGCCGCGTCGGTCTGGATGAAATTTTCAAACTGGCTGAGGCCCAGGCCGTAGCGGCCGGTAGCGCTGATGATGCCTTGGGTGACGGTCTGTCCAAAGCCATAGGGGTTGCCGATGGCTAGGACAATATTGCCGACGCGGGCGCGCTCGGGCTGGCCGATGGGAATTGCAGTGAGGTTTTCTAGGTCAATTTGCAATACCGCCAAGTCGGTGTCGGGGTCGCTGCCAATGACGCGGGCCAAGGCTTGTCGGCCGTCCTGCAGCATCACCAAAATCTCGTCGGCGCCGTTAATAACATGGTAGTTGGTGAGTAAATAGCCGCGATCGTCGACGATCACTCCCGAGCCCAGACTGCGTTCAAGGTGCTGGCGAGCGCGGCCATTGCGGCTGAAGAAGTGCTTGAACAACGGGTCGTTGGCCAGCGGGTGGCGCTGCTGCACCATTTTCGTGGTGTAGATGTTGACGACGGCTGGCGCCGCTCGCTCCACCGCAGTGGAGAAATCGCGGCTGTCAGTCGGCCGGTAAGACAAGATTACCAAGCCCAGTAGCAGGCCGCAGATACTGGGCCAGAACAGTGTTTTTAAAAAATGCAGCTTCACCGCAGTGCCTCAGTTATCAGCTTGTAGTGTGCAGTCGGGGGCGGCGCGAGTGTTCCGGCGCCCGATGGGCGTGGTAGCCTATCACGAATATCAAAAATTCCGAATGTAGAGAGGTGGATGTGGCGACAAGCTTGCAAAAACTGCTGGCCGAGGCCAACGCGCTGATGGAGCCCCAGGCGTTTAAGGACTATTGCCCCAATGGCTTGCAGGTGGAGGGGCGCGCAGAGATAAGGCGCTTAGTTAGCGGGGTGACGGCCAGTCAGGCGCTGATTGATGCCGCAATAGATGTCGGCGCCGACGCCATTTTAGTGCATCACGGGTTTTTCTGGCGGGGCGAAGATCCGTGTCTGCGCGGCATGAAACGCCGCCGGCTGGCAAGCTTGTTGGCAAATGATGTCAGTTTGATTGCCTACCACCTGCCACTCGATGCCCACCCCACGCTGGGCAATAACGCCCAGCTGGCTGCGCGTCTCGGCATTGAGGTGGAGGGGGGGATGGACGACTCTGAGCGCCCGGTGGGCAATGTCGGCCGGCTGCCTCGGCCGCTATCTGCTCGCGAGTTTGCCGCGCAGGTTGGCGATGTGCTGGGCCGGCCGCCGCTGCTCGAAGAGGTGGGTGCTGGGCCGATTTCGCGGATTGCCTGGTGTACCGGAGCGGCTCAGTCGTATATTGACCGCGCTGCCGGGCTGGGGGTCGATGCCTATCTCAGTGGCGAGGTGTCAGAGCCGACGATACACAGCGCCAGGGAGCAGGGGCTGCACTATATCGCGGCGGGCCATCACGCGACCGAGCGCTATGGTGTGCAGGCGCTGGCGAGTGCCCTAGCTGTCGCGCTGGATATTGATCACCAATTTATCGACATTGATAACCCGGCCTGAGCGAGCGCTCAGGCATGAGGTGCGACTGGCGGGTTGGGTTCCTCTTCGCTGTACTCCTTGTCCAGGCCGAACTCTTCGTGCAGGGCGCCTTTTGAGCCGGGCTGGCGGGGGGCATAGTCCAGCGGCTGTTGCGAGGGCTTGCCTGCTGCCGGGTTGCCCTCCAATACCGGACGACCTTCGGGTAGTGATTGGAGCGGGCTGATGCCGGTGCTGTGCAGATCGCGGGCGCCATTGGCGATATGGTTGTGGACGCTGCGATAGCTCTCGGCAAGGTCGTTGAGCAATTCGGCGGTGCGATCAAAGTGGCCGCTAACCTGCTGCTGGTAATCCTGCTGCTGTTGCTGCATTTGGTTGAACTGCTTTTCCAGTGCCGCGCGGCTTTGTTGTTCCGGCTTGATGCGGCTGAGCATAAAATAGCCCGCTGCGCCGCCCGCTAGTATGCAGACAATGCCCACGGCAATCAGGGTGCTCAATTCGTACACGTTTTTTCCTCCTCGCTAGCGACCGGCGGTCGCATTTTGCCCCAGTATAACTGCCTGTGGTCGGTGGGGCAGCTAGCTGGGTCGAAAAATTGCCAATTGCCTGCGCGCTGGGTAAAGTTGCCGCCGTCTAAATCAGGGAGCGCCCTATGTCCTCACCCCACGACCGCTATCGGAGCGACCTGGAGTCCGGCGGTTTTTCTCACGACCCGGCCCAAGCGCAAGCTGTGGCTTGTTTGCAGCGGCTCTACGATGAGTTGCTGGCTGCGCCGCCGCGCGAGCAGGGCGGTTTAACAAAGCTGCTGGGCCGCTGGCGCAAGGCGCCTGCTCCCCAGGCGATTCGCGGTTTGTATTTTTGGGGGGGCGTGGGGCGCGGAAAAACCTATTTGATGGACACTTTCTTCGATACCCTGCCGTTCGAGGACAAGTTGCGCGCCCATTTTCACCGTTTTATGCAGCGGGTGCATCGCGAGTTAAAAGACTTGAGCGGAGAGAAGAATCCGCTGGTAATGGTCGCTGACCGCATTGCCGACGAGGCGCGGGTGATTTGTTTCGATGAGTTTTTTGTGTCGGATATCACCGATGCGATGATTCTCGCCGGGTTGTTTGAGCGTTTGTTTGAGCGCGGAGTCGTGCTGGTGGCTACGTCCAATATCGTGCCGGAAAAGCTATACCAGGACGGTTTGCAGAGGGCACGCTTTTTGCCCGCTATTGCCTTGATTCAGCAAAATGTCGAGGTAGTGAATGTTGACGGCGGGGTAGACTACCGTCTGCGAGCGCTGGAACAGGCTGAGCTGTACCACTCGCCGCTCGATGCGGCGGCTGAGGTCAGTTTGCAGCGCAGCTTTACCAGCTTGGCCCCAGAGGCGCCACTGGCGGATCAGGTGCTGGAGATTGAGGGGCGTGAAATTGTCGCCAAGCAACTCGCCGACGATGTCGCCTGGTTTGAGTTTGATGAGCTCTGCGATGGCCCCCGCAGCCAATACGACTATATTGAGCTGGCGAGGGTTTTTCATGCGGTCGTTGTTAGTAATGTGCCGGTGTTGGGGGCTGGGCGCGACGATCAGGCGCGGCGCTTCATTAATTTGGTCGATGAGTTTTACGACCGCAACGTAAAACTGGTATTGTCTGCAGCCGCACCGCTGGAATCACTGTATGCCGGCGGGAGACTAGACTTTGAATTTGAGCGTACCCAGAGCCGCCTGCTGGAAATGCAGTCACAGGATTACCTAGCTCGTGAGCACCGTCCTTGAGGCGCCGCTCATCGGCAGCTGTTGGTAAGAAAGCTGTGTTTTTAGCTTGAAAATCATTTTGCGCTTATGTAGTATTCGCGCTCTTTGTTCGGTACGGTACCCATAGGCGAGATTCATGAAAACCTTTAGTGCAAAACCCAACGATGTCACTCGCGACTGGTTCGTGGTTGACGCCGCCGACAAAACATTGGGTCGTCTGGCTAGTGAGATTGCGCACCGTTTGCGCGGTAAGCATAAGCCTGAATACACGCCTCATGTCGATACCGGCGACTACATTGTTGTTGTGAACGCGGAAAAAATTCGCGTAACAGGTAACAAGACTACAGATAAGATTTATCACCATCACACTGGCTATCCCGGCGGCTTGAAGTCGATCAGCTTTGAGAAGCTAATCGATAAGGCGCCAGAGCGGGTAATTCAAGGTGCGGTTAAAGGCATGCTGCCTAAAAACCCCTTGGGTCGTGCCATGTTTAAAAAACTGAAAGTTTATGCTGGCGCTGAGCACCCACACACTGCTCAACAGCCCATTGAACTGAATATTTAACGGAAGCGTACTATGTCAGCCACTCAATACTACGGCACTGGTCGCCGTAAAACTTCTTCAGCCCGTGTCTTCCTGAAGCCAGGAAGCGGCAACATCTCGGTTAACGACCGTGAGCTGGATCGCTATTTTGGTCGTGAAGTTGCCCGTATGATCGTTCGTCAGCCACTTGAGCTGGTCGATATGGTTGAGAAGTTTGATATCAAAGTTAACGTCAGCGGTGGCGGCAGCTTTGGTCAGGCCGGCGCAATCCGCCACGGTATTACCCGTGCGCTGATGCAGTACGACGAAAGCCTGCGTGGCGAGTTGCGCAAGGCTGGCTACGTTACTCGCGATGCTCGTGAGGTTGAGCGTAAGAAAGTCGGTCTGCGTAAAGCACGTAAGAAGCCTCAGTTCTCCAAGCGTTAACCGCTGCGGCCTGCAAGGCCGGAGGACGCTTATTGGCGGCTATCGGAAAACGCCCAACAGCAATACTGTGGGCGTTTTTTTTTTGCCTGCTAAAGCTAGTAATAGGCGAAGCGGCAATGCCGAGAGTTTATTGCCAGCTAGGGCCAGGTTCATTAGTATTTGGCCCATTTGAATTTAGCTGCCGGCCTTGTTAGAGGCCGTTTAGTCTGATTATTCGTATGTTATGGGGGAAACGTCATGAGTAATGACGGCGTAAACACGGGGCGTCGGCGCTTCTTGACCGCGGCAACCTCGGTGGTCGGTGCTGCAGGCGTAGTCGGCGTGGCAACGCCCTTTGTTGGCTCTTGGAATCCCAGTGCTAAAGCCAAGGCGGCCGGTGCACCGGTTAAGGCCGATATCAGTAAGCTAGAGCCGGGTCAGATGGTTGTCGTTGAGTGGCGCGGCAAGCCGGTCTACGTACTGCGTCGCACGCAGAAGCAGGTTGAGGAATTGGCGGCGGTTGAATCCTACCTTAAGGATCCGGCATCTGCGGGTGCGGATCAGCCTGAGTATATCGACGGCGCAGCGCGGGCTATTCGCCCCGAGTTTTTGGTGTTGGTCGGTCTGTGTACTCACCTGGGTTGTGCGCCTAAGCACCGTCCCGAAGTGGGTGTGCCGGATCTCGGCGGCGACGCATGGGTAGGGGGGTTCTTTTGCCCCTGCCACGGTTCGCGATTCGATTTGTCTGGGCGCGTGTACGCGGGTTCGCCGGCATCGCAAAACCTGGTCGTTCCGCCTTATTCCTATGAAGGTGACAACATTCTTGTCATCGGTATTGATCAGGGGGCTGCGTAATGAAGATGTTGATTGGTCTGCGCGACTGGGTTGATGCCCGCCTGCCAATTATGCGTGCATGGGATACCCATATGGGTAAGTACTATGCACCTAAGAATTTTAATTTTTGGTATTTCTTCGGCGTACTGTCACTGCTGGTGTTGGTAAACCAGCTGCTGACTGGTGTATGGCTGACGATGAGCTTTACGCCTAGTGCCGAAGAGGCCTTCCGCTCCGTTGAATACATCATGCGCGATGTGGAATACGGCTGGATTATTCGCTATATGCACTCCACCGGTGCCTCGGCGTTTTTCTTAGTGGTTTACCTGCATATGTTCCGCGCCCTGCTTTACGGCTCTTACAAAAAGCCGCGTGAGCTGATCTGGGTGTTCGGTATGTTCATCTTCCTGGCATTGATGGCCGAAGCCTTTGTGGGCTACGTGCTGCCCTGGGGCCAGATGTCGTACTGGGGGGCGCAGGTAATTATTTCGCTGTTTGGTGCGATCCCCGTTGTTGGTGAGGATATCGTTCAGTGGATTCGCGGTGACTACCTGATTTCCGGTATTACCCTTAACCGGTTCTTTGCCCTGCACGTGGTTGCCCTGCCGAT
>JBFKEA010000129.1:0-6896 GCA_041619375.1 Spongiibacter sp. | reverse complement strand
CGCTGGCCAAGCGCGGTAAAAACACCGATATACGCCGCGCCATCGCCCAGGAGGGAGAGGCGATGATGGCGGCGATCCCGCGCGGTGACCGCATTATTGCCCTGGATGTGCGCGGCCGTTCGGTCAGCACCGAGTCGCTGGCTAAGTCGCTGTCGCAATGGCGCATGGAAGGCGACAACGTCAGTATTTTGGTCGGCGGGCCCGACGGCCTGGCGGCCCCCTGTTTGTCGGCGGCGGCGGAAAAATGGTCGATGTCAGCGATGACCTTGCCACACCCCCTGGTAAGGGTTATGTTCGCCGAGCAGCTCTACCGCGCCTGGACTATCCTGGCAAACCACCCTTACCATCGCTGAGTAATGGCCACTACACCCCGACGCCTGCTATTAAAAAATACCTATCGCGAGCGCAGCATATACAAGCGCCGCATGTTGGTGTCTATCGGTATGCTCATACTGATGACCGGGGTGCTGGTGTCGCGCTACACCCAGCTGCAAATCTTCGATTACGATATCTACAAAACCCAGTCTGACCGCAACCGCATTCAGCTGATGCCGATCGCCCCCAAGCGCGGTTTGATCTTTGACCGCAACGGCGTGCTGCTGGCGGAGAATATTCCCAGTTATACCCTCAGCGTGGTGCGCGAACGCGTGCAGTCGCTGGACGAAACGCTGGATATTATCGCCAGCTTGATCTCGCTGAGCGACGACGACATTGAACAGTTCAACAAGCGCCTGCGTCGTCGCCGCCCCTACGAGGAGGTGCCGCTAAAATTCCGCCTCAGCGAAGAAGAAATTGCGGTGATCGCCGTCAATCGCCACCGCATTCCCGGTGTCGATGTCGACGCCCAGCTGGTGCGCCACTACCCCCACGGTGAGTTGTTTGCCCATGTGCTGGGCTATGTCGGCCGCATCAGCGAGAAAGAGCAGGATACTATCGACCCGGTCAACTACGCCGGCACCCACCATATCGGCAAAATTGGTCTGGAAAAATACTACGAGGACCTGCTGCACGGCACCGTGGGCTACCAGAATGTCGAGAGCAATGCCCACGGCCGCATTTTGCGCGTGCTGGAGCGCCACGACCCGCTGCCCGGCGGCGATATTCAGCTGCATATCGACGCCGATGTACAGCGTGTCGCCTTCGACGCCATGGCCGGCACGCGCGGTGCGGCGGTGGCCATCGACCCAAATACCGGCGGGGTGCTCGCGCTGCTCAGCACCCCCAGTTACGATGCCAATTTATTTGTCGGCGGCATTAGCAGCCGCAATTACAGCGCCTTGCAAAACGATGAGGGGCTGCCCCTGTACAACCGGGCGCTGCAGGGCCAGTATCCGCCGGCGTCAACGGTGAAGCCGATCTGGGCGCTGGCCGGTATGTACTACGGTGTGGTGACGCCCACCACCCGCTACGCTGACCCCGGCTTTTTTACCCTGCCCAACGACAGCCGCCGCTATCGCGACTGGAAGCGCGGCGGCCACGGTTTCTCGGTCAATATGGAGCAGGCCATCGCCGAGAGCTGCGATGTCTATTTCTACGAATTGGCCTACAAGCTGGGTATCGACCGCCTGCATGATTTCGGCGCGCGCTTTGGCTTGGGCAGTAGTACGGGCATCGACAATACCAACGAGCGCAGCGGCTTGCTGCCGTCGCGACAGTGGAAGAGAGCGACCCGCGGCAGCCACTGGTATCCCGGTGAAACCATTAACGTCGGTATTGGTCAGGGCTTTATGCTGGCCACCCCGCTGCAAATCGCCGTGGCCACGGCAGTGATCGCCTCGCGCGGCGAATTGCGCGCGCCGCGACTGCTGGCGGCGGTGGGCGGTGCCGACGTCGAAGCGCCGCTGCTGGGTAAAATTGAAGATGTTCCCGACAGCTACTGGGACGCCATTACCCACTCGATGGAGCAGGTGGTTTACGATGCGCGCGGCACCGGCCGCTCACTGCGCGAGGGGCTGCAATACCGCATGGCCGGTAAAACCGGTACCGCCCAGGTGGTGGGCATTGCCGCCGGCGAAAAATACGATTCCGAGGCGCTGGATAAGCGCAAGCGCGACCACGCGCTGTTTGTTGCCTTTGCACCGTCGACCGACCCACAGATTGCGGTAGCGGTTATTGTGGAAAACGGCGAGAGTGGTGGCGGCGTTGCCGGGCCCATTGCCCGGGCGATGATAGATGCCTACTTACTGGGGCCGCCGGCGTCAGACAACGAGGACCGTGGCGATGAATAATTCCGATTTCGTACGCCAACTGCCGGGCGGCGCCGGCCCCATGTACAGCCACCGCAGCCTATCCCAGCGCCTGCGTATCGACCCGGTGCTAATGTTCCTGCTGCTCATTTTAAGCGGCGTTGGCTTGATGGTGTTGTACAGCGCCAGCGACGAGAGCAGCGCTACGGTACTGCGCCAGGGGCGCTTTTTGTCGGTGGCGTTTGTGGCGATGATTTTGGTGGCCCAGTTGCACCCCGAACAGCTAAAACGCTGGGCGCCCTTTGCCTTTGTCGGCTGTATCGCGCTGCTGGTGGCTGTGCATTTCTTTGGTGTGGGCGCCAAGGGCGCGCAGCGCTGGCTGTCGCTGGGCGGTTTCCGTTTTCAGCCCTCAGAGCTGGCCAAGCTGATTATGCCGATGACGGTGGCCTGGTATCTGTCCAGTCATCCACTGCCGCCGGGCTGGCGGCACACCGCCGTCAGTCTGGTGCTGATATTTGTACCCGCAGTGCTGGTGGCGACCCAGCCCGATCTGGGCACCTCGATACTGATCGCCACCTCGGGGCTGTTTGTGTTGTTTCTGGCTGGCATTAGCTGGGTGTTTATCGGCTCTGGCTTCGGCCTGCTGCTGGCCGCCGCCTGGCCGATGTGGGAGTTTGTGCTGCACGACTACCAGCGCCGCCGGGTATTGACCCTGCTCAACCCGGAAAGTGATAAATTGGGGGCCGGTTGGAATATTATTCAGTCAAAAACCGCTATTGGCTCCGGCGGCTTTGAGGGCAAGGGCTGGTTGATGGGCACCCAGTCGCACTTAGACTTTCTGCCGGAGAGCCACACCGACTTTATTATTGCCGTGCTGGCCGAAGAATACGGTTTGCGCGGGGTACTGCTGCTGCTGTTGCTGTACGCGCTGATCATCGGGCGCGGGGTGTGGATTTCCGTGCAGGCAAAACATTGCTTCGGCCGCCTGCTGGGTGGGAGTATTATCCTCACTTTCTTTGTCTATGTGTTTGTGAATATGGGCATGGTGTCCGGATTACTGCCGGTGGTGGGGGTGCCACTGCCGCTGGTCAGTCAGGGGGGCACTTCACTGGTGACTTTGCTGGTCGGATTTGGCATCTTGATGGGGATCTGCGCCGACGAGCGCCTGGTGCATCAATAGTGGGCTGTGGCTGCAACAACGCCGGCTCTGCGAGCGGGTAACAATAGAGAGAATAAATGTGATGTTAAGCAAACTGATTTCTACCCCCCTGCGCGGCATTGCTGCGGCGCTGCTACTGGCGCTGCCGGCGGCCGCTGCGGCCGATTACAGCCAGCACGAAAAAGCGGCGGCGTTTGTCGACAAAATGGTCGACAAGCACAGTTTCGACCGCGACTGGGTAGTGGGCATTCTCAAACAGGCTGAAAAGAAGCAGTCCATTATCGACGCCATGGAGCGCCCGGCGGAGTCGGTGATGACCTGGGAGCGCTACCGCAAGATTTTTATCCAAGAGTCGCGGGTTAAGCAGGGTGTGCAATTCTGGCGCGAACACGCCGACACCCTGGCCCGCGCCGAAAAAGAATTTGGCGTGCCGGCGGAAATGATCGTCGGCATTATCGGTGTGGAAACCCGCTACGGTCGCAACAAGGGCAGCTACCGGGTGGTCGATGCACTGGCGACGCTGGGCTTTGACTTCCCGCGCCGCAGCACCTTCTTTCTGGGGCAGCTCGAAGAGTATTTGCTGATGGTGCGCGAGCAGGATTTCGCGCCGCTGAGCTTTAAAGGCAGCTACGCCGGGGCGATGGGCTACGGCCAGTTTATCCCCAGCAGTTACCGCGCCTACGCGGTGGACTTCGACGACGATGGCCAGGCCGATATTGTTAACAACCCCGTCGACGCCATTGGCAGTGTCGCCAACTACTTTGCCCGTCACGGCTGGCGCATGGGCGAGCCGGTGGTAAGCCCGGCGGTACTGAGCGAGCCGGTGGACGAAAGCCTGTTTAACGCCGGCCTCAAGCCGGTGAGAACCTTGGCGGAGCTGAAACTGGGCGGTATTAGCAGTGCGCAAAAGCTGGATCTCGGCCAGAAAGCCACCGCGATGAAGCTTGAAGGTGCCGGCGGCGACGAGCACTGGATCGGTCTGCAAAACTTCTACGTGATTACCCGCTACAACCACAGCTCGATGTACGCGCTGGCGGCCCATCAGCTCAGCCAGCAAGTCGCTGAGCACTACCGGGGCGCTGTGGCAGCCAAATGATACAGCGTTTTGTGCCTTTGGCCGTGTTGTTAATGTTGGTGTCGGCCTGCAGTCATCAGCCGACTGAGCAAGGCCCGCCGGAGCTGGCGGCGACCGCCCAAGACGGCGCGCCGCCCGAGTCGCTGGACCCCAGCCGCATCGTCGACGCCACGCCGCGCGCGGAAATTATTCGTCTGGCGGGCAATAGCAACCCCTATCGGGTGCTGGGTAAAACTTACCACTTGGTCGACGATCATCGCGGCTTTAAACAGCGCGGTGTGGCCTCTTGGTACGGCACCAAATTTCACGGCAAGGCCACCGCCAACGGTGAAACCTACAGCCTGTACGATATGTCGGCCGCCCATCGCAGCCTGCCGATTCCGGTGTATGTGCGGGTGACCAACCTGCAGAACGGCCGTCAGGCGGTGGTGAGGGTCAACGACCGCGGGCCCTTTCACTCCGACCGGGTGATCGACCTGTCCTACGCGGCGGCGGTCAAGCTGGGCTTTGCCGAGCAGGGCACCGCGCCGGTGGAAATTGAAGTGATTGACACGGATAATACCGGCGGTGAATTGCAGGTCGCCGCCGACTACTACTTGCAGGTGGCGGCGTTTTCGCTGCTGAGCTCGGCGCAGGCCCTGCAGCAGTCGCTGGGGCAGGCCATCAGCTACCCCGTGGCAGTGGCCAGTCAGGTGGCCGATGCGCGGGTGATACACCGCGTGCGCGTTGGTCCGCTGCCCGATTTTGCCACCGCCCAGGCGGCCCGCAAAGCCTTGCGCAGCAGCTGGTCGGGCGAGGCGCAGCTAGTCGTCGACGAGCGCCGTTAACCCGGTTGGCGGCGCATGCCGCTGCCGTAACCCTTTAAATCAAATCGAAAAAGGTCTTGTTTTGAAACGCATAGTGCTTGTGATCCTCAGTGCCGTTTTGTCGCTGAACGCCGTCGCCCAGCAAAACCTGGTGCCGGCACCGCCCGCCATTGCGGCCTCGGCATATTTGTTGATGGACGCCGACAGCGGCGAAGTGCTGATTGAGCACAATGCCGACCAGCGCTTGCCGCCGGCCAGCCTAACCAAATTGATGACCAGCTATGTATTGTCTTACGAGCTGGAACGCGGTCAGGTCAGCAACAGCGACCTGGTCACCATCAGCAAGGAAGCCTGGGCGCAAAATCCGCTGTTTGCCGGCTCCTCGCTGATGTGGATAGAAGTGGGCAAGCAAGTCACCCTGGGTGAGCTGCACAAGGGCGTGGTGATCTCCTCGGGTAACGACGCCAGCGTCGCGGTGGCTGAATACCTGGCCGGCAGCGAAGATGCCTTTGCCGGTATTATGAATCAGCACGCGCACATGCTCGGCCTGAGCAACACCCACTTTGTGAACTCTCACGGCCTGCCGCACCCCGAGCACTACACCTCGGCGCGAGACCTGGCCAAACTGGCGCGGGCGATTATCGCCTTTCCCAACGAGTACGCGCTGTATAGCGAAAAAGAGTTTATCTACAACAATATCCGCCAGAACAACCGCAACGGCCTGCTGTGGAGTGACACCAGTGTCGACGGCCTGAAAACCGGCCACACTGAAGAGGCGGGCTACTGTCTGGTGACCTCGGCCAAGCGCGAGGGCATGCGGCTGATTTCGGTGGTGATGGGCGCTAAGAGCGAGGGCGCCCGCGAGCGCGAAACGCAAAAGCTGCTGTCTTACGGCTTCCGCTACTTTGAAACCCACCACCTGTACTCAGCCGGCACCGAACTAACCAATGCCAAGGTGTGGAAGGGCAGTGAGGTGAGTGTACCGCTGGGTGTGCGCGATGATGTCTACCTGACTATTCCCCGCGGCAGAGCCGAGGCGCTGGACGCGCAGTTGATTGTCGACCAAGTGCTGACCGCGCCGATTGCCGCCGACAGTGAATACGGCGAACTGCTGGTGCAACTGGACGGTCAGGACAAAGTGCGGGTGCCGCTCACGGCCCTGAACACGGTTGAAGAGGGCAGCATCTTCAAGCGCCTGTGGGACAGCATTGTGCTGTTCTTTTTGAATCTGGTTTCCTGAGGGCGGTAGTGTGACTGAGCAAGAAGCGCCGAAGATCGAGTTTCCCTGCGATTACCCGATCAAGGTGATCAGCGACAATCACGATGAGGCGCGCCGCAAAATCGTTGCGGTTATGGAGCAGCACGCCGGGCCGCTGGCCGAGGGCTGCATTAGCGAGCGGCTGAGCCGCGAGGGCCGCTTCTTGTCGATGACCGTGACCATTGTCGCCACCGGCAAGGATCAACTGGAGCGTATTCACGTCGACCTAAAGGCCACCGGCGTTGTAAAGATGGTGATGTAGTGAGTACTCGCAAACTTTACCAGCGCCGATTGGCGGGGCTGCAGGCCTACGAGCCGGTGTGGCATGCGATGCAGGCCTACACCGATCAGCGCGGTGGCGACAGCCCCGACGAGCTGTGGTTTTTACAGCATCAGGCGGTGTTCACCCAGG
>JBFKEA010000128.1:0-6928 GCA_041619375.1 Spongiibacter sp. | reverse complement strand
CAATGCCCAGAGGACACCGGCGCGGAAGTCGCCTTTGCCGGCCGCTCCAATGCCGGCAAGTCCAGCGCGATCAACCGCCTCACCGAAAACAGTAAGATGGCCAAAACCAGTAAAACCCCTGGCCGCACCCAGTTGATCAATTTTTTCTCGGTCGACGAACACGACAGTATGCGGCTGGTGGACCTGCCCGGCTACGGCTTCGCCAAGGTGCCCCTCAAGGTCAAACAGGAGTGGGAGCGCAACCTGGAATACTACCTCCAGCACCGCCAGTCGCTGCGCGGCCTGGTGTTGATGATGGACATCCGCCACCCGCTTACCGAGTTCGACACGACCATGCTCAACTGGGCACACCAGGCCAGCATGCCGGTGCGCATCCTGCTGACCAAAACCGATAAGCTTAAACGCGGCCCGGCCATGGCCACCCTGCTGAAAGTGCGCAAGGCCTTAGAACCCTACGGCGGCCTGGTCAACGCCCAGCTGTTTTCGGCGCCGCGCGGTGACGGCCTGGAGGACTTGCGCGAGCAGCTCGACGTGTGGCTAACCACAAAATTCGAAGAGGACGACGTGGACCCCGCACTGCTGGATTAACGTCGCCGGCCGCCGTCGCCAAGCCGCCTTGATTGTGTACACTTAGTAGCGGCAGCGTCAAAAGGACATGGGCAGCGATGACAGACAACGCACTTTTACAGCATTGGCTATGCGAAAATCGCTTTCGCGGGGTCTTGGCCGGCCTAGCGTTGCTACTCGGCTACTTTCTGCTCGCGCAATTAGGCATAGCCCTGGCGGTCCCCCCCGGCTATGCCTCGCCCTTTTGGCCCGCCGCCGGCTTTGCCGTCGCCGGCACACTGCTGCTCGGCCGCACCGCCTGGCGCTGGGTCTTTTTGGCCTCTGCGCTCTCCAACCTGAGTCACGCCGACACCACGGCCGCAGCCGCTCTCAGCCTGCTCACCGCCGGTGGCGCGGCTTTTGAGTGCTGGCTGGCGGCGACACTTTGCAGGCACCATTTCTCACATTCAATGAGGGTGAGCACTGAAAGCTCAGTCTGGTCGTTCTTACTTTACGGCGCCGCCATCCCCGCCACCCTCGGCGCCAGCATTGCCAGTGCCAGCATGCTTGCACTGGGCATCATCGGTAGCCAGCAGTTTATCTTTGAATGGCTGTCGTGGTGGGCCGGCGATGCTATCGGTATTGCCCTGGTCTGCCCGGCGGTGTTATTCCTGTTTACAAGCGTGAAAATCACCTCGCGATTCTTTGCCATCCACTTTGCACCGGTAGCGTTTTTACTGCTATTTATCAGCTTTGGTCATTTGGCCATCAATCACTACCAGCGCGAAAATGTGCAGACCAATACCGACACGCTCGTCCAGAGCATCGAAAAAACCTTTGCTGAATCCATTGAGAAAATGCTGCTGCCGCTGGAGTTCACCGCCAGCTTTATCATCGCCAGTGAATTCGTCCGTCGCGACGAGTTCATCCGCTTTATTGACCACCCAGCCTACCGGCAGACCTTCTCAACCATCGCCTGGGCGCCCAAAATCAACGCCAGTGAGCGCAGGCAATATGAGCGCCAGCAGGGCTTCCCGATCCTTGCACTGGTTGACAACGGCCGCGTAGAAGTCGAACAACAGCAAGCTTACTACTACCCCAGCACCTATGTTTTCCCGCCGCCGTCGGTCACGACCTATCAAGGGATTAATATTCTATCGACGTGTTTCGAACCCTACCCCGTCGACAAAGCTATTCAGAGCGACAGCGTGCTGTTTATCCCCCCCTCCAGTCGCCGCTGCACCCAACAGGACGTCACCTATGTGATCAAGCCCGTCCATCGCACAGAACAAAGCGCGGCCGAGGGTGCATTAGTGGCCATGTACGACTTAAACACCGCCATGAAAGGCATTCTCGCGCAAATTGCCGACAATAATATGGCACTGACAATTTCCACCTCGGCCGCTGACGGGCGCACAGTCCAAATGTTGTCCTCTGGCCCACCCCGACCAGTAGAAATTGCCTCGCTGCAAAAGCAGGTCGGCGACAACAAATTTAGCATTCACTTAACGGCAGATAGCCTCTACTGGCAGGCCACCACCTCGCCGCTCAACTACCTCTACACACTGTTTACCATTGTCAGCGCCTTTTCCATCGCCGGGGCGGTCATGGGCTCGGCCAACCGCCAGTCCACCAAGGATTATGAAATTCGCCAGCGCACGCAAAGTTTGACCCGCGAGCTGCAGGCGCGAAAACAGGCTGAACAGCAACTATCAAGCACCGCGACACTGCTGTATACCGCCATAGAAATGGCCGACATGGGTGTTTGGGAAATCGATTTCACTCACCGCAACTTTGTGCTCAGCGACAGCTTGATGGCGATGCTAGGCAAGGACATAGTAAAAGGGCAAAAGGCAACGATTCCCATTAATGAATTTATCGCTAACTATTTCCCTAAAAAAGACGCGGACATCGCCTTTAAAACCTTTGCGAAAAGTGACTCAACACGCACGCACTACAGCTTGGAGCATCAATTGCGATGCGCTGACGGCAGTTTTGTCACTGTTCAATCACAGTGTCATGTGCAGCGCGACGACAACAATAAGCCCCTGCACGCATTGGGTATCAGCCTGAACGTCAGCCAGTTCCGCGAGGCTGAAGCCGCGCTGCGCAAAGCCCGCGATGACGCCGAGGCAGCCAACCGCGCCAAATCGGATTTTTTAGCGCGCATGAGCCACGAGATACGCACACCAATGAACGGGGTCGTCGGCATGCTGGAGATTCTCCAACAAGACACCCTCGATCCCAAACAACGCTCATCGATCGATATTGCCCGCTCATCGGCCGACAGCCTGATGCATGTCATCGACGACATACTCGACTTTTCCAAAATTGAAGCCGGCGGCCTCACTCTGGAAAGCATCGATTTTGATCCCCGGCGAACGCTTGCCGAGGTACTCGATTTAATGACCCCCATTGCCCAGGAGAAGGGCGTCCAGCTGCACTGCTATGCCAGCTTGTCCACCCCCACCAGACTGCTCGGCGACCCGCTGCGGCTGCGGCAAGTTTTGATTAACCTGATCGGCAACGCGATAAAATACTCTGCCAATCCGAAATCACCAGGCGTGGTGCAAATTCTACTGGGACAAACCGAAAAATTATTGCGCTTGGACATCATCGACAACGGTATAGGTATATCCAAAGAGGCCCTACCCCGCCTATTTACGCCGTTTTCACAGGCCGATGAAACCACTACCCGCCACTTTGGCGGCACCGGCCTCGGCCTGGCGATATCACGAGAACTGGTAGAACTGATGGGCGGCACCATTACTGCCAGCTCGACGCCCAACAAAAAAACCTGCTTCAGCATTCGACTGCCGCTGCACGGCTATGACGCCCCGAGCCTACCTCCGGCGCTACCGCAAGATATAATACTGTTTGGCATTGCCCCCGAATGCGCCGCCGCCATCGATAGCGATGCCAGGCATGTCGGCGGCAGCTGCCATATTATTCACCGCGCCAGCGACCGTCCCGCATTAACTGGCAAGCGCCCGGTAATTATCTTAATGCACAGTGAAGCCGCTGCGCTCAGCAAAGATGAGCGCAGTGCGCTAAGCGCCGACTTGGCCGTCGACACGTATATCAGCATCGGCGGCAGCAACGCCGCAAAACTCAGCGACCAGCATATTGCGCTGGGCAATGCTGTGCTTTCGCTGCAGTATATCGCCGATGTCAACACGCAAATTCTATGTAAGCCCGAGGCGCCGCAAGCGGAAACTGCAAGCCCCCCCTCCCAAGAGGCCATTGCGTTAGGCGCCTTCCCCAAGCTATTGGTTGCGGAGGACAGTAACATCAATCAAAAAGTTATTGCTCAACAACTGGAGCGCTGTGGCTACACTGCAGATTACGCCTACAACGGTGAACAGGCACTAGCCCTGTGGCAACAACATGAATACCCCGTATTGATTACCGACTTGCATATGCCCGAGCGCGATGGCTACAGCTTGGCCCGTGAAATTCGCCGACGCGAAAAACAAGGCTCACGGGCTAAAATCGCGATCATAGCCCTGTCTGCCAATGTTATTTCCGGCGAGCGCGAAAAATGTCAGGCAGCGGGCATTGATACCTTTTTAACCAAACCAACCAATATCGAAGCACTCCGGCAGTGCCTAGGTAAATATATCAACCAGCAATCCGAACCGGGCAGCACGGCGCGCGCAAATGTCCGCTTAGCAGACAACCACCTTGCGATCTTGGACCTCAGCGTGTTTAAGCGCCACACCGGCGGCGACGACGCACTTGCTCTGGAATTTGCTGAGCTATTTAAACAAACCTTGTACGAGGCAGAGCAAGAGTTCGACGGCCTGCTCGAAAAAGGCGATGGCACGGCGATTAGCAACCTCGCCCATACCCTAAAATCCTCAGCAGCTGCTATCGGCGCACAACAGCTCGCAGCACGCTGCCTAGATATGGAAAAAAAATATGGCAGAGACGAGGACACCAACCAACAGCTGATAGCTCAGTGGCGGCTGAGTATCGCCCAGCTTAAGCCGGTATTGGATGCAACCTTATCGAACACCGTATAGAGGCCAACTATGATGACTACCTCTAGAATATTGATCGTAGACGACGACGAATTTATGCGGCGATTGCTGCAAATCAGTTGCCGCAAAGTGAGTACCTCGGTAGAGGTTGCTGCCAGTGGCCATGACGCGATGCGCTTTTTCGAGCAGACTGATACGCATCCAGATATCGTTATCCTAGATTTGAAGATGCCCGATATCGACGGTGTGCAATTTTCCCGCATGCTGAGTGAAATGGCATTTACCGGTGGCGTCATTCTCGTTAGCGGCACCGAAGAGCGCATTTTGCAGACCACTTCGGCGCTGCTGCGCCGGCAACACATTGATGTATTGGGCTATTTAAACAAACCGGTATCCAGCGACCAACTACAACAGTTGCTGACCAGCTGGCAGCCCAGCACTCAGTCCCAACACGCACCGCAGCAACAAACATTTAGCGCCGAGGAGATACAAGCCGCGCTAAGCGAGAAACAATTTTTTAACTTATACCAACCGAAAGTCCGTTTGAGTGATGGCACCATTGCAGGCTATGAAACACTGGCCCGCTGGCGACACCCCAAGCGCGGCGTTATTTCGCCCGTTGAATTTATACCCCAGTTCAGCGAACCCCAGGACCTGCAGAAGCTAACCGTCATCGTACTCGAAGAGGCATTTGCCGCAGCAGCAAAATGGCAGCATCTCAGTGCCACGCCGAGTATCGCGGTAAATGTCACCATGGAAGACCTGCAGCTTGCAGAGTTTCCGAAGACCGTTTTAGCGCTGTCTAAGCGCTACCGCCTTTCTCCTGAAAAAATCACTATCGAAGTCACCGAGAGCAGCAATATCGACGAATCGCTGCGCGCCATCGACGCGGCAACCAGCCTTCGTATTATGGGCTTTTCGCTATCGATAGACGATTTTGGCACCGGCCATTCAACCATGTCGCAATTAAGTGAGATGCCATTTAGCGAGCTTAAAATTGATCGCAGCTTTGTCACCGGCGCCGACAGTGACAACACACGTCGATCAATTTTTAATGCCAGCCTCAACCTAGCTAACGAATTAAATATGTCGACAGTAGCCGAAGGCATTGAAAGCGAAGCCGACTGGCAATTTGTTCGCCAGTCGGGCTGCGATTACGCCCAAGGATATTTTATTTCGCGGCCAATGCCCGCCAACAACATCAGCAACTGGCAAACGCAGTGGCAACAACGTGCCCAGCAGTTAATTTCAACGGGGCGTTAATTACGCCGCCACCCAATTTAGTGGGCCTCGTCCCAGTTGTCACCGCGGCCAACCCCGACCTCCAGGGGGATGGCCAGCTCGGCGGCAGCGGACATCAGTTCCACGACCTTCGCCTGCACCGCGTCCAGCTGCTCTTCGGCCACTTCCAGCACCAATTCATCGTGCACCTGCATAATCATCTGCGCAGCGGGTTGCTCGTCCTGTAAGTAGCGATCCACTGCAATCATCGCGCGCTTAATAATATCGGCGGCGCTGCCCTGCATCGGCGCATTAATCGCCGTGCGCTCGGCGGCCTGACGGCGCTGGCCATTGCGGGCATTGATCTCCGGCAGGTGCAGGCGGCGGCCAAACAGGGTTTCCACATAGCCTTTCTCGGCGGCCAGCGCACGGGTGTCGTCCATATAGCGGCGCACGCCGGGGTAGCGTTCAAAATACAGGTCGATGTACTGCTGGGCCTCGTTGCGGCCGATGTGCAGCTGACGCCCCAGGCCAAAGGCAGACATGCCGTAAATCAAGCCGAAGTTAATCGCCTTGGCGTTGCGGCGCTGCTCGTCACTCACCTCATCGAGCCCAACCCCAAACACCTCGGCGGCGGTGGCGCGGTGAATATCTTCGCCGTTTTTAAAGGCCTTGATCAGCCCCTCGTCGCCCGACAGGTGGGCCATAATCCGCAGCTCGATTTGCGAGTAGTCCGCCGCCAGAATTTTGTAGCCCTTAGGCGCGATAAACGCCTGACGAATACGCCGCCCCTCGGCGCTGCGAATGGGGATATTCTGTAAATTGGGGTCCGAAGAAGACAGCCTCCCGGTGGCCGCCACCGCCTGGTGGTAGGAGGTGTGAACCCGGCCGCTGCGCTGATCGATCAACTGCGGCAGTTTGTCGGTGTAAGTCGACTTGAGTTTAGCCAGGCCGCGGTAGTCGAGAATCACCTGGGGCAGGGGGTAGTCGTGGGCCAGCTCCACCAACACTTCTTCGGCGGTGGAGGGCGCGCCCTTGGGGGTTTTGCGCAGCACCGGAATCTGCAGACGCTCGAACAGGATCTCGCCGAGCTGCTTGGGCGACGACAGGTTAAACTCGCCACCGGCGATGTCGTAGGCCTGCTGCTCCAGCTCCTTCAGCTTGCCGGCAAGCTCCAT
>JBFKEA010000127.1:0-7010 GCA_041619375.1 Spongiibacter sp. | reverse complement strand
TCCTCTGCCAGCGGCGCGATGCGAAGCAGCGGTTGCACCGACACCTCGGCACCGGCGGCCGTTAACGCCGCGCGCAGCTCCTCATTGCGGCCCTCGGGGCGGCTGATCAGAATGCGCAGGCCCTGCAAGTCAGTGCTTTTGCTCACCGTACACCGCCGCCAAAATATCACCGGCCCCTTGGGCCAGCAGTTGCTCGGCCACCGCCACGCCGAGGGCCTCGGGGTCCGCCGCCGGGCCGCGCAGCTCGGCGCGCAGGATGCGGCTGCCATCCGGCTCGCCAACCAGTGCCCGCAACCACAGTTGCTCGCCGTCGGCAGCGTCACTGATGGCATAGCCGGCAATGGGCACCTGACAACCGCCGTGCAAGCGAGTATTCATCGCGCGTTCGGCGCCTACTTTCGCAGCACTGTCGGCATCGTGTAAGGGTTTTAGCAATTCCCGTGCCCAGTCGTCGTCAAGCCGGGTTTCGACACCCACTGCGCCCTGTCCGCAGGCCGGCAAGCTGTCTTCTACCGCCATATATGCGGCGATGCGGCCCTCTAGCTTCAGGCGAATCAAGCCCGCGGCCGCCAGCACAATGGCGTCAAACTCACCCTCGTCGAGTTTTCGCAAACGGGTTTGCACGTTGCCACGCAAACTGGAAATTTTCAGATCGGGGCGATGGGCGCGCAGCTGGCATTCACGGCGCAGACTGCTGGTGCCAACGCGAGCGCCTTCGGGCAGGTCATCGACACTGGCAAAGTGGTTGCTGACAAAGGCGTCGCGCGGATCTTCGCGCTCGCAAATAATCGCCAGCCCCAGCCCCTCGGGAAACTCCATCGGCACATCTTTCATCGAGTGCACCGCAATATCGGCGCGGCCGTCGAGCAGCGCCTGCTCCAGCTCTTTCACAAACAGCGCCTTGCCGCCGATCTTCGACAGCGGCGAGTCGAGCAATTGATCGCCGCGGGTCGTCATGCCCAGCAACTCGACCTTTAGGCCGGGGTGACAGGCTTCGAGGCGGGCCTTGATATATTCAGCCTGCCAAAGGGCGAGCAAGCTTTCGCGAGTGGCAATGCGCAGGGTGCGTTCGGGCTGTAGCGGTTGAGACATGGCGACGGGGTCCGTGGGTATAGCGTAAACCCCGTATCATACGCCAGCGGCCATAGAGACTGAACCGCGAAGCGCGCGCTATCGGCCGCGCACTGATCAATTCAGCGCAAAACTCGTCCAGCCAGCCAGCCAACTGCGGTTGCTGCCGGGGCGCACCGCGCCAATATAGGCCGCGCCCTGATCCCAGAACTCGCCCTCGGGCACCGGATCGGCGGCCTCGGCAGCGGCCGACTGAGCGCGCAGCCGAAACTCTGGCTGGCTCACCGGGTCGCCACTGGGGCGAAAGCCCGGATCGACATCGAGGCGGCCGCGGCGGGCAAAATACGCCGCCTCATCAAAGCCGCCGTCGTCGTCTTGCTTGCCCAGTTCGTCGGCGAAATGACGACCGCTGGCACGACCGTTATCGTGAAAAATCAGCCCACCAAAACTCATCATCTCACTGCCGAGGCGGCTCACTGTGCTGCGATCTTTAATATCGACCGCCTCACCAGAGAAGCCGCTGACAATCATATTGTGGAAGTGGCCGCCGCTGCCGCGGCGCAGGGTAATACCGCGCTGGTGTTTGTTGGCACTGGACAGACTGCGCAGCGTGACGTTGTAAAGGGTAGGCTGCGACACCGGCTGCACGTCGTGACGGCCGTCGCGGTTGTCGGCCTCAATGGCATTGTCGCCCATGCCCGGATACTGCAGCACCTGCAAAAACTGCACGCGGCCGGTCCAGCCCATGTCCCAGTCCAGCGAGTCATCGGCGGCGCCGCTAATCAGAATATGCTTCATATCGACCGTGCCGCCAAACACCTCAATGCCGTCGTCGGAGGCACGATGCACCTGCACATGGCGCACAATGGTGTTGCTGCCACAACCGCCCAGCGTCAGGCCATTCAATTCATTGTTGGCGTAGACCTCATAGCCGGCAAATTCGATACGCACATACTCCAACACGCCGCAGTTATCGCGGCTGTCGACGCCGCCAAACATGCCGCGGCTATCGACCGTGGGCACACCCTCAATTTGCGCATCGCGGCTATTGACCGGGGCATTGCCCAGCAGTACCACGCCGCCCCAGTCACCGGCCTGGCGCTGACCCACGGGCTGGGCGCTGGTGAACACAATGGGGGCGTCGACGCTGCCGCGCGCCATAATCGTCGCGTCGCGGGTCACCACCAACGCACTGCCAGGGCGCCCTTGTATCACTGTGCCCGGCTCGATGATCAGCTGGGCCCCGGCTTCCAGATAGACAATGTCCTCGAGCACCCAGACCTTATCCGCGGTCCACAACTGGCTGCCGGTCAGCGAGCCGCGCAGGGTCTCGCTGCGCGCACCACCGGCCAACAGCAACAGCGCCGCGCCCACTACCAGCAACAGCGCCGCAGCGCCCACCAGCCACAGTGCCCGGCGAGCTGGCGTGGCCGACGGCTTGTCTGCCGGCGCCGCGCTGGCCGCCGAGACCTTGCTCAAGGTCTCGGTAATATCGGGGTTTAACGACGCCGGCTTTTCCCGGCTCTGGGTCAGCTCGCCGTCGCTATTCAACACCCGCAGACTTCGACCCAATTCGCGTATTTCGCGATTGCTGCTGGTCGCCGCCTCGTTGATCAACTCACGACGGTAATTAGAGTCGCGCAGCAAAGTATTAAAGTGAATGCGACGGCCACCCTCGGTGTGCTCGAAAGTGCCCTTAAGCTGCCACAGCAGTTCCACCAGTTTTGCGCGAGGCGCTTCCACGTCGTGCATGACCGCTTCCTTTTACGTCATAGAATATTGGCAGCGTGGAGTATGGCGGGGCTATATTACGATTATATGACCTGCCAATCAGCGATAGTCGCGGCGACACAGAGGCGGCCAGAGCGACAATTCTGCTATACTTTGCCGCTTTTCCGACCGGGCCCAACCAGCGCCCCGATGACACAGGACCTGCTTGCCATGAGTGATAAAGAGCCGACGATCAAACCCTGGGGCGGGCGCTTCAGTGAAGCCACCGACCAGTTTGTAGAGCGCTTCACCGCGTCGGTGAGCTTTGACCAGCGCCTCTACCACCACGACATCAACGGCTCGCTGGCCCACGCCGCCATGCTGACCAAGGTCGGCGTGCTCAGCGAAGACGAACTCAAGCAGATTCAAACCGGTCTGGAAGAAATCCGCAGCGAGATCGAAAGCGGCCAGTTCCAGTGGTCGGTCAGCCTTGAAGATGTGCATATGAACATCGAGGCGCGCCTCACCGACAAGATCGGCATCACCGGCAAAAAGCTGCACACCGGCCGCTCGCGCAACGACCAGGTGGCCACGGATATCCGCCTGTATCTGCGCGACGAAATCGCCAGCATCTGTCAGGAGCTCAGCCGCTTGCAGCAGGGCCTGGTCGAACTGGCCCGCCGCGAAGCCGACACCATCATGCCCGGCTTCACCCACCTGCAAACTGCCCAGCCGGTCAGCTTCGGCCACCATATGCTGGCCTGGAACGAAATGCTGGAGC
This sequence comes from Spongiibacter sp., assembly GCA_041619375.1. Classification (GTDB taxonomy): domain Bacteria; phylum Pseudomonadota; class Gammaproteobacteria; order Pseudomonadales; family Spongiibacteraceae; genus Spongiibacter. The sequence continues at coordinate 3,448 of JBFKEA010000127.1, read as the reverse complement.
GCGACTACAGCCGCCTGCGCGACTGCGCAGCGCGCATGAACCAGAGCCCGCTGGGCGCCGCCGCACTGGCCGGCACCACCTACCCGATTGACCGCGAGTACAGCGCCCAGCTGCTGGGCTTTGACCGCCCCACTGAAAACTCACTGGACTCGGTCAGCGACCGCGACTTCGCCATTGAATTTGCCGCCGCCGGCAGCCTGATCATGACCCACCTGTCGCGCTTCAGCGAAGAGCTGGTGCTGTGGACCTCGGCGCAATTTAATTTCATCGACCTGCCCGACCGTTTCTGCACCGGCTCGTCGATTATGCCGCAGAAGAAAAACCCGGATGTTCCCGAGCTGATTCGCGGCAAAGTGGGCCGGGTTAACGGCCACCTGATCAGCCTGCTGACACTGATGAAGTCGCAACCGCTGGCCTACAACAAAGACAACCAGGAAGACAAAGAACCGCTGTTCGATGTCATCGACACCCTCAAGGACAGCCTCAAGGCCTATGCCGATATGGTGCCGGCGATTACCGTTAACGCCGAGGTTACTCGCGAAGCGGCGATGCGCGGCTTCTCCACCGCCACCGATCTGGCCGACTATCTGGTGCGCAAAGGCCTGCCCTTCCGCGACGCCCACGAAGTGGTCGGCAAGTCGGTGGCCTACGGCATCGCCGAGAAAAAAGATCTGTCGGAAATGAGCCTGGACGAACTGCGCCAGTTCAGCACCGACATCAATGAAGACGTGTTCGAGGTGCTGACCCTGGAAGGCTCGATTAACGCCCGCAATCACACCGGCGGCACCGCCCCCGCTCAGGTGCGCGCCGCCGCCGACCGCGCCGAAGCCCGCCTCAAGCAGCGCTAAGCTGCGCGGCGGGCCCTCCCGGCCCGCCGCTCGCCCTCGGCCCATCTGGCCATTTCTGCGAGGGTTTTCCCGCCCGGCGGTGTTACATTAGGCATTGCCTCGCCACTTCGAGCGCCGACATCGGCTCCAACGCCTTTGGCGTAGGCACTGTATCGATGACAGGAGTCTCCCCGCATGCCCAGCTTCACACGCCTTCTGGCCCTCGGTCTGCCGCTGCTGCTGGCACTGAGCGCCTGCGACCGCAGCACCGCGACCGCCCCCCGTCAGCGCCCGCCGGCCGCCGTCAAGGTGCAGACCCTGCAAGCCCAGACCGTTGAAGAGCGGCTGTCCGCCATCGGCACCCTGCAGGCCCGCGAATCGGTGTTCATCACCGCCACCATCAGCGAAAAAGTCCGCGCACTGCACTTTGAAGAAGGGCAAAGCGTGACCCAAGGCCAGCTGTTGGCCACCCTGGAGCAGGCCGAAGAGCAGGCCCAGCTCAGCGCCGCCAAGGCTGATCTGGCCGAACAGCAACGCGAAATTCGCCGCCTTAACGACCTGTTAGCCACGCAATCCGCCGCCCGCAACGAATACGATCAACGCCTCAGTGCCCGCGATCGCGCCGCCGCCAAAGTTGCCGAAGTGCAGGCCAAGATCGACGAGCGCAGCCTGCGCGCACCCTTTGCCGGCATCACCGGCCTGCGCGAAGTCAGCCCCGGCGCACTGATTGCGGCGGGCAGCAGCATTACCAGTCTCGACGACCTCAGCGCCATGCGCCTCGACCTCAACCTGCCCAGCCTGTCGCTGCGCTCACTGCGCGTCGGCATGAGCATCGACGCCTATAGCGATGCCCTGGACAAACGCTTTAGCGGCACCGTCACCGCCATCAATCCGCGCATCGACCCGGTGTCGCGCAGCGTCAGGTTGCGCGCTCACATCGACAACCCCGACGGTGAATTAAAGCCCGGCATGCTGATGCGGGTGTCGCTGCTCAAGGACCAGCGCCAGAGCATTCTAGTGCCGGCCTCGGCCCTGCAGAGCAGCGAGCAGCGCCACTATGTCTGGCTGTTAAATGCCGATCAGCAGGCCGAGCGCCGCGAGGTTAAGCTCGGCATTCGCCAGGCCGACAGCGTGGAAGTGCTCAGCGGCCTCAGCCCCGGCGACACGCTGATCAGCGAGGGCTTTTTAATGCTGCGCCCCGGCAGCCCGGTCGCCGTGCAGGAGTCCTAGGCCATGCTGCTGTCCGATACCGCCGTCAAGCGCCCGGTGTTTGCCACCGTCATCAGCCTGTTGCTGCTGGCCTTTGGCCTGCTGTCTTTCGAGCGCCTGGCACTGCGCGAATACCCCGACGTCGACCCGCCTATTGTCTCGGTTCGCACCAACTACACCGGCGCCTCCGCCGAGGTGGTCGAGTCAAAAATCACCCAGATTATCGAAGAGCGCATCGCCGGCATCGAGGGCATTAAAACCGTGTCGTCCACCAGTCAGGACGGCTTCTCGACCATCAGCATCGAGTTCGACCTGTCCCGCGATATCGACGCCGCCGCCAACGACGTGCGCGACCGCGTCGCCGGGGTGCGCAACAACCTGCCCGACGAGGCCGACGCCCCCGAGGTGCAAAAGGCCGACTCCGACCAGCGGGTGATCATGTGGTTTAACCTCACCTCCACCAAGATGAACACCCTGCAGCTGGCCGACTACGCCCAGCGCTATCTGGTCGACCGCCTGTCGGTGCTCGACGGCGTGGCGCGCATTCAAGTCAGCGGCGGCCCCGAATACGCCATGCGCATCTGGCTGGACCACGAGGCACTAGCGGCGCGCAACCTCAGTGTTGACGACATCGAGTCGGCGCTGCGCCGCGAGAATGTCGAACTGCCCGCCGGCACACTGAAAACCCGCGACCGCGACTTTGTTGTCAAGATTAAGCGCCAGTTTCTGAGCAGCGACGACTTCGCCGAGCTGGTGCTGCGCCGCGACAGCAGCGGCAATATTCTGCGCCTTGGCGAAGTGGCGCGCATTACCCTGGACGCCGAGGAATACCGCACCCTGTTTCGCGGCAACGGCATTCCCCAGGTCGGCGTGGGCATCGTCAAGCAGAGCACCGCCAACACCCTGGAAGTCGCCAAGGCCGCCCACCGCGAAGTGGCGGCGCTGCGCAGCACCCTGCCCGCCGGCACCGAATTGCACGACAGCTACGACAGCTCGGTATTTATCGACAGCGCCATCGACGAGGTCTATACCACGCTGTTTATCGCCGCCAGTCTGGTGGTGTTAGTGATATTTCTTTTCCTCGGCGACTTCCGCGCCATGCTGGTGCCGGCGGTCACCGTACCGGTGTCGCTGATCGCCACCTTCACTGTACTCTATGCACTGGGCTACACCATTAACCTGCTCACCCTGCTGGCACTGGTACTGGCCATCGGCCTGGTGGTCGACGACAGTATTGTGGTGTTAGAAAACATCCACCGCCGCCTGTTGGCGGGCGAATCGCCGCTGGTCGCCGCCTTTCGCGGCAGCCGCCAGGTGGGCTTTGCGGTCGTCGCCACCACCGCGGTGTTAGTCGCCGTCTTCGTGCCCATCACCATGCTGCAGGGCGATGTCGGCCGGCTGTTTGGCGAGTT
>JBFKEA010000126.1:0-7100 GCA_041619375.1 Spongiibacter sp. | reverse complement strand
GTCTTCGTGAAAACCTTTGCCGATGCCGTGGCCGCAGTATTCTTCAACGACGCTGTAGTGGTTGCTGCGCGCGTGTTTGGCAATGACCTTGCCGATATCGCTGAGACGGCAACCCGGTTTTACCAGTTCAATCGCCTGATACAGGCACTCTTGGGTGACGACACACAGACGCTTGGCGTGCTCGGCGACCTCGCCAACATAAAACATGCGATTGGTGTCGCCGTGCCAGCCGTCCTTGATGACGGTGACGTCGATGTTGAGCAGGTCGCCGTCTTTGAGAATCTTTTTGTCTGAGGGGATGCCGTGACAGATCACCTCATTGACTGAGGTGCAGATCGATTTTGGAAAGCCATTGTAGTTCAGCGGCGCGGGGATAGCTTGCTGCACGTCGACAATATAGTCGTGGCATAGGCGGTCTAGCTCGGCGGTGCTGACGCCGGGGCGAACGTGCTCGGCAATCATTTCCAGCACTTCGGCGGCCAGGCGGCCGGCGACGCGCATAGCGGCAATTTCCTCGGGTGTTTTAATGCTTACATTCATAGCTGGGAGGTCTGCTCAGGTAGTCGGAAAGCTGAAAGCCGCCCATTGTAGACCATCGCCGTTGTAGAGGCGATTGCTGCGGCCTGTAAGTGCCGTCAAAACGGCTTTTGGGCTTTATGTTGGTAGGCCGCTTGTGGTATAAATACGCGCCCCGAAAGCAGGCCTCCTGCTAGCGGGGTACAAACGACGCGCATTTGCCGACACGTAATCCCGGGTGCTGCAGTATAGCTGTGGTTGGGTTGCGGGGCAGGTGCAAGTTCCTAACCCGATGAAAATCAAGGAAAAATTATGTCTCATGTAAGCATGCGTGAAATGCTGCAAGCCGGCGTTCACTTCGGTCACCAGACGCGTTACTGGAACCCTAAAATGGCACCCTTTATCTTTGGTGCCCGCAATAAGATCCATATCATTAACCTCGAGCACACTGTTCCCGCAATGAACAATGCGCTGGACGCTCTGGGTAAATTGGCTGCCAACAAGAACAAGGTTCTGTTTGTCGGCACTAAGCGCGCTGCCAGCAAAATTATTGCTGAGCAAGCCAGCCGCGCGGGTATGCCCTACGTCAGCCACCGCTGGTTGGGTGGTATGTTGACCAACTACAAAACGATTCGTCAGTCTGTTCGCCGTCTGCGTGAGCTGGAAGCACAGGCTCAGGATGGTACTTTTGACAAGCTGACCAAAAAAGAAGCGCTGATGCGCCACCGCGATATGGAGAAGCTTGAGCGCTCTATCGGCGGTATTAAAGAAGTTTCTGGTCTGCCCGATGCACTGTTTGTTATCGATGTTGATCACGAGCGCATCGCGATCCAGGAAGCGAATAAGCTGGGTATTCCGGTTTTTGGTATCGTTGATACCAACAGCAACCCCGATGGTGTCGACTATGTAATTCCCGGCAATGATGATGCGATCCGCGCCATCAAGCTTTATGTTACTGCTGTGGCTGACGTGATCATCAATGCCAGCGCTAACGCCGCTGTCGCGGGTGACGAGTTTGTTGAAGTGGCACAGGAAGTAGCAGGCGACGCAGCGGCTGAGTAATCGCCCTGTGTAATCGTTGTAAAAGGGGGCAAGGCCCCCTTTTTTTGGATATCTATTGAGCAGGCCTGTTTAGTCAGGCCCAGCATTAGCCCAAACAAGAGGAATTTAGGATGGCTGTTTCAGCAGCAATGGTTAAAGAGCTTCGTGAGCGCACTGGTCTTGGCATGATGGAGTGCAAAAAAGCACTGAATGAAGCCAATGGCGATATCGAGCTGGCGATTGAAGAGCTGCGCAAGTCAAGTGGCATGAAGGCCGCTAAGAAAGCGGGTCGCACCGCCGCCGACGGCGTGGTTGCTACGAAAGTTGCCGAAGATGGCAGTTATGCTGTCGTAGTTGAAGTGAACAGTGAAACTGACTTCGTTGCACGCGACGACGGTTTCCTCGCATTTGTTGATCTGGTTGCCAACAAAGCTTTTGCTGACAAACAAACTGACATCGCCGCTTTGATGTCAGGTGAGCTGGAGCAGGCTCGCGAGGCACTGGTGCAGAAAATTGGCGAGAATATTTCTGTGCGTCGCGTAGAGGTTTTGACTGCTGAAGCGGGTGTGGTTGATAGCTATGTGCACTCGAATAACCGTATCGCAGTATTGGTTGCCTTGAAGGGTGGTGACGCTGAGCTGGCTCGCGATGTCGCGATGCATGTGGCGGCGGTTAACCCACGCGTTGCTAAGCAAGCCGATATGCCAGAAGAAGAAGTGCTGAAAGAGCGCGAAATCTTCACCGCGCAAGCTCAGGAAAGTGGCAAGCCTGCAGAAATCATTGAGAAAATGATTGAGGGTCGCATCCGCAAATTCCTGGCAGAAAACGCGCTGGTTGATCAGGCCTTTGTTAAGGACCCGGATCTGACTGTTGGCAAGCTGCTGAAAAATGCCGGTGCCGACATTCAAACCTTTACCCGCTTTGAGGTCGGTGAGGGTATAGAAAAAGAAGAAGTCGACTTTGCAGCCGAAGTGGCTGCGCAGCTCAAGGGCTGAGTCGCGTTAGCGGGGCCTAAAGGCCCCGTTTTTCTTTGTGTCGAAAGATATGTGCGAAAGCGAGAGTTACGGGGTAAGACATGTCTACTCAGAGTCGGGATAAAAAGTACAAGCGTATCCTTCTCAAGCTGAGCGGTGAGGCCCTAATGGGGCAGCTCGGTTTTGGTATTGACCCGAAAGTGCTCGACCGCATGGCCCTCGAGGTTGGGCAGCTGGTGGGTATCGGTGTTCAGGTGGGGCTGGTCGTTGGCGGCGGCAATCTGTTCCGCGGGGCAGCTCTGCAAACGGCCGGCCTAGACCGGGTAACCGGTGACCATATGGGGATGCTGGCGACGGTGATGAACGCCCTGGCGATGCGCGATGCGCTGGAGCGCAGTAATATCAAGTCTTCGGTGATGTCAGCAATTCCGATGAGCGGTGTTGTCGACCACTATGATCGCCGCAAGGCGATTCGTGCTCTGGGGCGTGGTGAAGTTGTTATTTTTGCCGCGGGGACTGGCAATCCGTTTTTTACCACCGACTCGGCCGCCTGTCTGCGCGGTATTGAGGTGGATGCCGATCTGGTGCTGAAGGCGACCAAGGTCGATGGTGTTTACAGCGCGGATCCGATGATTGATCCCGATGCACAAAAATATGATCGCCTCAGTTATGATGAGGTGTTGGACAAAAAGCTGGAAGTGATGGATCTGACAGCCATTTGTCTGTGTCGTGACCACAAGATGCCGCTGCGGGTTTTTGCTATGGAGCAGCAGGGCGCGTTATTAAACATTGTGGTTGGTGGCAATGAGGGAACCTTGGTGTCGGCAGACTGATACGACGGCGCCAATTGAGGAGAGATAACAGTGATAGACGAATTCAAACAAGACGCTCAAGAGCGCATGGCTAAAGCTATTGAGGCTTTGGGCAGCAACTTCAATAAGATTCGCACCGGTCGTGCTCACCCCAGTTTGCTCGATAACGTTCGCGTGTCCTACTACGGCTCAGAAACGCCGCTCAGTCAGTTGGCGAATATTGGCATTGAAGATGCTCGAACACTGACGGTAACCCCTTGGGAAAAAAACGTGGTGCCGGACGTTGAAAAGGCCATCATGAAGTCGGATTTGGGTCTTAACCCCAGCACGGCGGGTGCGGTGATACGCATTCCGATGCCGGCACTGACCGAAGAGACGCGCAAGGGCTATATCAAGCAGGCGCGCAAAGAGGCGGAGAGTGCCCGGGTGTCGATTCGCAATGCGCGTCGCGAGGTGTTGGCCGACATCAAGGACTTGCTAAAAGAAAAAGAAATTAGTGAAGACGAAGAGCGTCGCGCGCAGGATGATGTGCAAAAAATCACTGATAAATATATCGCTGAAGTTGATAAGGCTCTGGCGGCAAAAGAACACGATTTGATGGAAATCTGATCGGCTAAGAAGCGGTTTTCATGGCAGTTGATAACGGCCTTAGTGCCTCAGAAAGCCCCGCTGGCCCGCGCCACGTTGCCATTATTATGGATGGCAACAATCGCTGGGCCAAAAGGCGCGGGTTAAAGGCCGCCGGCGGCCATCGCGCCGGTGTCGAAGTGATTCGCGGCTTGCTGCGTTGCAGTCGCGAGCGCGGCGTGCAGGTGGTGACGCTGTTTGCTTTTTCCAGTGAGAATTGGCAGCGGCCGAGCCTGGAAGTTCAGGCTTTAATGCGGCTGTTCTCCAGCTACCTAGAGAGCGAAACCAAGCAGCTTAATGAAGATGGTGTGCGTATGCGCTTCATCGGTGAGCGTGGGCGCTTCTCTGCCAGGCTGCGCAAGCAAATGGATTACAGCGAGCAGCTTACGCGCTTTAATACCGCAACCACGCTGGTGATTGCTGTGGACTACGGCGGTCAGTGGGATATCGTCAGCGCGGCGCGACAGCTGGCGAAGCGCGTTGAGGCGGGGGAATTGCGCGCCGAAGATATCGATATTAGTCTGTTCGACCAATATACCGCGCTGTCAGACCTTCCCAAGCCGGATCTGTGTATTCGCACCGCGGGTGAGCAGCGCATCAGTAATTTTTTGCTGTGGCAGCTAGCGTACAGTGAATTTTATTTCTGTGATTGCCTGTGGCCCGACTTTGATGAAGTGGAAATGGGCCGCGCACTGGACGCCTTCGCCAGCCGTGAACGCCGCTTCGGAGGCCGCGATAATGATAACGACAACGGCGAATAAACTTCGGAGATTTACCCCCTATGCTTAAACAGCGGATCATTACCGCCGTGCTGATTGTTGCCGGCTTGCTGGCGGCTCTGGCATGGTTGTCTGCGGGTCAGCTTTCGCTATTATTTGCCGCCATTGTTTTGCTGGCGGCTTGGGAGTGGGCGGATCTCAGTGGTTTGGCGACGACGGCCGCCCGCTTAGCCTATGTGGGGCTGCTAGGCGGCTTGATCGCCGGGGCTTATTGGCGACTCGGTGGCGATGCGGCTTGGCAAATGCTGCCTTTGAGGGATTTGCTGGTCGTGGCTTGTATATGGTGGGCCGTCGCCCTGCTGTGGGTGAAAGGCTATCCAACAAGCGCCGGTCTATGGGGCTCGCGACTAGGGCGAGGAGTCATGGGCGTGCTGGTGCTGTTGCCGACGTGGGTGTCGCTGAGTTATTTACTCAGTTTGGCCAACGGTGTGTGGATGCTGCTGGTATTGATATCCATGGTTGCCGCCGCTGATGTGGGTGCCTATTTTTTCGGCCGCCGTTTCGGTAATAAAAAGCTGGCGCCGGCGGTCAGTCCGGGGAAATCTTGGGCGGGTTTTTGGGGCGGCTTGTTTTGTAGCGTTAGCTTGATGGGCATCTTGTGGTGTGTCTGGTCGGAGAGTGTGCCGGTGGGCCTGCCGGCGGTGATGGTGCTTAGCGGCGTGACAGTACTGGCCTCGGTTCTGGGCGATTTGCTGGAGAGCATGGTCAAGCGCCACCGCGGTATTAAAGACAGCGGACAGATCCTGCCGGGCCACGGCGGTATTTTGGACCGCGTGGATAGCTTGACCGCTGCGTCTCCGGTGTTCGCACTGGGTCTGATCTCGGTGGGCTGGCAGTAATGGAGCGAGTAACGGTTTTAGGCTCTACTGGCTCCATTGGGCTTAGCACCTTGGATGTGCTGGCGCGGCACCCGGAGTCTTTTGAGATCTATGCGCTCACCGCCAACAGCAGTGTGGATACCTTGCTGGAGCAGGCCTTGGCGCATCGCCCTCGTTATTTGGTGCTGCGCGATGAGGCCAGTGCTGAAGATTTGCAGCGCAGGCTGCGCGCTGCCGGTTGCGACTCGCAGGTGTTGTGTGGTGAGTCGGGTCTGTGCCAAGTTGCCGCCGAGGCGGACACAGTAATGGCGGCGATTGTTGGCGCCGCGGGTCTACTGCCGACATTGGCGGCGGTGGAGGCCGGGGCCAAGGTGCTGCTGGCAAACAAGGAGTCGCTGGTGATGGCCGGTCGCTTGTTTATGGATGCGGTTGCCGCCAGCGGTGCGACGCTGCTGCCGATAGACAGCGAGCACAATGCCATATTTCAATGTATGCCAGGCGTCCATCGCGACGGACTCGATGCTCAGGGTGTGCGCCGTATTTTACTCACCGGCTCGGGTGGGCCATTTCGCCAGCGTTCACTGGATTCGCTGGCCAACGTGACGCCCGACGAGGCCTGTGCCCACCCCAATTGGTCGATGGGTCGGAAGATCTCGGTCGACTCTGCAACCATGATGAATAAGGGCCTTGAGTTGATCGAGGCCTGCTGGTTGTTTCACTGCCCGCCGCAGCGTATCGATGTGGTTGTACACCCGCAAAGTGTGATCCACTCAATGGTTGAGTATGTCGACGGCTCGGTATTGGCGCAGATGGGGCAGCCCGATATGCGCACCCCCATTGCTCACGCACTGGCCTGGCCAAAGCGCATGGACTCCGGCGTTGCCAGCCTCGATTTGATACTGCAGTCGCGGCTGGACTTTGAGGCGCCGGACGACCAGCGCTTCCCCTGCCTGCAGCTGGCGCGGGCCGCTGCCGAGGCAGGTGGCACGGCGAGCGCAAGCCTGAATGCCGCAAATGAAGTAGCGGTAGAGGCCTTTTTAGATCAGAGATTGCCATTTTTGGCGATTCCGCGCCTGCTCGAGCGGGTGATGGAGATGGTGACAAGTGTTGAACCGCAGTCGCTGGTCGATGTCCAAACTGCCGATGCGCAGGCGCGTGAGCGCGCTGCGACGTTGATCAGAGAATTCAGAAGCTAAGGGATACGCCGTGTTGGGCTTTCTGCAAACCATACTGATTACCGTGGTCACACTGGGTGTGCTGGTTTCGATTCACGAATTTGGCCATTTCTGGGTGGCGCGGCGCTGCGGTGTGAAAGTGCTGCGGTTTTCTGTGGGCTTTGGCAAGCCGCTGCTCAGCTGGCGCGATAAATTGGGCACCGAGTATGTCGTTGCGGGCATCCCGCTGGGCGGCTACGTGAAAATGCTCGACGAGCGCGAGGGCGAGGTGCCTGACGAGCAGTTGCATATGACCTTTAGTCGCGCCACGCCGGCGCGGCGCATTGCCATTGCCGCAGCCGGACCGCTGGCCAATTTT
>JBFKEA010000125.1:0-7145 GCA_041619375.1 Spongiibacter sp. | reverse complement strand
TATCAACTTCGCAGTATTCTCACTGCCCTGGCGCGGCCACAATGAATCACCCCAATAATGGCCGGCGCAATAACAATAAAAACCTCGGAGCACGCTAATGACTCGCGCATATCCCCTTGCCCTGATCACGTTGGCCACCCTGTTATTTGTCGGCTGCGGCAGCGACAAGCCCGCGCCCGGCCCAAACCCGACTGACAACAGCACTGCCCACTGCGGACCCAATTCGCGGCCGGAAACCGGCATGCAAGGCCGAGTCTCGCAGGAAGACCACGACAATGGCCTGGCCCGCGAGGGCTTTACCTGCAACACCGAATTGGTCGGCAGCTATACCGTACCCAATGCCATCGGCAGTGTTGGCGGCTTCAAGGTAGAGCGCTATATCGACAATGCCGGGCGCGAATGCGCCTACTACGACAGCACGCTGCTGTTTCCCACCAGCGTGCTGGATATGAATGTCGGCATCAATGTCTTGGATATGTCCGACCCGGAACACCCGATGCTCGCCAACCGGCTCATCACGCCCGCCATGCTCTCGCCTCACGAGTCCATGGTGGTATCGCAGCAGGCCGGCATACTGGCGGCGGTAATGGGCAATGTGTTGTTTTATCCCGGTTTGGTGGATGTCTACGATCTCAGCGAAGATTGCCGCAACCCGGTATTGCGCGCCTCGGCACCGGTTGGCCGACTGGGCCACGAAAGCGGAATATCTCCCGACGGCAAAACCTTCTTTACCTCGTCACCGGCGTCGCCAACCTTAACCGCCATCGACCTCTCCAACCCCGAATTTCCTTCCGCGCTTTGGTATGGCAACTACCGCTCCCATGGTCTATCGATCAGTGCCGACGGCAACCGCGCCTATGTTGCGGGTGATGGCGACAACGGCTTGCTGATTCTCGATATCTCTGAAATTCAGGCGCGCCAAGCCAATCCCGAAGTGCGCGAAGTAGCCCGCTTATCTTGGGCAAACCAAAGCGTTCCGCAAAATGCCATCCCCTTCACCCGCGATGGCAGACCCTATGTGCTGGAAATAGATGAATTTTCTACCAGCGAAGCCGGAAAATCCTCAGCGCTGGCCAGCCACGGCGCCTTTGTGGGCGCGGGTCGGATCATCGACATCAGCAATGAAAGCGAGCCCAATGTCATCTCCGAGCTGCGCCTTGCTGTTCACAAGCCCGAAAATCGCGACGCCATTGCCAACGACCCTGGGGCAAGCAACATTGCCGGCGGCTATGCCGGGCATTATTGCGACCTGCCGACGCGCGTTAACCCCGATATTGTCGCCTGCAGCATGATTCTGTCGGGGCTGCGGATTTTTGATATTCGCGACCCCCACAAGCCGCGTGAAGTGGCTTATTTTAATGCCCCGGTAACAGACCGCCCGCTCGATGTGCAGGCGCCGTCAAGCAATATGGCCATGTCCAAGCCGGCATTTGCCCCCGAGCGCAAGGAAATCTGGTACACCGACGGTTACAGCGGCTTCTACGTGGTGCGCGTCACCAATGGTGCTTGGTAAGCGGCGGCGGCGCCAACGCTTAGCAAGCGCTGCAACAAGGGGTGGCTTAGCCACCCCCGGTGAGAGCCGCAGGCTCAGCGCTACTTTGCCTTCACCATACGCTTTTCGCCGCGCGCGTGGCCGAGCTGCGCCTGCTGCACCACATAGTGTTTGATGGCCTCAGCTTCCTCGCGGCTAATAAACTCCCCGCGCGCCGGCATACCCAGCGATGCCATGGCGCCATCGCGAACAATGGCCTGCCAAATCGGCGCCACATCGTTGATGCGGTAGCGCAGATCGGAGATCAAGCCGGCGCTGATGGCATTGCCGCCGTGACACACCGCGCAGTAGAGGTTGTACAACTCGCGCCCCTGCGCAACCGTGTCCTCGGCGGCCAACTCCACGGTCGGAACCGGCAGACTTTGCTCCACCACGGCCACCCTCGGCAGCGGCGCCTCAGCGCCCAACTTAAATACCAGCAGGCGGCTGATATTGATCATATTGCGCGGCCCGGATACCGCCCCGTAGGGCAGGCCGCTGATGCCCCCCCAGCCTTGGGCAATGGCAATATACTGCTCGCCATCCAACTGGTAGCTAATCGGCGCCGCCATCAGCCCGCCCTGCACATCGCGCTGCCACAGCAGCTTGCCGGTATCCGCCGCGCGGGCGCGGAACTGACCGTCCAAATCGCCCTGAAAGAGCAGATTGCCCGCAGTCGACAGCAGGCCGCTGGCCGAAAAATAGCCGCCGTCAATCCGCCAGGCGTCTTTATTGGTGGTGGGGTCGCGGGCAATCAGCGTCGACTGCAGCAGCATTTCGCCCATGGCCTTGCGCTGCTCCACGGTCACCGCATCGGGGACCTCCAGCATTGGCGCCACCGCGTAATTGGTGTTCCACACGCCCTTGCGGTCTCGGGCAGAGAAGTCGTCGGCGTAGATCGCCCCCGAACTCATCGCCGGGATATACACCAGTCCGGTCTGCGGACTGTACGTCATCGGCTGCCAGTTGTGGGCGCCGCTGGGCGCCGGCTGCACCATGCCGGGGAAGGTGCCCTCACGCAGCCCCGGCGCCACCACCGGCCGGCCGCTGGCCATATCGACGTGACTCGCCCAGTTTACCGGCATGTATTTTTCCGCCGACAACAGCTCCCCCGTGGCGCGATCTAACACATAGAAAAAGCCATTCTTGGGTGCCTGCATAATGACCTTGCGCGGCTGACCGGCAAATTCGATATCCGCCAGGATCATGTGCTGAGTCGCGGTGTAATCCCAGCTGTCGCCCGGGGTCGTCTGATAGTGCCAGACGTAGTCGCCGGTATCGGCCTTGACCGCGACAATCGACGACAGAAACAGATTGTCGCCCTTGCCGTCGCTGCGCACCTTGCGGTTCCAGCTGGAGCCATTGCCCACACCGATATACAGCAGCTTGAGCTCGGGGTCGTAGGCAAAGGAATCCCAGGCGGTACCGCCGCCCTTGCCATTCTCCCACCACTGGCCGTGCCAGGTTTCAGCGATCCATTTCTGGGTGGCATTTTCAAAACCCTTGGCGGGATTGCCGGGCACGGTAAAGAAGCGCCAGTCCAATTTTCCGCTCTGGGCATCATAAGCGCTGACATAGCCGCGCACGCCCAGCTCGGCGCCGCCGTTGCCAATAATCACCCGGCCATCGACAATGCGCGGCGCCCCGGTAATCGTATAGGGGTCTGTCGTATTAATACGGGTGTCGACCTGCCAGATCAATTTGCCGGTTTTGCGATCCAGGGCGTTCAGGCGACCGTCATAGCTGGCCGCATAGACCTTGTCGCCCCACAGAGCAACGCCGCGATTCACGCCGTCGCAACAGCCGCGCACTGCGTAGTCTTTCGCCACCTGGGGATCAAAATGCCACAGCTGCTGGCCACTGCGCGCATCAAACGCCAGTACATGCCCCCAGGATGCGCTGACATACAACACCCCATCGGCCATCAGCGGGGTAGCTTCAATACCGCGCCGCGTCGGCAGGTCGGCAAACCAGGCCAGCCCCAGCTGCTGAACATTGCCGTCATTGATGTTTGTCAGCGGGCTAAAACGCTGTTCGCTGTAGTCGCGGCCGTGACTCAGCCACTCGCTGCCATCGGCAGCGATAATCCGCTGAGCGGTCACCGGCGCGCTATCTGCCGTGCGCTCGACACTGCGGCTGCAGCCCGTCGTCAATATTGACAGCGCCAGCGCGCCGCCTATTAAGCGTATTGCAAAGCTCATAGCAGTCCCTTTTTATTGTCGTACAGCCGGCGGGCGGCGCGAGGCGGCCCGCCGCGGGGATTCAGCGCTCAGCCATCAACCCTTGAACTTCAACAGGAAATTATAGAAGCGGGTGGCAAAATTGCCGTAGGGGGGGCGCAGCCATTCCATCGGCGAAAAGCTCGGCTGGTAGTACACCGGACGCAGCTTGCTGAAGGTAATAAAGCCCTCATAACCGTGATAGTGACCCATACCGCTGCCGCCGACTCCGCCAAAGGGCAGGTCGTGCTGAGCCAGGTGAAACAGCGCGTCGTTAACGGTCACACCACCGGACATGACCCGCTCAATATACATGTCGGCCAAAGCCCGCTTCTTGGTAAAGGGGTAGAGGGCCAGCGGCCGATCGCCGGCGTTGATATAGTCCACCACCTCTTCCGGGCTGTCGTATTCCACCACCATCAGCAGCGGCCCGAAGGTCTCGCGCTGGCGAATAGTCATCTCCGGCGTGGTGTCGAGCACCAGATGCAGCGGCAGCTTGCGCGCTTCAACATTGGCCTCTTGATTGCTCAGGTTGATCACTGTGGCGCCCTTGCTACCGGCATCGTCCAGGGTGCTTTGCAGACGCGCCATCGAGCGGTCGTCAATAATCGAAGTGTAGTCCGGGTGGTTGATATCGGGGCAGTGCTTGGCCACATAGGCCTTGGCCGCCTCGACAAAGGCCTCGCGCTGGGAGCGATGCACAAACACATAGTCGACATTGGTACAGATCTGCCCGGCGTTGAACTGTTTAATGAACATGATCCGCCCTACCGCTTTTTCTATCGGATAGCTCGGATCGATCACTGCCGGCGCCTTGCCACCCAGCTCCAACACCACCGGCGTCAGGTTCTGCGCCGCGGCGGCCATCACCGACTTACCCGTCTGGCCAGAGCCGGTAAACACCAATAAATCGAAGGGAATTTTTGAAAACTCGATGCCGACGCCACCGGTCTCGTCAAAAAACTGCAACTTGTCCTCGGCAAAATACTGGCTGCACAAGCTGCGCAGCAGGGCGCTGAGTGCCCGCGAGTTTTCCGACATTTTCACCATCGCGCGGTTGCCCGCAGCAAAGGCCTGAGCCAGCGGCACAAAGCTGAGATTGACCGGGAAATTCCACGGCACAATCACACCCACCACCCCCAGCGGCTGGGGAATCACCCGGTTGCGACCGCCGGGGAACATGCTGTGATCGACATGGCGCTTCTGCACCCGCATCCACTTTTTCAGGTTTTTAATGACATCGTTGATGGCGTCGGTCACCGCGATCACTTCGGCAAACAGGGTCTCGTGACGCGAACGATTGCCGTAGTCCTGGCAAATGGCGTCGATAATCGCCTCGCGGTTATCACTGAGCATGGCTTTCAGCCGCAGCAGGTCCTGCTTGCGCTCGGCGTGACTGGGCACTGGCGCCGCCAGATAGGCCTGGCGCTGTAAGGTAAATGCCTGCTGAAGTGGTAGTGCAACATCGCTGCTGGATTGTATCGCGTTCATAGCCGTCCCCTTGATTATCATTTGGAGGTATGGCGATCACGCAAAGCTTGAATTTGCTAGAGGGGATAAACACCGCCCTCAAGCGCGACCGACATCATCACTTGGGGCAATGTTACCGCCGAACACACCGGCAAACGATGTGATGTGCGGACAGATTTAAGGTATCTCAGCGCAATAACAACAGCGGTTTTTGCGTTTTCGCGAGCATTTTCGCGGTGAAGCTGCCCAGCAGCACATCGCGAATACGGTGGTGGCTGTAGGCGCCCATCACCGTCAGATCGATATTCTGCGCCGCCTGGTAGGCGATCAAGGCCTCGTCAATTTTGCCCTGCAAGTGCACACTTTCGTGGTCGATACCGGCGGCGCTCAAACGGCGACTACCCTCGGCCAGCACCTCGGCGGCGCGCTTGTCGTCACCCACATACACCAGCTTGCAGGGAATCCCCTGAAACAGCGGACTGGCGGCAACCATATCCAGCGCCTTGCCGGCCGCCTCGGTACCGTTGTAGGCCAGCATAATCTGCTGGGGTGCCGTAAAGGCACTGTTAACCACCAGCACCGGGCGGTGCAGGCCGCGAATCACGCTCTCCAGGTGGGCGCCGAGCTGCCCCTCGTGGTGCTCTTCACCGCGAATACCCATCACCACCGCGCGAATGTCCTGCTCGTTTTCGATCAGCGACTCCTGCAGACTGCCGTGGCGCTGCCAGCATTCGGCATTGTCGATACCATCGGCGCGCACCCGCTCCTCAGCGGCCTTGAGCATCAGCTTGCCTTTCTGTATTAACAGGCGGCTGCGTTCTTCTTCGACGCGGGTCAGCTCTTCGAGCAACTCCTCCTGACTGCCCAAGCCAATGCTGCCGGTGAGATCAGCGACCGCCGCCTGCGGGCGCTGCTCCAGGTTGTGCAGCAATTTAAGCGGTGCGCCCACTCGGCTGGCAATCCAGGCCGCGTAGTCGCAAACGGCGGTGCTTAACGCCGCACCGTCGATACAAGCCAGTACATAGTTGTCGCTCATCAATGGGCTCCCAGCACTTTGTCGATTTCCTCGGGCTTGTCGTGAATACCAAAACGGTCGACGATCGTCTCGCTGGCTTCATTCAAACCAATCAGCTCAACCTCGGCGCCTTCGCGGCGAAATTTAATCACCACCTTGTCCAGCGCGCCCACCGCTGAGATATCCCAAAAGTGCGCGCGACTGAGGTCGATCACCACCTTATCAAGGGCTTCCTTAAAATCAAAATTGGCGGCAAAGCGATCGGCCGAATTAAAGAACACCTGACCGACCACGCGGTAGCGGCGACAGCTGCCATCGTCACTGCGCTCGCTGTCCACATACATAAAGTGACCGACCTTATTGGCGAAGAACAGCGCCGCCAGCAGCACACCGGTCAGCACGCCAAAGGCCAGGTTGTGGGTCCACACCACCACCGCCACGGTGGCCAGCATAATAATATTGGCCGACAAGGGGTTGCTTTTAAGGCCCTTGATCGACGCCCAGTTAAAGGTACCAATCGACACCATAATCATCACCGCTACCAGCGCCGCCATGGGGATACGCGACACCCAGTCGCTGAGAAACACCACCATGGTGAGCAGCATGGCACCGGCAAAAAACGTCGACAGACGGCCGCGACCGCCGGATTTCACGTTGATCACCGACTGGCCGATCATCGCAGAGCCGGCCATACCGCCGATCAGACCGGAGAAGATATTGGCATTACCCTGGCCTTTGCACTCACGATTCTTGTCACTGCTGGTGTCGGTCAGGTCGTCGACAATGGTCGCGGTCATCAGCGACTCCAGCAGACCCACCACCGCCAGCGCCGCCGAGTAGGGGAAGATAATCTGCAGGGTTTCCCAGTTCAGCGGCACGTCTGGCCACAGGAAGATCGGCAGGGTATCGG
>JBFKEA010000124.1:0-7199 GCA_041619375.1 Spongiibacter sp. | reverse complement strand
CGTCGGGCGGCCGGGAGAGCGCCCAAACCCCCGGTAGTCGACCAGCAGCACATTGATGCCCTGCGCTGGCAGCCAGTACACACTGGCTAAATGAGTGCTGATATTTTCAGCATTGCCGTGGGCAAATAACAGCGTCGCGCGCGGGTCAACTGCGGGCAGCCACCAACCGTGCAAGGCGCTATCGGCCACCGGTATACTGACCTCCCGATAGGCTACACCGATATCAGCCGGGTCGCGCAGCAGCGCACGCTGAGGATGAAACAACAGCCCCTCACACCCCGCCAGCAGCAGTAACAACAACAGCCCAGGGTAGCGCCAGTTTAAAAGTAATGTCGCCATGACAACTCCACGCCAGTAGATACGCCCCAAGGTTGATCACGATGATCGATAGCCAACCGCAGGGCCCGGTTCGTTGACTGCTGATAATGGCCCTCAGCGCGATAGTGAATGCGCTGCCCCGCCGCGGAAAAGTCCAACAGCTCAGCCGACAGCTCCAGCGCCAGTCGCTCGCCCTGCCACAGCATACCGCTGCGCAGGCCCGGTGCCAGCCGCCAATCCTGATCGAAATCCCTATTGTGCTCCAAGCGCAGCTCGGGCAGCGTATACGCGACGCCGCCCAGCAGTGACCAACTCGGCCCGGCTGCCACATTGAGGCGGGCGACCAAGGGCTGACTGGGAGCATCGTCAAGCCGCTCCAAGCCCAGCTGAACCTGCCAGCTGATCGGCGAAAACAAGCGGCTGCGCGGCGACAGCGAGCGAATATTCAACAGCTCAAATGCCTGCAGACGCAGGCTTTCTCGATCCTGCCAGCGCAACGTCAAATCGCCCATAAGCAAACTTGCCCCCTGCGGATACCCCGCCAGTGAATCCAGCGCATCGTGGTAGCTCATCCGCCAGCGAAAATCGGCATACTCGACGGCCGCATTGGCCAGGGCGCGGCGCTCACCCGACTCCCGGTAGCCCGCGCTAACGGCGAACAGAGAGCTGCGATGACCGCGGTCAGGGCGCCCGGGCGCGGCCACCTGCGGCAATTGATTATCGCTGCCCTGCCTAGCGCCGCGCAATAATCGCAAACTGCGCGCGGCAATCTCCGCGTCGCGGGCCTGGCGATGCTGCCGATAACGCAGGTCGCGATAGGCGGCAAGATAGACCCGCGCCTGCTGGTCGGCGGCGAGCTGCTCTGCGCTGAGATCCTGCAATTCGCCGCTGGAAAGCCGCCGCACTAGAGGTCGCTGGGCCTCCGGCAACGAAGCCACTAAAGCCTCCAACTCCAAACGCTTAGCCGGGCGGTAGGTCACCGAGCTAAGCATTGACGCGTCAACAGCTGCGCGCACGGTGTCTGCTGGTATCGCCGCGTAGCGAAAATAGCGGGTCAACTCCACACCCGGCCGCGCGACCTCCAGCAACTCCAACAAACGGTAGGAACAGTTTTCATCGATAAAAAAATAATCGAAATTTATATCGCGCAACTCCCAAACATGGCGCAACAGGCGGTCGATTTCCGCGGCGTTCAAATTCAGCCGATACTCCCACATATCGCGATTTTCCAACCGGGTGTATTCCTGAATTTTTTGGTAGTAAGGTTGCACACTGAATAGGCCGGGGTAGCCGCCAAACAAACCGCGATAGGCGTAGAGCAGATCGTTTTCACCAGCGGGGATATTGGCGCCAAAATTCAGCGCATATGACAAAAAATCGGAGTCGCCGCGCGCGCCCGCCGGATCGAGACGCAAGAAAGTGTGACCGTACATCGACGACGGACTATTAAGGTAGCTGGAGGCCAATACCAGCACGACCGACTGGGTGTCGAGTTGATCTCGCCACCGTCGGTAGGCTTTACAGCTCATCTTTACATCGACAATCAGTCCTTGTTGCAACAGCCATAGCGCGCGGGCGGGGTAGCGACAGCGCAGCGCAGGGCGCTCGGCAAAGGCTTCGACAGTGGCCAGCAGCTCGGCCAGCGGGTCGCGGTCACCTCGCTCGGCAAGAAAGAACCGTCGGTCATCGATATAACTGCGCTCGACGCCGCGAGGAAAATGCAATAGCGCCCGCCACTGGGGTTGCTTGGCAATTTCCCGCAGGGCTGTGACATTGTCAGCGGCGCACGCCGCGGCTGCCAACCCCTGCAGTGCGAAGACAAGAGACAGTCTGTGCATTAAACGACAAAACGGCCCCGCGGGGCCGTTAACTATATTGCCCACTCAGCGTCAGTGCTTAGGCCAAGTACTTCGCCAGCCTTGCATCGCGCTGCATCACCGCCACGATAGCGTTCATCAAGGCCTCTGCATCAACCTCGGCGGAGGGGAACAGCTGGTCAAAATTGGCGTGCAGCGCCGACTTGAACAGCGGCCGATCTTCCTCGACAATACCCAACGAAACCGCCACCGCAGTCAGCGCTTCGCCGTCACCCAGCGCCACATCTTCTGAAAACTCGTCCATAATCTGGCCGAGGTTAATCATCGACTTGCCGCCATAGGTCAGAGTGCCGTCCGCTGAACAACCATTAGTCCCCGAGGTCATACCAAAGCTTGCATTACCGGAACTGCCGTTAGTTACCGAGGCGACCACATGCGAGGGCAATCCCGACTGCCCGGCAAACAGCATATTGCCCCAGCCGCAATTCGGCCCGCCGGGCACCACCGCTACACTGGTACTGGATGCCGCCAGAAACGCCGCCGCCACTATTACTTTTCTCATATGCCGCCCTCTTTTTGTGTAAAGTCGATAAAACTGCCGACAGAGATTGTCACAGCCCAAGTAGGACCAGCGATAAAGCGCTGCACAAATGCAGTCGATTTTTTCAGGCATAAAAAAACCCCGCCGTGCGGGGTTCTTGCTTAGCAGCGTCTAGGGCTTACTCCTCGACGGGAGCCGCCTCTTCCGCTTCAACTTCTTTCATCGACAGCTTGATGCGTCCGCGCTGGTCAACATCCAGCACTTTGACTTTCACTTCCTGGCCTTCCTTCAGGTAATCGCTGACATTTTCAACGCGTTCCTCAGAAATTTGGGAAATGTGCACCAGACCGTCTTTGCCGGGCAGAATGTTCACGAAGGCACCGAAATCGACAATGCGAGCAACTGTACCGACATAGGTTTCACCCACTTCGGCTTCGGCTGTGATGGCCAAAATACGCTCTACGGCGGCATCGCGTGAACTGGCATCAGCGCCGTATACACGCACAGTGCCATCGTCTTCGATGTCGATTTGCGCATCAGTCTCTTCGCAAATACCGCGAATCGTCGCGCCACCTTTACCGATGATGTCGCGAATCTTGTCGGAGTCGACCTTCATCACGTGCATGCTCGGCGCGTTGTCGGAAACATCATCGCGCGAAGCTTCCAGTACCTGATTCATCTGACCAAGGATGTGCAGACGCGCCTGCTGAGCTTGCTCCAGCGCCACTTCCATGATTTTCTGAGTGATACCTTCGATCTTGATATCCATCTGCAGGGCGGTCACGCCGTCGGCAGTACCCGCCACTTTAAAGTCCATATCACCCAGGTGATCTTCATCACCGAGGATGTCGGTCAATACGGCAAAGCGCTCGCCTTCTTTAACCAGACCCATAGCGATACCGGCAACCGGCGCCTTCAGCGGCACACCGGCATCCATCAATGACAGGCTGCCCACACAGACAGAGGCCATTGAGCTGGAACCATTGGATTCGGTAATTTCAGAAACCACACGAATCGTGTAGGGGAACTCTTCTGCGCTGGGCAGAACGGCTTCCAGGCTGCGGCGCGCCAGACGGCCGTGACCAATTTCACGACGACCAGTGCTGCCCATACGACCGCACTCACCCACCGAGTAGGGAGGGAAGTTGTAGTGCAGCATGAAGTTGTCTTTAAACTCGCCCTGCAAAGCGTCGATGAACTGTGCATCGCGGGTAGTACCCAGCGTAGCAACACCAATCGCCTGAGTTTCACCACGGGTGAACAAGGCAGAACCGTGCGACTTATTCAGTACGCCCACCTCAACAGAGATAGGACGAACAGTGCGGCCATCGCGGCCATCAATACGCGGCTCACCGTTCAAGATGCGCTGGCGAACGATTTGCTTTTCCAGCTTGGCAAACACGCCTTTAACTTCTTCGGCGCTGTACTGAGCGTCTTCACCTGTCGCCAGTGCGGCAATCGCCTGCTCACGCAGCTCGCCAACTTTGGCATAGCGCTGCATCTTGTCGGTAATGCGATAGGCGTCGCCCAGACCCGCTTTGTAGCCATCGGCCACTGCACCCAACAGCGCGGTATTCTCTTCCTCTGGCTGCCAATCCCAGGCGGGTTTGCCAGCTTCAGTAGCCAATTCCTGGATAACCTGAATAACGGCCTGCATTTCCTGGTGAGCGTACAGTACTGCACCCAGCATCTGGTCTTCACTCAGCTGCTTGGCTTCTGACTCAACCATCAGCACGGCATCTTTCGTGCCCGCAACAACCATGTCCAACAGGCTGGTTTCCAGCTCGGCAAAGCTCGGGTTGAGAATGTAGCCGTCTTCAGCAGTAAAACCAACGCGCGCCGCGCCCACCGGGCCAGCAAACGGCACACCGGATACAGCCAAGGCCGCTGAAGTACCAATCAGCGCAGCGATATCGGGATCATTCGCCTTGTCGGCAGACATCACCGTACAAATCACCTGCACTTCGTTCTGGAAGCCTTTGGGGAACAGCGGGCGAATCGGGCGATCGATCAGGCGAGAGGTCAGCGTCTCTTTTTCCGAGGGGCGAGCTTCGCGCTTGAAGAAGCCACCGGGGATTTTACCAACGGCATAAGTGCGCTCTTGATAGTGCACAGACAGCGGAAAGAAATCTTGTCCTGGCTTGGCAGACTTTGCTGCCACAGCAGTACACAGTACTTGTGTTTGATCAATAGTGACCAATACCGCACCGCTAGCCTGACGGGCTACGCGACCGGTTTCGAGCGTGACGGTCTTGCCGCCCCACTGAAATGTTTTAGTAACGGGATTCACCGAGTAATTCCTCCCAAAATTGGGTTTATATAAAGTAATAAGGGGGCCTCTAAGGCCCCCCCACTTTTTCTTTTTTTAGCGACGCAGACCCAAACTTTTGATCAGTTTGCTGTAGCGATCTTGGTCTTTGCGTTTCAGGTAATCCAGCAGTTTACGACGCTGGTTTACCATGCGGATCAAACCACGACGTGAGTGGTGATCCTTTTTGTGGCCTTCAAAGTGGCCTTGCAGCTTGTTGATATTAACAGTCAACAGGGCAACCTGGACTTCCGGTGAACCGGTATCGCCCTCGGCAGTTTGGTACTCTTTTACAACTTCAGCTTTCTCTGCGGCAGACAGTGCCATAACTCTTTCCTCTTCTGATATGCATCAATAATCGAGCCTGACCGTGCATATCTACAGACAGGTTCGGAAGGCCACGCCTTCATCTCATACCTCAGCTTGACCCCAAGGCCAAACCAGCGGGGCATTATCACATATTTGCCAGCAAACGACGAGGCGCAAGGCGGCCATCGTCCAACAATTCACCAATACCCATAAATTCCGGCCCGTCGGGGCCGGGGGCGTAAAGCCGAAACAAGTCACCCGCCGCCAAACGCGGCACGAACACCGCCTGGCCCTGGCGTAAAAAATCGGCGGCGGCATCGCCCAACTGGGCAGCCGGCAGGTGACCCAGCGCAGCATCCAACGGCAGCAGCAAGGCATCCAGCTCAGCAAAGGCTTCGCGGTCGCGCAGCGGCTGCAAATCGTCAAAGCCCAGTGCCTGAGCCTCCTCGAAGGGGCCGGCCTGCAGACGCCGAAGCGCCGACACATAGCCGCCAACTCCCAATGCAGCACCCAGATCTTCCGCCAGTGAGCGGATGTAGGTGCCCTTGCTGCAGTGCACAATAAAGCTCGCTTCGGCGCGCTCTCCTGCGGCAAAGGTTTCCAGCTCAAAGCGAGAGATCGTTACCGGCCTGGCCTCGCGCTCTACCTCAAGCCCCTTGCGAGCGAGTTCGTACAGCGGCTTGCCATCGCGCTTCAGCGCTGAATACATTGGTGGAACTTGCAGAATATCGCCGCGAAAGGCCGCCATCGCCGCCTCGACATCGGCCGCAGACAAGCCGCTGGCATCGCACTCGCCAATCACCTCACCCTCGGCATCGCCGGTGCTGCGGCGCTCACCGAAGACGACGCTGCAGCGGTACACCTTATCGGCATCAAGCAGATATTGAGAAAACTTGGTCGCCTCACCGAAACAGATCGGCAATACACCACTGGCCAGCGGATCGAGTGCGCCGGTATGCCCGGCCTTAGCCGCCTTGTAGATAGCGCGCGCGACAATCATCGCAGAGTTTGAACTGCGCTCCAGAGGCTTATCCAACACCAGTATGCCGTTAACAGCACGACCTTTACGACGACGCCCCAAGCTCAGGCCTCGTCGTCGTTGTCTGCCTGACGGCTGCGATCTGAGTCCACCGCGCGCTGAATCAACGCACTGAGGCGCTGACCGCGATCGATAGAGGCATCGAAGTAGAACCGCAGTTGCGGTGTGGTGCGAGCATTATTGACCTTGGCGATATGACTGCGCAAAAAGCCGGCCGCCTTATTCAAGGCGGCAAGCGATTCGGCAGCTTCTTCAGCCGAGTCCTTGCCCATCACCGTCACGTAGACCTTGGCATGACTCAAGTCGCGACTCACTTCGGCGTCGGTCACACTGACCATGCCAATACGCGGGTCGCGCAACTCGAGCTGGATCAAGGTACCCAGCTCACGCTTGAGAAAATCGGCAATGCGGGCCGTGCGGCTGAATTCCTTCACTGGCACAAACCTCGCTGCGGCGCCAAGTTACAGTGTGCGGGCAATTTCTTTCACCTCAAACACTTCGATCTTATCGCCGGGACGAACATCTTTGTAGTTCTTCACGCCGATACCGCACTCCATGCCATTCTTCACTTCATTGGCATCATCTTTAAAGCGGCGCAGAGATTCCAGCTCGCCCTCGTAAATCACTACGTCATCACGCAGTACACGAATTGGCTTGCTGCGATACACGGTACCTTCCACCACCATACAGCCGGCAATATCGCCGAACTTGGGCGAGCGGAACACATCGCGAACTTCAGCAATACCGACAATCTCTTCGCGCATTTCCGGGCTAAGCATGCCGCTGAGTGCAGACTTCACATCGTCGATAAGATCGTAAATAACGCTGTAGTAGCGCAGATCAACGCCCTCGCTTTCCGCGAGTTTG
>JBFKEA010000123.1:0-7380 GCA_041619375.1 Spongiibacter sp. | reverse complement strand
CGACCGCAGAGCACTGTCCTTTTCAACAATTAAGCAAGCTTCAAACGACGGTATCGGTTAATTCATTCCGGACCGCGATGCAGCTTTGCCTCAGGCGGCAGAGGCGATAGTTGCGCTGATTTATTGGGCCTCTACACGCCGGCTTAATTAACTAATAAACCTTAAAGACTGTCCGGCAACTGACGTCTACAACCCGATGAAGCTTCGCTCACTTGCGCATTGAGATATAACTACACTCCAGCACCGCCAAGCAAACCTCGGTAGAAAGTCACCGTCGCTTTAGCTACCGTATCCGGCGCGCAGTATGACAGTGTTTCAGCACACGACATGTCCTTCTGCTGCTTCCTTGCTTCCAACCACTTGCAGGCATGGGTTAGTTTTACGGCGTCTAAAGGGGCTTCGTAAAGATATACCCAATCCGACCCAAATTCTTGAGCGAGAGCTAAGAAGCTACCAATTTTTGGGGCGATCACCGGTTTATTTAGTGACAGAGCAAGCATTGCAGTACCGGAATTTAAAATTGCCGTATAAGGCAAAATCACACCATCGGCCAAGCTGAAGAAGGCCCCCACCTGCGCCGTGGGAATCCGCCCTTGCTCGACAATAAAACTCGTTGAACTTTGAGCTGCAGCAATCCCCTTTTGCGTAACAGGGTCGTCGTTTGCGCTGCCAGCCACAATCACACTGACCTTATCAAGCCCAGCCTCTCGCTTGGCTTCTACTAGCTCCCAAAGCCCCTTGTGCTCACTGATTTTACCGAACATCAGCAGTGCAGTGTCATCTTCAGCGAGGCCTAAAGACTCTCGGCAAATTGTCTTGTCAGACTCCAAGCGATAGTAGTCCCCAAAATGAATATGGGGCGTCACCACACTCGGAATACCCCTAGCAGCAGGATAAACACCATAGAATAGCTCACGACTTTCATTTGACAGGAAAACTAGCCCATCCACTAAAGCGATAAATTTCTCAAAAAGTTTCGCAGCCAAAACAGGATGCCGCAGCTTATGAGGCCTTAAGTTGTGAACAGTCCATACAACTTTACCGCCTCTGCGCTGCAACTTTTTAATCGCTGACCGCAGACGCCAGCTTCGCCAAATCATGCGCCACTTGCGCTTATCGGCCACGACCTTGTCAGGCCAGTGCAAGTGCAAAATTTGCTCACCAGACATCCTCATACCTCGGTGATCAAACTCACTGACATCGGCCAACCCTGCCATAGCTTCGTAAAGGAGGTAGTTGTACGGGTTATTCTTGCGGTTTTTGTTCTTGGGCCATGCCGCAACCCGAATTTTTTCTGAGCACATAGGTAGGCTATTCTAGAGTTTTCCGCTTGTCATTTCCCGAGAGTTTGGAAAAGCCAAACCTCGCTTGGGCAGTTTATTCGGTATCAGCCCACTTGACCATGTAAACTAACGGCGACAAAAAGCCTGCACAACCGTCACCTTGACCGCTAGCTAGGCTGCTGATGCAACAATGTATGGAGAATTTCGGTGGGTGGTATATTAGATACTTGGGTTGCACGAGAAGAGAAGAAAGCACTTTTCTGGTGGACGCCCAAGCGCGGCATCAATATGGGCGACGAATTATCCCACTTCGTCGTCTCCTCGATCCTAGCCCTAAAAGGGAAAACACTGCTTTCGAAACGCGCTGGCAATGGACGTTTATTAGCCATCGGGTCAATCATCCACTTTAGTCAGCCGGGGGATACCGTCTGGGGAAGTGGAATAAACGGAAAGCGGCCACATAATGACCTAAACGTTAACAATGTAACGTTCGCAGCCGTTCGCGGGCCACTGACTAGAAAAATACTCCAGAGTAAGGGGAAAAATGTGCCAGAGGTTTATGGTGACCCTGGACTCTTAACCCCACTTTTCATGGCGAAAGATGCTTTTACACCACCTAATAATCACGACTTCCTGGTGGTGCCACACCTAAACGAAGACTTAAATAAATACCAAGAGCACGCCGACAAACTGTTGCTCCCCAGCCTATCCCCAGGCGAATTTATTGGCAACATGCTCGGCGCAAAGCTCGTAATCTCAAGCTCTTTACACGGCTTAATCCTCGCCGAGGCATATGGCATCCCCGCCGTTTATTTTGATAGTGGCAGCGGCGAGCACATTTTGAAGTATGAAGATTACTATGCTGGCACAGGAAGGGACAGCTGGCGATACGGGAAGTCCATTCCCGAGTGCCTCGCTATAGGTGGCCAAGACAGCTTTAACCTGCAGAGTATCCAGCAAGGTTTACTAAAAGCCTTCCCTTGGCACCTATGGCAATAACTGCTCACTTGCGACATCGAGAGTATTATCTGAGCACTGCCCTATCGTTTATAGGTGCTAGCGATCGCCGACGATGCGTCGATAAAAACCCAGGTAGGCATCGACAATCACTTGCCGGCTATATGTGCTGGCGTAAACGCCAGCAGCGTTGTCGACCAAGCGTTGACGCAAACCGCCATCGTCCAGAGTTGCGCTTATCGCCTCAGCCAGCTGGCCAACGTCATCAATATCGGTGAGCAAGCCTGAATATTCATGTTCGATCACTTCACCGGGGCCCTGCGAGCGCGTGGCAATGATCGGACAGCGGTGGGCAAAAGACTCCATCACAATCGAGCCCAAGCCCTCGTGACGAGAGGGGCAAACAAAGGCATCGACACTGCGCATCAACGCGGTAACATCATTGCGCCAGCCCAAAAACCGCACACGCCGGCCCAGCCCAAGTTCGCTACACAGGGCTTTCAGTGCCTGCTCTTCCGGGCCACTGCCGGCCAGCCAGAGATGGGCCTCGGGCACCGCGACCAGCGCCCGCAACAGGGTATCAAAGCCCTTGTTGACATGAAGCCGGCCGGCCGCCAGCAACAGCGGGACATCGGCAGGGGTATCAAAGCTATCGCGGGGCAAAGGCGCCACCGGTGTTTCGTCGGCAAAGTTGGGGATATGCACCACGCGCTCTTCGGGCATGCCACCCTCGATTAAGTGGCGGCAAATACCCTTGCTGATCCCCACCCAATAGTCAGCCTGCTGGTAATATTTGAGCTTGTAGTAGTGGCCGAGGCGGTTAACCAGAACATAGTCACCCTTCGGCGTTGCCGCGCTGGCGCGCCCCATCCAGGTCATTACCACATCGGGCCTAAAGGCGCGCAGGCGTCGACGGTAGGCCCAGCCGTCGTAAATATCGAACTTACCTCCAAAACGAAAGCCTTCAGCATCTACCCCTTGGCTGCGCAGCGCCTCTAGGCGGTGGGCGTGACGGCGAATAAACGCGCGCTCATTAATGGCCCCCGAGGCCTGCAAGGCCGCACTGAGACGCACAAAAAAGTTTTCCGCACCGCCGTGCTCGGCGCCGGCCAACACTTGGGCGATACGCAGCGAATTTGTCATGACTGAGGTGAATCCTTGGAGGTTGGCGTAGTCGCGTCAAGACCATCGTGAAATAACAGGCCGTGGGTGCCGGGAAACTCATCTCGACTGCGGGTCTGAATCAAGGTCTCAATACGCTGATGAAAGTTAGCAATTTTTCTCTGGGTTTTAGCGCGCTGCACAGCGCGAGGCTGCCAGCGCAGGGGAATCAAGTTTGCACTGCCCAGGCCGTCGATGACCACCAAGCGGCGGATACACTCACCCGCCTCGCCGATCTCACGCTGCACGACCACATTGTGTACCAGGATATCCCTGGAGGGTACGCAATGGCTCAGCCAATGCTCGCAGAGCTGCTCAACCGCCGCACGACAATCATCGCTGTAGCCGCGCTCCCAAACATACTGCTTCAGGGTGATGGAGATGCGGCCATCGCTGTCGCGAATCAACTCAGAGCTCAGCCCCCGCCCCATATCGGTGTCGACAAAACCATAGCAGCGACTGATGTGCTGAAAAATACTGTCCGGGTAGTGGCGCTCAAAACTCTGCATAACGCCAAATTCCTCCAGACTGTCATCAAAGCTGGACAAGGGTTTCAGGTTCTTCGGGAAGCCTTTCTTACGCCGACAATCCGCCAGGGTAAAATCCGGGCGCCGCACTTTAATACAACGACTAGCATCATCGGGGTCGATAAAGCACAGGCGATTGCCACCGCGCGCAAAGGGCTGCCGGCTAGCAAGCTGCGCCGTCATTTCATCGACCCATCTAAATTGATATCCCGCGCCCATACGTAGTCGTGACTAAAAGGCAGCTCAAGACTCGCCTCGACAATATACTGGGCGTAGAGCCGCGAATTCATTTCTTGGTGGAAAAACTGTCGCGCTCTAGCGGCCCAATGCTGGCGCTTGGCGTCGTCAAAATGGAATTCGCGAATCTTCGCCAACAAGTCCGCTTCGTCATCGAAGTACACCGCCGACTCCGCGGGCAGCAGCTCATCGAAACGGGGGCCGCTGTGGGTGAATTGCAGTATGCCATTGCCCGCCAACTGCGCCATGCGCGCAGAAGAGTACCAGTAGTCACCCTCCTGGCGATTTAGATTCAATCCCATCTTGGTATTGGCCAACGCCCTGTCGTAGTCGCGCCCCCATACCGGGGCCTCACCAAAGCTGCCATAGGTTTTGAAATTCATCTGGTCTTTGACCGCGTCTTTAATACGGCCAACCATTTCCAAGCGCTGGGTAAACTTGGTGGCATTGCTGCAAAATAACAGGTCAATCGGCAGATCGGTTTTCTGCGAATTATCCAGGCACTCCACCGAACTCTCAACCGGGTTTGGCATATGGTAAAGACGCGCCCCAATGCCTTCAAATTGCTGCAGCTCGCGACGGCCGGTCGACACAAAGACCGCGTCGGCCACCGACGCCCGCGAGGCGATACGATCGACATTGCTTGGCACAAACAGGGGGTCGTTATTGCAATGGGCAATTTTGCAGTTGGGATAGATCTTTTTGATTTCCAGCAAGGTGTCGTTGCTGATCATGTCGCAGTGCCCGGCAATCACCAGATCGGGCTCCATGGCTTCCACCATCTCCAGCAGACGCTTATTGGCTTTGCCCACGCCCAGATCGCGAATGCCTAGTGGCGCCTCGAAGGCAGCGATATCACGGTCGCTAAACGTCTGCAGATAATGATCGTTTTTAACCAAACCGAAACTGAGTTTCTGCGCCCAACTCACGCGAGTTTGGCCGTAGCGACGCAGCTGCTGATAGGCGACGTGTAGTACTCTCATAGCGGTCTCGTTGTGGTGATCGTAGTAATTTGCCCGCAGACACTTAGCGGGCAGCGCTGAGCGGCCGACTATACCATCGGCCAAGCCGAGGCGTCAGGCACTAGACCCGGCAGCCGAGTGCAATTGGGCAGTATTGCCAAGTAATCGGTAATACACCGACAGCGTGCTGCTTACCTGGTGATCAAGGTAATACTCCGGCGGCAAACTGATCTGATTATCGGCCTCAAGAAGGTCGGCCACCCTCGCGGCAAACGCCACCACATCATCAGCGGGTACCAGCCCCTGGCGAAAACCAGCATTGAGGGACTCGCTGGCGCCGCCGCGGTCATAGGCCACCACCGGCGTGCCGCAGGCCAGCGATTCCGGCACGGTGCGGCCAAAGGGCTCTTCTTTATTCGACATATGACAGGTTACCGCCGCCAGCCGATAGAAATCGGCGATGTCACTGCGGTGCCCAACAAAGGTCACCGCCTCATCGAGCCCCAGTTGTGAACGCTGGGCCAGCAATTCTTGCAGATAGTGCTGCTTGCCCGGCTCGGCATCCCCTACCACCACACCATGGCAATCTGGGCGCAGGCGCACCAGGCGCGCCATCATTTGCAAAAAGGCTTCCTGCCCCTTCCAGCGCGACAGCCGCCCCGGCATCAAGATCAACGGCTTATCGCGAAACTGCGGATACTGCCCGTAAAGCTGCTGACGCCAGTCCGCGTCAGAGTCCTCTGCGGCGAAGGCTTCGGCATCCAGGCCGCGCGGAATTAAGCTGATTTTCGCCTCGGGAAGCCGGTAGTTGTCGACCATATAACGCTTAACGCAGTCAGAAATGGCAATGCAATGTTCCGCCCTCGCCATAATGGCGCTGTAGGCATTCACCGAGTACATGCCGTGAAAGGTGCTCACCAAGCGCGGCCGCGTCAGCGGATCCATTTTCCGCCACGCCAACCAGGTGATCCACGCCGGCACCCGCGAGCGCACATGGATCACATCGGCTTGTAGCTCCACTAGCAGGCGCCGGAGCGGCCGCACCTGCCACAGCGAGCCAAGCGCTTTGCGGTGTACCGGCATGCTGATATGCCGACTGCCCTCGGCCTGCAATTGCTCAACCAGACGACCGCCATTTGAAACCACCACGGACTCGTGGCCGCGACGCACCAGCTCGCGGGCAAATTCCACGGTGCCGCGCTCAACCCCGCCGGCATTCAGTGCCGGCAGCAGCTGTACCACGCGCAATGCCTTTGGCGCCGCGGGCGATTCTGCAACAGTTTCAACCATGACTCTGACTCCCTTCTAAAGTCTGCAATATCCAGTCGGCGGCGCGATCCGCCTCCCACAAGGGTTCGGCCGGTAGGGCTAGCGCTCGCCCCGCCTGCCAGTGTTCAAAGCCGGTGGCCAACCCCGCCGCCAGCACCTGCTGCATGCTGCGGGTGACTCGAGAGTCGCGTATTGTCGGCAGTTCCAACAGGCCGGTGGGCACGGCCGAGGTAATACTTTCATACACCATCGACACACTGTCGCGACTTACCCACGCCTCGGCGACCGTCGCCAACTGCTCCCGCAGCCAAGCCGGCGGGCACTCGCTAAACGGCAGCACCTCGACATTGTCCAGCCCCAGCGCCGCTACCGCATCGAGCATTCCCGGCGGCGTGCGCGGCGAGTCCGACACCAGCCACTGCAAATCGCTACGCGACCCGGCAATCGCCTGCAGCTGCTGCAGAATTGTGTCGTTATTCCAAGCAAAATGTTTGTTGACCCCCCCCAATACCACCAAGCCGCGACCCGCATCGCGGCCCGAGTGAATGGGCCGCATGACATTCAACACCCCCCGAGTCGCGAGAATCTTCGGCGAGTTTGGCGGGGAATCGTGCTCGGGAATGATCGCCACATCGAACAGGCAGCGCGGCAAGCTCGGCTTCATTAACACGATAGAGCGCGCGCGACAAACCGCCGAGGTCCACAACAACGGCAGGTGGCAGCGACTGCCCGCGGCTATCACCCACTGCGGCAACTGCTGCGCGCCGAACTGCGCCATCAGCCCGCGACGCCCGGTTTTTCGCAGCGGCTGGCGGGAGATGTCCAACCAGTGAATCTCACAGCGGCGCTTGCTCGCCAGGCGCTCGGCCAAGCCCTTTAATTGATTGGCGTGACCGGGGCGACCATCGGTAATAAACCACAGCTGCAGGGCATCGTTCATGGGCGCCCTCAATAGACTTTTTCCGCGCCCACTGGGCGGGTCTT
>JBFKEA010000122.1:0-7421 GCA_041619375.1 Spongiibacter sp. | reverse complement strand
TAATTGCTTGCCGGTGTCGCTTCGGGCCAGCGGCAGCGCCGCCAGTGCAGCGTGCCCGAGGGCTCGGCGCTGCCTTCGGCAATGAGTCGTTCCAGCTGGCGCTGGTAGGCGGCTGAGTGGGCGGGGAAACTGATTTTGCCCCGGGCGTTGACGACCCGCTGCCAGGGCAGGTTGCTGTCTGCGGGCAGCTGGCTGAGCTGGTGGCCCACCCAGCGGGCGCGGCCGGGTAAACCGGCAAGCCTGGCCAGCTCGCCATAGCTGCACAGGCGGCCCGCGGGAATCTGGCTCAGCGCCAGCAGTAACTGTTCGCGGGCCGCCGTCACCGGTTTAGGCGTCGAGGCTGCGCACGCGCTCCCAGTAGTCTTCATAGAAGAAGTCCACTTCGCCGGTTTCCAGCGAGTATTCGGCGCCGACTACCATCAACTTGCCTTCGCTGATCAGTTGCTCAAGGGTCGACGAGCCGCTGCACAGGTGCTCTACCGAGCTGCGCACATTGGCGCGCACCGACTGCTTGACCAGTTCTTCAGGGTTGTTTTTCAGCTCGGTGGCCAGCAGGGTTTCCACTGCTGGGCGCACGCGTTTGACGATGGAGTGCAGGTTGGAGGTGGGGATCTTGGAGTTGCCGGTCAGGGCGTCAACGGTGGCCTTAACGGCGCCGCAGCGCGAGTGACCCAGCACGACCACCAGTGGTGTACCAAAATTCAGGGCGGCAAATTCCACACTGCCGATGCCCGAGGGGGCGACCACATTGCCGGCCACGCGAATGACAAACAGGTCGCCGAGAGTCTGGTCAAATACCATTTCTGCCGGCACGCGGGCGTCGGAGCAGCCGAGGATAATGGCAAAGGGGCTTTGCTCTTCGACCAGCTCGGGTTTTTTGTTGCTGATACAGGCGTCGTTTTCGGCCAGTTTTTCGACAAACCGGGCGTTGCCTTCTTTCAGGCGGGTGAGGGCTTCTTGGGCAGTAATCATTGTGTACCTTTGTTGTTGCAGTCAGTGAGTCTATAACCAATCGCTAATCAGCACGCCGAAACCGACGCTTTGCAGCGAATTATTGTATTCGATGAGGCTTTCACCATATCCGTTGAAATATTTTACATAGGCTTTGATCTTGGCGCTAATGGGAAAGCTCCAGCCGATCTCGACAGCGCCGCGATTGTCGCTGCGCAGATTGTTGCGCAGCATGATGCTTAGCGTGCGGTCGCGCCACTGATAAAAGCCCATCCACTCGAAATTGCCCAGGTAAAACTCAATGTCGCGGTTGTCGTCGTCCTCAGCGGCTTCGGGAATGCGGTACCAGGGCTTGAAGGTCATCGCAAAGCGGTCGCGCTCGAACACCATATTAAACATGATGCGATTCCAACTGCGCGACAGTGGCTCGCCGCGGCCGTTGGACTGGTGGTTGAAAATCAGCTGATTGCCAACATTGCGAATACCGCGCCACTGCCAGTCGTTGGCGTAACCGAGAATCAGCTCCGGCTCGTGATTGGTCTCGCGAAATGGCGCTGAAAATTCCTTGTTATAGGCCTGCCAGAAGGAACGGTTGGTATAGGCGGCGCTGAGGGTGCCGTCGCCGAGTATGCCGCGCGCGACGTGGACTTTGACGCTGAGCTGGAACTCAACCTCGGTGCTGTCGACCCCGTCTTCGGCAATGGGCATCACCGAGGCGTAGTCTGAGCTGTCGTCTCGCCAAGAAAGGGGCAATACATAATTAATGCGGTGCGGCGTCAGGACAAAGGGGTTGTTGTCGACAAATTCCTCCAGCGCGACCCGCTCTTCTACTACGCCGCCGCCATTGCTGCGCAGTTGCTGCTCTGCCTCGGCGGGGTTGCGCAGCCGCTGGTGGCACTGGGCGCGCAGCTCACCGAGTGTGGCTGTGTCTGCGGCGCTCTGGCTGGCTAGCGATAGGCAGCCTTTCATGCTCTGCGGCTCACCGTTGGGGGCTTCGGCTGGGGCGCCGAAGGCACGCGGGGCAATAGCTAGTAGCAGCATAAGTAGGGCGCGAGGCAGGGGCATGGGGCGGCGCTCTCAGTTGGTGGTGGAGATAGTATAGGGCTTGCTGACATAATAGGGGCTCCATCGGGCGCGCACTAGCAGCGGCGGTGGCTTTTTCGGGGCTGCACTGCTGCACCTTTTGCCATAAGCCAGGTCTGCTTAGCTATGAGAATCTTGTTTACCATTTTTGTGTTGGCACCCATTCTGGAAATGTGGCTGCTGATTGAAGTCGGCAGCCTGATCGGCGCCTTGCCGACCATTGGCTGTGTGCTGCTGACGGCGATGATCGGGGCCGCGCTGCTGCGCCAACAGGGCCTGTCGACCCTGCTGAGTGCGCGCCAGCGTATGGAGCAGGGACAGGTGCCGGCCCGCGAAATTGTTGCCGGCCTGCTACTGGCGATTGGCGGCGCGCTGCTGCTGACGCCGGGATTTATCACCGATGCGGTGGGATTTGTCTGCCTGATCAGGCCGCTGCGCGAGGCGCTGATCGACGAGTTGCTGCGCCGCGGCGTGATGCAGGTGCAGGGCGGCGGGTTTAGCGCCGGCGGCGGCCCCCAGCCCTTTGGCTCGCGCCCCGATGAGCCGCGGGATTCGGGCAATATCACCATTGACGGCGAATACCGCAAAGAAGAGTAAATTTTTTTACTCCCAGCCCTTGAAAACCATTTCTCTGCCCCCAACTACCTGAACAGCCCACGGCGACTGGCGCAGCCGGTCTGTACGATGGGAAACCTAATGCATCCCGATCTTAACGAGATGGGAGGTTGCGGCGCGGTATTGGCCGCGTTGTGACGCCGGTGTATCCGGTCAAATAAAAATCAGTTCATTGATTTAATGGAGATTGATCAAAATGAAAATTCGTCCTTTATACGACCGTGTAGTGGTTCGTCGTAGCGAAGAAGAGCAGACCAGTGCCGGTGGTATCGTTCTGCCCGGTTCTGCCAAAGAGAAGCCGAATCAGGGTGAGGTTTTGGCCGTGGGCGAAGGCAAGCTGCTGGAAAGCGGTGAGCTGCGTCCGGTGGGCGTTAAGGTTGGCGATCGCGTGATCTTCGGTCAGTACTCTGGCAGCACAGTAAAAGTCGATGGCGAAGAGCTGATTGTGCTCGGTGAGTCTGAAATCTTCGGCGTTGTTGAAGGCTAATTTCAACAACTCAATTGAATCAACGAATTAGTAAAAGGTAAGACGATCATGGCTAAAGACGTAGTATTTGGTAATGAAGCCCGCCTGCGCATGGTGGCTGGTGTTAACACTCTGGCAAACGCAGTGAAAGTCACGCTGGGCCCTAAGGGCCGCAATGTGGTTCTGGATAAGTCCTTCGGCGCGCCCACTGTCACTAAAGACGGTGTTTCTGTGGCCAAGGAAATCGAGCTGGAAGACAAGCTGGAGAACATGGGCGCACAAATGGTGAAAGAAGTTGCCTCTAAAGCGTCTGACGACGCGGGCGACGGTACCACCACTGCAACAGTTCTGGCTCAGGCCATTGTTAACGAAGGCCTGAAAGCCGTTGCCGCTGGCATGAACCCGATGGACCTGAAGCGCGGTATCGACAAAGCCGTTGCTGCAGCCGTTGAGGAAGTGAAAAAGCTGTCTATCCCCTGTGCAGACAGCAAGGCGATTTCTCAGGTAGGTACCATCTCTGCCAACAGCGACAGCCACATTGGCGAAATCATTGCTGAAGCAATGGAAAAAGTCGGCAAAGAAGGTGTTATCACCGTTGAAGAAGGCCAGGGCCTGGAAAACGAGCTGGACGTTGTGGAAGGCATGCAGTTCGATCGCGGCTACCTGTCTCCTTACTTCGTAAACAACACTGACAATATGTCTGTTGAGCACGACAGCCCGTTCATTCTGCTGGTCGACAAGAAAATCTCCAATATCCGCGAGCTGCTGCCGTTACTCGAGCAAGTGGCTAAAGCCAGCCGTCCGCTGGTGATTGTGGCTGAAGACGTTGAAGGCGAAGCTCTGGCGACGCTGGTGGTTAACACTATGCGCGGCATCGTGAAAGTTGCGGCGTGTAAGGCACCGGGCTTCGGCGATCGCCGCAAGGCTATGCTGCAGGACATCGCGGTACTGACTGGCGGTACAGTGATCTCTGAAGAAGTGGGCCTGGATCTGGAGCAAGCCACTCTGGAGCACTTGGGTACTGCTAAGCGCGTCACTATGGACAAAGAAAACACTGTTATCGTTGATGGTGCTGGCGAAGGCTCTGCTATCGAAGCGCGCGTTGCCGAGATCCGCACGCAGATCGAGAACACCAGCTCTGACTACGACCGCGAAAAACTGCAAGAGCGCGTGGCCAAGCTGGCTGGCGGTGTTGCGGTAATCAAGGTTGGCGCAGCCACCGAGATCGAAATGAAAGAGAAGAAGGCCCGCGTTGAAGACGCCCTGCACGCCACCCGTGCTGCGGTTGAAGAAGGCGTGGTACCTGGCGGCGGTGTGGCGCTGGTGCGTGCCATCAGCAACCTGTCTGCGGTTGAAGGTGAGAACGAAGATCAGCTGGCCGGTATCAACGCCGCCCTGCGCGCGATGGAAGCGCCGCTGCGTCAGATCGTGACCAACGCTGGCGACGAAGCCTCTGTAGTGCTGGACAAAGTGCGTTCAGGCGAAGGTAACTTCGGTTACAACGCAGGCAATGGCACCTACGGCGACATGATGGAAATGGGTATCCTCGATCCCGCTAAAGTTACCCGTACTGCGCTGCAGGCGGCAGGCTCTGTGGCCGGTCTGATCATCACGACTGAGTGCATGATCGCTGACGCGCCGAAAGAGGAAGCTGCTGGTGGCGGCATGCCAGATATGGGCGGCATGGGCGGTATGGGCGGCATGGGCGGCATGATGTAAGCCTCCCCCAACCGTACTGAGAAGCCCCGCTCTGGCGGGGCTTTTTTTTGCCTGTAGCTCGGTGCCGGCCGCTGTGGCGGTGGGGTAGCTGGATGATTGATTCGTTCGCGTTTGGCCGTGGCGCCGCGCCCCCCGCAGGCCTTATACTTGCCGCTTCAAGCCCGCACTGCGGGCTTTTTCTGTTGTTATTGTGGTGGATTATCTTTGCAGTTGTCATCTGTAGTGCCCTGGGGCCGCTCGCTGGCCGAATATCGGGCGATGTTTGCCCTGAGCGACGAAGACCTTGAGGGCCTGATTTTAGGCTGCGGCGACGGTGCGGCCAGTTTTAACGCAGAGCTCAGCGCGCGCGGTGGCCGTGTGCTGTCGGTGGACCCTATTTACCAGTTTAGTGCCGCAGAGATTAAGCAGCGGATACGGCAGGTGTACCCGGGTATGCTCAGCCAGTTGGCGCGGCGCGCCGATCAGTATATCTGGCGGCATTTCCACGACCCCGGCCACCTCGGCTCGGTGCGGATGTCGGCGATGAACCGCTTTCTTGACGACTACCCGGTGGGGGACGAGCAGGGGCGCTATATTGACGCCAGTTTGCCCGAGCTGCCCTGTTTCGACCGCGAGTATGACCTGGCACTGTGCTCGCACCTGCTGTTTGTGTACAGCGAACAAATCGATCTGGACGCCCATATTTCCGCGATCAGCGAGTTGTGCCGGGTGGCGCGCGAGGTGCGCATTTATCCCTTGGTGGCCGAGGATGGTCGGCCGTCGGCGCACTTGCCCGCGGTGATTCGCCACTTGGCTGCACAGGGTTTAGAGCTGGGCATGCAGCGGGTGGACTATCAGTTTCAGAAGGGCGCCTGCGATATGTTGTGGATTAAATCGCCGGAGGCAACTGCCAGTGATATCAGCGAGTGATTTGCCCGCCACCGTTGCGCTGAGTGACAGTCGCGAAGAGTATGGCAGTGCTGAGGCCCTGCCACTGCTGGTGGTGGAGAGTGAGCGCTGCCGGGCGGTGCTGGCCTTGCAGGGAGCGCAGCTGCTGTCGTTTGCCCCACGCGGCGATGCCGATTGGCTGTGGTTAAGCCCCAAGGTGACGTTTACTCCGGGGGCGGCGATTCGCGGTGGTATTCCGCTGTGTCTGCCCTGGTTTGGGGTTAATCGCCGCCAGCCGGCGCTGCCCAAACACGGCTGGTTGCGCCAGCGCGACTGGACCCTGCTAGCCGCCGAGCAGCGGGATAACGGCGACTGCCTGTTGCGCCTGGGCACGTCGGCAACGGCGGCGGAGCAGCGCGACTTCCCCTGGGCCTATGATGTGGAAGTCAGTTTTTGTCTGGGTGCAGAACTGCATTGCGAGCTGACGGTGTACAACCGCAGCCGCGAGGTGATGCCGCTGAGCTTCGCCATGCACAGTTATTTTGCTGCCGACCTTGAGTGCGCGGCAGTGACTGGCCTGGCGGCTGGTCGTTTCCTGGACAACACCGAGGGGCTGGCCGCGGGCCAGTTAGAGGGGCCGCAGACCTTTGTCGGTGAAATCGACCGGGTGTTTGAAGGTGTCGGCGAGCGGCAGCAGCTGGAAACCGGTAGCGGGGCGCTGACCATCGCCGGGCAGGGCTGTGATACGGTGATTATCTGGAACCCCGGCGCGGCGCTGGCGAATGAGGTTGCCGATATTGGCGAGCACTACCGCGATTATGTGTGCGTAGAGCGAGGTATGGCTTTTGCCGATGAGTTGCGGCTGGCGCCCGGAGGTCATCACCGTGCGCAGCTGCAAGTTTTTCGCTAGGATTTACTGGTAGTTGGCGGTTCCACTCTGGTGGTACGGGTATCTACGTATTCAGCTTCAGTTAATGCAGCGTGTTTAGAATGTTTTGCGAAAGTGACAACGCCACAACGGCTCAATGAAAGCGAGGAGAATTTATGCGTGTCCAAATGATGTTAGTTGCGTTGATGGCGGTGCTGTTGGCGGCCTGTAGCAGCACCACTGCATACCAGCCGGCGGAAAAGCGCGGCGCCTACGGCTATACCGAAACCGCTCTGGGTAAGGATCGCTACCGCGTAACGTTTACCGGCAACTCGGTGACAGATAAAGAGACCGTTAATGATTATGCACTGTTGCGCGCCGCTGAGCTGACTCTGCAGGAAGGCTACGATTGGTTTCAATTGGTAAGCCGTGACAATGAAAGCAAAAGCCGCACCAGCAACAGTATTTCGGCGGTGAACGAATTTGGTGGCGGCACTACGGTATATCGTCGCTGTGGTCTGCTGAGCTGCGATACCGTTGTTGCGCAAAACCCCGGTCGCCTGAGCGGCGGCGTGTCGACCTCGACGACTCGCACGTCTTATCAGGCATCGCTGGAAATCAAAATGGGTAAGGACCCGATGCCCGACTCGGCAGAGGCTTACAATGCCCAGGAGTTGGCTTCTACCTTGCGCCGCTGGATGGGCGGCAATAAGTCGAAGTAAATGAACAGTAGGCCGTCTGTTCTGTAATAAGCCGGGCGAATGCCCGGCTTTTTTGTGCGCGCGGTATGTATGCGCTGTTCGCTATTAAGGCTGACAAGCCGGTGGGAGAGAGTATGGCTGAGAAAGTGGC
>JBFKEA010000121.1:0-7438 GCA_041619375.1 Spongiibacter sp. | reverse complement strand
GACGCGCGCCGGTGATCTGTCACCGGTGCAAGTGTCAGCTGAAATCCTCAGGGTGTTGGCCGAGCGTGCGCAAGAGAGTCTCGGTGGTGAGTTGCAGGGGGCGGTCATTACCGTGCCGGCATATTTTGACGATGGTCAGCGTCAGGCAACCAAGGACGCGGCTAAGCTCGCCGGCTTGAACGTGCTGAGATTGCTCAATGAGCCGACGGCGGCAGCGGTAGCCTACGGTCTGGATGAGCAGGACGAGGGGGCGATCGCAGTTTTTGATCTCGGCGGTGGCACCTTTGATATCTCGGTGTTGCAAATGAGCAAGGGCGTTTTCGAGGTGCTGTCGACGGGGGGCGATTCGGCGCTAGGGGGAGACGATTTTGATCAGGCAGTAGCTGCTTGGTTTGTCTCGCAAAGCACAGTGAGTGGGCTTGATGCCAGTGAGCGCCGTCAGTTGCTGGATGCCTGTCGCGCGGCTAAGGAAAGGTTAAGTGCAGAGGAGTCGGCGGAGATTGTCCTTGGCGACACCCGGCTGAGCCTGAGTCGCGAGCAATTTAATGCGCTGGTCGATCCAATGATCGACCGGGCAATCAGGGCCTGTAAGCGCGCGCTGCGCGACGCTAAATTGGCCAATGACGATATTCTCAATGTAGTGATGGTCGGTGGCTCGACGCGGGTGCCGCGAGTGCGCGAGCGCGTTGCCCAGTGGTTTGGTCGCGAGCCGCTGGTCAGTCTCGATCCGGACAAGGTGGTGGCGCTGGGGGCGGCCTCGCAGGCTGAGCAGCTGGTGGGCAATCGCAGTGGCGAGGAGACGCTGCTGCTGGATGTGATTCCGCTGTCATTGGGCGTGGAAACCATGGGTGGGCTGACCGAGAAGGTTATCCACCGCAATACTACCATTCCCGTGGCAATGGCCCAGGAATTCACCACTTTTAAAGATGGTCAGACGGCGATGGCTATCCACGTTGTGCAGGGTGAGCGCGAGTTGGTGGAAGACTGCCGCTCGTTGGCAAGCTTTGAGTTGCAGGGGATTCCGCCGATGGTGGCGGGCGCCGCGCGGATTCGGGTGACTTTCCAGGTCGATGCCGATGGCCTGCTGCAGGTGTCGGCTCGGGAGGAGACTACCGGCGCGGAAAGTCAGGTGCAGGTCAAGCCGTCATACGGGCTGAGCGATGGCGATATTGCCGATATGCTCACCTCATCGTTTGAGGCCGCTGGCGAAGACAAGCAGGCCAGGGCGCTGCGCGAGCAACAAGTTGAGGCTGAGGCGCTGTTGCAGTCGCTGTCGGCGGCGTTGTTGGCGGATGGCGAGGCACTGCTTAGCGACGAGGAGCAGCGCGAACTGCTGGCTAAGATGGAGCAGTTGCACAAAGAGAAAGAGTCGGGAAGTGCGGCCAGCATTGCTCGCCAGATTGAAATTGTCGGCGCGGCCAGCGAAACCTTTGCTGAGCGGCGTATGGACGCCAGTATTAAGCAAGCCCTCGCCGGACGGCGGGTAGACGAACTTTAAGGAGGGCGCCATGCCGCGCATTGTTGTATTGCCAAATGAAAATCTCTGCCCGGAGGGCGAGGTACTGGAGGTGGCCAGTGGGGAAACCATCTGTGATGTCATGCTGGCCAATGGCATTGATATAGAGCACGCCTGTGAAAAATCCTGCGCCTGCACCACCTGTCATGTGATTGTGCGTGAGGGTTTTGACTCGCTGGGTGAGGCAGATGAGCTGGAAGAGGATATGCTCGATAAGGCTTGGGGATTGGAGCCTGAGTCGCGATTGAGCTGTCAGGCTGTGGTTGCCGATAAGGATCTGGTTGTGGAAATTCCCCGCTATACCATCAATATGGTTTCAGAGCGCCA
Source organism: Spongiibacter sp. (assembly GCA_041619375.1). GTDB lineage: Bacteria > Pseudomonadota > Gammaproteobacteria > Pseudomonadales > Spongiibacteraceae > Spongiibacter. The sequence goes on along the minus strand of JBFKEA010000121.1, from coordinate 5,595 downwards.
CTGATTGGCTGCCGATAGAGAGGAGAAACGCCATGGGACTGAAGTGGACAGATGTGTTGGATATCGGCATCGAACTGGCCGAGGCCCATCCGGATACCGACCCAACCTATATCAATTTTGTTGATTTGCACCATTTGGTCGTGTCGCTGGAGGATTTTGACGATGATCCCAAGCGCAGTGGTGAAAAGATACTTGAGGCGATACAGGCGGCGTGGCTGGACGAGCGCGACTAGCGGGTGATTGTCAGCCCGGGTGGGTGGCGAGTGCTCGCGTACCTATTTGGGCGGAATACGCGTATAATTCCCCCGATTTTTCGGGGGCTTGCCCCAAAATATGAACTTTAAGCTGGAGATAGTCAGATGGGCGTAGAACGCACCTTTTCCATTGTAAAACCCGATGTCGTAGCCAAGAACGTGGTGGGCGAGATTTACAGCCGTTTCGAAAAAGCTGGTCTGCAAGTTATTGCGGCTAAAATGCTGCGCCTGAGCCGCGAGCAAGCTGAGGGCTTTTACGCTGAGCACAAAGGCCGCCCATTCTTCCCTGCGCTGGTTGATTTTATGACCTCTGGTCCGGTGATGGTGCAAGTACTGGAAGGCGAAGGTGCCATTCTTAAAAACCGCGAGCTGATGGGTGCAACAAACCCTAAAGAAGCCGATGCCGGCACGATTCGCGCCGATTTTGCTGAATCAATCGATGCCAATGCGGTACACGGTTCTGATTCAGAGCAGTCAGCTGCCCGTGAAATCGCTTACTTCTTCGCGACCAGCGAACTCTGCGAGCGCGCCTAAGAGGGCTTTGGGCATGGAAGTGCAAGACGCTGTTGTACAACAGCCGGAGCGGGTCAACCTGCTCGGCATGACACGCAAAAAAATGGAGGCCTGGTTGGCTTCTATTGGCGAAAAGCCCTTCCGTGCCCAGCAAATCCTCAAATGGATACACCACTCTGGCGTCGATGATTTCGAACAAATGAGCAATATTGGCAAGCCACTGCGCGCCAAGCTGGCTCAACTTGCTGAAATTCGTCCGCCAAAAGTCGTGCGCCAGCTTGAATCCAAAGACGGTACCCGTAAGTGGGCCGTGGAAGTTGGCGGCAACAATTTAGTTGAAACCGTATTTATTCCCGATGGCCAGCGCGGCACCTTGTGCGTGTCCTCACAGGTCGGCTGCAGCCTGGACTGCAGTTTTTGCTCTACCGGTAAGCAGGGTTTTCAGCGCGATTTGACCGCTTCGGAAATTCTCGGCCAGGTGTGGCTGGCGATAAAATCCTACGATGCGTTTGGCCCCGGTAAAAACCGCGTGGTGACCAATGTCGTGATGATGGGTATGGGGGAGCCCCTGCTCAACTTCGAAAATGTCGTCGATGCGACGAATTTGATGATGGATGACTTTGGCTACGGTCTGTCCAAACGCCGGGTGACACTCAGTACCTCTGGCGTGGTGCCAATGCTGGACAAGCTGGGCGATGTCTCGGAAGTGTCGCTGGCGGTGTCGCTGCACGCGCCCAACGACGCGCTGCGCAATGAATTGGTGCCGATCAATCGGCGCTACCCCATTGCCGAGTTGTTGGCTGCCTGTCGCCGCTATCTGGATAAGCAGCCGGATAAACACCGCGTGGTCACGGTAGAGTACACGCTAATTGCCGGTGTTAATGACAGCATGGATCAGGCGCGCGAGCTCGCGGTGGTATTGCGAGATTTGCCCTGTAAGGTCAATCTTATCCCTTTTAATCCCTTTTCTCTGTCAGACTACCAGCGGCCGTCCAAGTCGGCCGTTTCGCGTTTCTGGCAGGTGTTGACCGATGCCGGCTATGTGACGACTGTGCGCACTACCCGCGGTGACGATATCGACGCTGCCTGTGGTCAGTTGGCCGGGCAAGTGCAGGACCGCACCCGCCGCGCTGAACGTCACCGACGCAAGGCGGAAGAGTCGCAAATTATAAGAATTATCTAAGGGGGCGTAAGTGCAAAAAATCTCTACTGCGTACCGGTTGTTGCCACAAAATTTCACGCATTCTAGTGCTAAGCGCTATGTGCGTATCGCGCTGCTGTCGCTGACCAGTGTTGCCCTGGCGGCTTGCGTCACCACCCACAAAGGGGGCTTTGCCGAAAAGGCCGACCAGACGAAGGCCTATGAAACCTCTCTACAGCTGGCGAAAAGTTATATCTCCCAGGGCAATTGGGAGCAGGCCAAGCGCCACTTACAGTATGTGGAAGCTGCAGATCGACGCAATGCCGAAACCCTAGAGGCCCTGGCACTGGTGTATCAGAATACCGGTGAGCTGGAGATGGCCGAGCAGTATTATCGGCGCGCTGTAGATCAAGCGCCGAAGTCGATGCGCATCCGCAATAATTTTGCGGTGTTTTTATATCAGCTTAAGCGCTATCGCGAAGCTGCAGAGCATCTTGAGCTGGTGACTGCCGAGGTGCTCTACGAACGCCGTGTTGACGCCTTTATCAACTTGGGGCGCTGTTATTTACAACTCGATGAGCTGGACCGCGCCGAGGCCGCTTTTCGCCGTGCTTTGCTGATGCAAAGCGACAGCCCGCAGGTGTTGCTGTCGTTGGGGGAGGTGGCATTTCGACAAGCGCAGTATGCCGAGTCTCAGCGTTTTTACGACGCCTTTCGCGATGTCGCCAAGCGTCAATCTGCCGCGTCGCTGTGGCTGGGTATTCGCCTAGCCGATATCTTTGATGACGGTGACGCCTATGCCAGTTACGCCTTAGCGCTGAAAAACCTCTATCCGAAATCTGAGGAGTACCTGTTCTACAAGGCTTCTGCCTCCGGGGCTGGGCGCTAATCGGCATGACGCAGCAGCAGTCAGATAATTACACCGCTCCGCCGGGCTCGGTTTTGCTGGATGCTCGGCTCAGCGCTGGTAAATCGGTGGGCGAAGTGGCCGATGCACTCAACTTGCTCAAGAGCCATGTTGAGGCGCTGGAGAGCAATGATTATTCACGCTTTAACTCGCCGATGTTTGCCCGTGGATATATTCGCAGCTATGCCCGCTATTTTGGCTTGGATGAGGCGCCGCTGCTCAACGACTGCGAGCGAATTTGCCGGCGAGACGAAGAAAAGGCCGAGAAAAAACGCCCGCGCAGCGATATTCGTGCGCCGGGGCAGGCCAAGTTGCTTTTTGCCCTGTTGGCAACGCTATTGTTTTGGGGGCTGAGCTACTTGCTGTTTAGTGGCCACAAGGCGCCGGAGATAGAGGTTAGCCTGATTGAAGAGCGCTATGTGCCGCTGAGCGAGTTGCGTGCCCAGCCCTCGCTGGGACAGTCATTGTTGCAATTGCCCGACGTCGAACTGCGCGCTATTGACCCGCAGCTGCGCCACGATGCTCGTGTGGAATTGACGTTTGAAGAAGAGGTTTGGCTGGAATTGCGCGACGCCGCCGGCAGCGTTCAGCTCAGTGGCCGGTTTGCCAAGGGCGAGCAGCGCCGTATTAGCGTGCAAGGGCCAATACAGATTGCCTTGGCCTACTGGCCGGCAGTAGAAATCGTATACAACCAACAGCCGGTCGAACTCGGCGGGCTGGCAGAGAGCAACGCCGTGCGCGTGCAGATAGGTGAATTATGAAGATGGCATCACCGATAAAACGCCGCAAATCCCGTCAGATTCACATTGGCAAAGTGGCCGTGGGTGGCGATGCACCAATTTCGGTGCAGAGTATGACGAATACCAACACTTGTGATGTCGAGGCAACAGTCGCGCAGATCCGTCGGCTCGAAGCCGCCTGTGCCGATATTGTGCGGGTATCGGTGCCGAGCATGGAGGCCGCCGAAGCCTTTAAGAAGATTCGTGAGCAGGTGGAGGTTCCGCTGGTTGCCGACATCCATTTTGACCACAAAATCGCCCTTAAAGTCGCTGAGTATGGCGTTGATTGTCTGCGTATCAACCCGGGCAATATCGGCCGCGAGGACAGGGTCCGCGCGGTAATCGACGCGGCCAAGGCGCGCAATATTCCCATTCGCATTGGCGTAAATGCCGGTTCACTGGAAAAGGAATTGCAGCGCAAATACGGCGAGCCGACGCCGGAAGCCCTGGTCGAATCGGCCATGCGCCATATCGATATTCTCGACCGCCTGGACTTCCACGATTACAAGCTCAGTGTCAAAGCGTCAGATGTATTTATGGCGGTGGCGGCCTATCGCCAGATTGCCAGTCAGATAGAGCAACCCCTGCATCTGGGGATTACCGAGGCGGGCGGCCTGCGTGGCGGCACGGTCAAATCGGCGGTGGGCCTGGGAATGCTGCTGATGGATGGCATCGGCGACACCATCCGTGTGTCACTGGCCGCCGATCCGGTCGAAGAAGTTAAAGTGGGTTATGAGATTCTGAAAAGTCTCAAGCTGCGCAGCAAGGGCATTAATTTTATTGCCTGCCCGAGCTGTTCGCGACAGAACTTTGACGTTATCGGCACCATGAACGAATTAGAGGCCCGCCTGGAAGACGTGACCACACCGCTGGATGTGGCGGTGATAGGCTGTATTGTCAACGGCCCCGGTGAGGCCAAGGAAGCCGAAATCGGTTTGACCGGTGGCACGCCCAATAATTTGGTGTATGTAAATGGTCAGAAGGACCACAAGGTGCAAAACGCCGAGCTGGTTGACCACTTAGAAAAACTGATTCGCGACAAAGTCGCCGTTAAACAGCAACAAGATAAGGACCTGATCGCCCGCAGTTAAATTGTTGGGCGCAGCGTTAATAGGTATTCATTTGGCACGCATACAATCCATCCGCGGGATGAGCGATATTCTCCCCGAGGAGACACCGTTATGGCAGTACCTGGAGTCGACGGTGGCGCGGCTGCTGGGCCGTTACGGTTATCGGGAGATTCGCTTCCCCATTCTCGAACAGACTGAGCTGTTTAAGCGCTCTATTGGTGAAGTTACCGATATCGTCGAGAAAGAAATGTACACCTTCGCCGACCGCAATGGCGACAGCTTGACCCTTCGCCCGGAAGGAACGGCGAGCTGTGTGCGCGCCTGTGACCAGAATGGCTTGCTGCACAATCAGCTTCAGCGGCTGTGGTATGCCGGCCCGATGTTTCGTCACGAACGGCCGCAGAAGGGGCGACTTCGCCAATTTCATCAGATTGGCGTTGAAACTTTTGGCCTCAATGGCCCCGACATCGACGCCGAGCTGATTTTACTCAGCGCTCGCTTGTGGAAAGAGCTGGGTATTAGTGACGCGCTGACATTAGAGCTGAACAGTATTGGCAGCAGTGAGTCGCGGGCTCGCTATCGCCAGGCTTTGGTGGATTACTTAAGCCAGTTTAAAGAACAACTGGACGCCGACAGCCTGCGCCGTCTGGACAGCAACCCCATGCGCATCCTCGACAGTAAAGTGCCGGCAACCCAGCAGTTGTTGAAAGACGCGCCGCTGTTAGTGGAGTATTTGGACGAGGATTCGAAAGCGCACTTTGACGGCCTTTGTGCGCGGCTGGACGCTGCCGGTTTACGCTATACCCTCAACCCGAAACTGGTGCGTGGTCTGGATTATTACGGCCTGACGGTGTTTGAATGGACCACCACTGCACTCGGTGCACAGGGCACAGTGTGTGCGGGTGGTCGCTATGACGGTTTGGTAGAGCAG
>JBFKEA010000120.1:0-7450 GCA_041619375.1 Spongiibacter sp. | reverse complement strand
TGCAGTTGATGCCCGCAACGGCCTTTGTGGAGAGCTTGCACTAATGATGAGACAGCGCTTGGTGGGGACTCTGGTTTTGCTTTGTGGCGGGGTGATCCTTTGGTCACTGTTGTTTACCGGGCCGGCAGAGTACAAGCTTGACCGCAGTTCACAAATCCCGCCCGCGCCGCGCATTGACGTGCCCGACGATGTCGAGCCTCAGCCTCCCGAAGGCATTCCGTCGGCGCTGGCGCCGATCGTTGAGCCCCAGCCCGTCGTTGCACAGCTCGATGAGCCCCAGAGTCCCCGGTTTAATGGCGAGGGGGTGAAGGCCGCCGCTGAGCTGCCCGATCGGCAGCTTGTTGCGGCCCAGACAAAGCGCGCTGAGTCACCCGGGGCGAAGGATAAGCAAGCCGATAAGGCTGAACCTGCGGCCAGCAGTGCCACTAAAAGTGCGGCGGCGAATAAGCCGCTACCCACTCCCCCGGTCGAGCCCAGTGCCGAGGCCCGCGGACTCCCTGTGGCATGGGTGATACAGTGCGGCAGTTTTGGGCAGCAGGCCAATGCCGAGGCGCTGATGGCCAGGCTGCGCGAGGCGGGTTACAAGGCCTACAGTGAGCCGCTTCAGCGCAGCAATGGCACGCTGTATCGAGTGTTGGTTGGGCCGGCGCTCAATCGCGATCGCGCGGAGTCGCTGCAGGCGGAGATCAATCGCCGATTTAAATTGAAGTCGATACTGAGTCGCTTTGAGGGATAAAGCTTGGGCTGGGCGGCGCAGCTTGGTAGAATTCGCCCCTTCTCAAATTGCTGGAGCCGCCTGCGGTGCTGACGAGCTTTAATTGGGCCGATTGGGCCATTCTCGCCGTTGTCGTTGTATCTTCGCTTATCAGCTTGTTGCGCGGCTTTGTACGCGAAGCCTTGTCACTAGTGTCTTGGGCGGTGGCTTTTTTTATCGCCGTGGCTTTCCACCAGCAGATGGTTAGTGTCTTGACGCCCTGGGTGGACAAGCTTTATCTCCGCGATATCCTCGCTTATGTATTACTGTTTACTACGGCGCTGGTGCTGGGCAGTCTGGCCACTCATTTAATTGCCGAAGTCGTCAAGCGCAGCGGCTTGAGCGGTACTGATCGTTTGCTGGGTATGATTTTTGGTACCACGCGGGGCATGATCGTGGTGCTGGCGGTGCTGGTGCTGCTGCCGTCGCTATTGACTGGCATCGAAAACGACCAGTGGTGGCAGCGCTCAACGTTGATTCCTGAATTCCTGCTGATGCGGGATTGGTCAGAACAAAGTTTTAATGATCTCGTCGGGTGGTTGTCCTCCATGTGGGACAATCATCGCTAATCCAACCGATATGCAACAATGAGGTAAGGCTGCATGTGTGGTATCGCTGGCATCGTCGCCAAACGCAACGTCAATCAGGATCTTTATGATGCCCTGACTGTACTCCAGCACCGTGGCCAGGACGCCGCCGGAATCGTCACCTGCCAGGATGGCCGACTCAATCAGCGCAAGGGCAACGGTTTAGTGCGCGACGTTTTTCATACTCGTCATATGCAGCGACTGCAAGGCAATATGGGGATTGCCCATGTGCGCTACCCCACGGCGGGCAGCTCGAGCCCGGCATTGGCCCAGCCGTTTTATGTCAATTCACCCTATGGCATCAGTTTGGCGCACAACGGCAACCTGACCAATGCTCGGCAGCTGTCTCGAGAGCTGTTTCAGTCGGATTTGCGGCATCTCAATACCGAGTCCGATTCGGAGGTGCTGCTCAACGTTTTCGCCCACGAATTGCAAAAGCTCGGCAAACTGGTGCCCAGCGATGACGATATTTTCAGCGCTGTTGCCGGCGTGCATAAACGCTGCCGCGGCGGCTACGCAGTAGTGGCGATGATTGCCAATTACGGTGTGGTTGGCTTTCGCGACCCCAACGGAATTCGGCCTCTCGTCTACGGTGTGCGAGACAGCGCCGAAGGCAAAGAGTATATGCTGGCCTCGGAAAGCGTGGCACTGGATGCGCTGGGTTTCCAGTTGGTGGCCGATGTCGCCCCCGGCGAGGCCGTCTATATCAGCAGTGCCGGTGAGATTACCCTACGCCAGTGCGCCGAGGAGAGTCACTGCCGGCCCTGTATTTTTGAGCATGTGTATTTTGCTCGGCCGGACTCCATTATGGATGGCGTATCGGTGTACAAGTCGCGACTGCGCCAAGGTGAGCGCCTAGCTGAAAAGGTGCTGCGCGAGCGCCCGGATCACGATATCGATGTGATTGTGCCGATTCCTGACTCCAGTCGCATTGCGGCGCAGTCGATGGCCTCTGTACTCGGGGTGAAGTTCCGCGAGGGCTTGGTGAAGAACCGCTATATTGGCCGCACCTTTATTATGCCTGGGCAAAGTGCCCGCAAAAAATCGGTCAAGCAGAAACTGAATGCCATTGGCCTGGAGTTTAAAGGCAAGAACGTCATGTTGGTGGACGACTCCATTGTGCGCGGTACCACCTGTCAGCAAATTATCGAAATGGCTCGCGATGCCGGCGCTCGCAAGGTGTATTTTGCCTCGGCGGCACCGCCGGTGCGCTACCCCAATGTCTATGGTATCGATATGCCTTCGGCGTCGGAATTAATTGCCCACGATCGCACCGTGGCAGAGATTCAGCAGGAGATCGGTGCCGATTGGTTGATCTATCAGGACCTTGAGGACTTGGTTGAGTGCTCTGCTGAAGGTAATCCCAAAATTGATGCCTTTGATTGCGCGGTCTTTGACGGTGACTATGTTACGGGCGATGTTGATCAGCGCTATTTGGATGAGCTCGCCGCCGATCGCAACGACAGCCAGCAGGCTGCGCGCAATGCTGCCAGTGGTGATGGTGCCCTAGTCGGCCTGCATAACGACGTGTCTTGAGCGTTGGGAGAAAATAACATGGAGCAGGACTACCAAGAGCAGCGTCGCCAAGTCCTGGCTGAGGCGGAGCTAGATACACTGGCCGTGCGTGGCGGCCAGCGGCGCACCGCCGAAGGTGAGCACTCAGAGCCGATATTTACTACGTCGAGCTATGTGTTTGCCTCGGCAGAAGAGGCGGCGGCACGTTTTTCTGGCGAACAGCCGGGTAATGTCTACTCGCGTTATACCAACCCGACGGTGCGCAACTTTGAAGAGCGCATAGCTGCGATGGAGGGTGGTGAGGCAGCGGTGGCCACGTCGTCGGGAATGGCGGCTATTCTCAGCACTTGTATGGCGCTGCTGAAAAGTGGCGATCACATTGTTTGTTCGCGCAGCGTTTTTGGTACGACGACGAATTTGCTGAACAAATATCTGGGCAAACTGGGTATTGAAACCAGTTTTGTTTCGCCGTTGAATCTCGACGACTGGCAGCAAGCGATGCGTCCGCAGACCCGTTTGCTGTTTTTGGAGTCACCCTCAAACCCGCTAGCGGAGATCGCCGATATTTCCGCCTTGGCGGCGCTGGCCAAACAGGGCGATTGCCTGTTGGTGGTGGATAACTGTTTTTGTACCCCGGCATTGCAAAAGCCGCTGGCACTGGGCGCTGATATTGTCGTGCATTCGGCCACTAAATACCTGGACGGCCAGGGGCGCTGTGTCGGCGGGGCGGTGGTGGGGCGCCGAGAGCACATGGATGAAATTTTGACTTTCATCCGCACGGCTGGCCCGAGTATGAGCCCTTTTAATGCCTGGGTTTTTCTCAAAGGTTTGGAAACCCTGCGGCTGAGGATGATGGCGCACAGCGACAACGCCCTCGCGTTGGCTCGCTGGCTGGATGTGCAGCCGGGTGTGGAAAAAGTCTTTTATGCCGGTCTGCCTTCTCACCCCGGACACGACTTAGCGGCGCGCCAGCAGACGGCGTTTGGCGGCGTGTTGTCTTTTACCGTGGCAGGCGACAGGGCCGCGGCCTGGCGTTTTATTGATGCCACGCGACTGGTGTCGATTACCGCAAATTTGGGTGATGCGAAAACCACCATTGTTCACCCGGCAACGACCACGCACGGCCGGCTGTCTGATGAGCAGCGCGCGCAAAGCGGTATCGCTGATAATTTGATTCGATTGGCAGTCGGTTTGGAAGATCTGCGCGACTTGCAGGCTGATATGCAACGGGGATTGGATGCACTCTGAGCTAGAATTATTGCGAGCGGCCAGCGCCGAAATCGGTAAAATCTTGCTAGGCAAGGAGCGCCAGATACAGCAGTCGCTGTGTTGCCTGCTTGCCGGTGGTCACCTGCTGATTGAAGACTTACCGGGAGTGGGTAAGACGACCTTGTCGCAGGCCTTTGCACGCGTTACCGGGCTGGCTTATCGGCGCGTGCAGTTCACCAGCGATATGTTGCCCTCTGATATTCTCGGGGTGTCGGTTTTTGACCGCAATAGCAATGCCTTCCATTTTCACCCGGGGCCAATTTTCACCCAGTTTTTGCTGGTTGACGAAATTAATCGCGCCAGCCCCAAAACGCAGAGTGCGCTGCTGGAGGCGATGGCCGAGGGCAGGGTGACCACCGAGGGTGATACACGTGATTTGCCCGTGCCGTTTTTTGTCATGGCGACGCAAAACCCCTGGTTTCAGTCGGGAACCTTTCCGCTGCCCGAGTCACAGTTAGACCGTTTTTTAATGCGCATTTCGCTGGGCTATCCCGATGAGCGTTCGGAGCGACAATTGCTGGAGGGCGGAGATCCTCGCGAGCAGCTGGGTCAGCTGCGCGCGCTGCTGAATGAAGAGTTGATCCTCAATCTGCGCGAGCGTGTTAAAGGCGTCGAGGTGCGCGCCAGTGTGCTGAGCTATATGCAGCGGCTGATCGCATTTACCCGACAAGATGCCGAAATTGCCTTTGGCTTGTCCACCCGTGCCGCTCTGGCGCTGTTGCAGTGTGCCAAGGCGTGGGCGTTGCTTGAAGGTCGCGATTATTTGCTGCCAGACGATGTGCAAGCGGTATTGGAGCCCGTTGCGGCACACCGCCTGCAGGCGTCGGCAGATAGTAATGCCGACGGCGGCGAGCTCGTGGCCAGAATGCTCTCCCGGGTTTCGGTGTTGGTCTGAGGTGGGGGCCTTGCGGGCGGCTTTGCGGCGGCGATTTGAAGCCTGGTTAGACCAGCGCAACCCGCCGCGTAGTGAGCTCACCCTGAGCCAGAACAAGATATTCATTTTCCTGTCAGCGGCGGGCGGCGCATTTTCAATCATGCTGCTGGGCTTGCTGTTGCTGGCGATTAACTACCAGAATAATTTGGTCTTTGCGCTCGCCTTCAGCCTGTTTGGACTGTTTTTGGTGGCGATTCTGCACACCTATATAAATTTGTCGGGCTTGCATCTGCGCCCGGGTGCGAGTGAGCCAGTTTTTGCCGGTGACACGGCGCATTTCCATTTGCATATCGACGCGGGCAGTCGGCCGCGTTACCAGCTGCGACTGCGATTTGCCGGACAGCGTCAGCAACTGTGTGAGCTGGCGGCGCCCGATTCCTGCGAGGAGCTGCGCTTGCCGTGGCCAGCGAGCCGCCGCGGTCGACTGCAGCCAGGCAGGCTGCAGCTGCGCTCAGATTACCCCTTGGGCATATTGCGCTGCTGGGCGATGCCGGCGCTGGACTGGCACTGCCTTGTTTACCCCGAGCCCAAAATGCTGCGGCCGCTGCAAAGTGCGGCAGACGGTGGCGAGGGCTGCGCGGTGGATGTGCGTGCCGACAGCGATGAATTTAGCGGCTTTGAGCGCTACCGGGTAGGCGAGTCCCCGCGCCGTATTTTCTGGAAAGCTTACGCCAAGGGCCAGGGCCTTTACAGTAAGCGCTATGAGCAGAGTCGCGCCAAAGAGCTGATTCTCGATTGGCACAGTCTTGCCGACCTCGGTGTGGAAGATCGCCTGAGCACGCTGTGCGCCTGGGCCCTGGAATGCGATCGCCGGGATTTGTCCTTTGCTCTGCGCCTGCCGACCGCCACCGTTGCCGCCGGCGTTGGGCCTGCCCACCTGGCGCAGGTATTACGTGAGTTGGCTTTGTATCCGGGAGGGGGCTAATGGCGCGCACCGTTGCCGGTCACTCGGTTAAGTGGCTGCTATTGGCGCAGCTGGCGGTTATCGTGCCGTTATTGCCGGTGATCCCGGTGTGGATGGTGGCGGTGTGGGCGCTGTTTGCCGGGTGGTATTGGCAGATTATTTCGGCGGCTTGGCCGTTTCCGGGGGCGCTGGTCAAACTGGTGCTGGTGGCGGCGTCGCTATTGGGCATTTATTTGCAATACGGGCAGTGGCTGGCATTGGAGCCAATGGTGGCAACGCTGGTATTGGCGATATTGCTAAAACTGGTGGAAATGAAAAATAGCCGCGACCGCTGGCTGGTGTTGCTGCTGTGTTATTTCGTGTTGGCTTGTCGGTTTTTGTTCGAGCAGCAAATCGCAGCCTTGGCTATCGCTATCCTGCAAGTCCTGGTGCTGCTTGTTGCTCAGCAGGCAATGTACAGACAGGCTGCGGCCACATTGGCCAGTGCGCGGCTTGCAATGGTGATGCTGTTGCAAGCCTTGCCATTAATGCTTTTTCTGTTTTTAGTGTTTCCCCGCATCGGCCCGCTGTGGTCAATGCCATTGCCCAGCGCCAAGGCGCAGACGGGGATGTCAGACAGTCTGCGCTTTGGCGATATTGCGGAGCTGAGCAAGTCTGCCGCACTGGCATTCCGAGTGAGTTTCGATGGGCCGCTGCCGGCGCCGTCTCAGCGTTATTGGCGAGGTCTGACACTGGAGTACTACGACGGTGAGCGCTGGCAGGTGGATCGTCTGTCGCAGTGGGCTCGGCGCCGTGCTGAAGTGCTCAGTGGTCCGCAAATAGACTACATTGTCACTCTGGAGCCCGGTGTACATAAATGGCTGTACACCCTGCCGGTTAGTACGGTGAGCCGGGCTGATATCTACTATGCCGGCGGTTATCAGTGGCTGCCGGCGTCGCCATTAACGGGGCGTTTGCAGTATCGCGTGCGCAGCGCGATTGAGCAGCCGCGATTGGAGGCCGACCGTAACCTCTTACACCGCAACCTGCGCCTGCCCGGCGATGATAATCGCCGGGCGCGTGCCTTGGCCGTGCGCTGGCGCGAGCAATATCTCCAGCCGGCTAGGCGAGTCGAGGCGGCGCTGCAGTTCTTCGCCACCGGCGGTTTTGCTTATACTTTAGAGCCGCCTCGTCTGGGTAGCGATAACGTCGATGAATTTATCTTTGACAGTCGCCAGGGGTTCTGTGAGCACTTCGCCGGCAGCTTTGTATTTTTAATGCGCGCGGCGGGTGTGCCGGCGCGTATTGTTGTGGGCTATCAGGGCGGAGAGTTTAATGACGCCGAAAACTATCTGATGGTGCACCAGAGCGATGCTCATGCCTGGGCTGAGGTGTGGTTAGATGGCGCCGGCTGGCAGCGTATTGATCCCACCCAGGCAGTGGCGCCGGATCGAGTGCGTTTAGGAGCGGAGTCACTGCTGCGCGACCAACAGGGCTTTCTCGACAGT
>JBFKEA010000119.1:0-7456 GCA_041619375.1 Spongiibacter sp. | reverse complement strand
GATGAAGTGTCTGCCGAGGTGATCGGGCCGTTAATTCTTGAGCAATTAAGCAACGCAAATCACCGCGAAGCGCTGTTGTCGGATTTTCGTGCCATTCATCAGGATCTGGCTAGGAAAGCCAGTGAACAGGCCGCCGAGCAGGTGTTGAGACAGGCGGCAGTGAATTCCCCGGGGGGCGCAGATGACTGAGCGGTTTGCCGGTGCCGACTATCCGCGCTTAACGGCGGGTGTTGATGAAGTGGGACGCGGTCCACTGTGCGGCGATGTGGTCGCCGCAGCGGTGGTGCTCGACCCCGATCGCCCTATTAAGGGTTTGAATGATTCCAAAAAGCTCAGCGAGAAACGCCGCGAAGTGTTGTTTGACGAGATTTGCGAGCGCGCGCTGAGCTTCTGTGTGGCGCGTGCGAGCGTTGAAGAGATTGATCGCATTAACATCTTGCACGCCAGTATGTTGGCGATGAAGCGGGCGGTAGAAGGTTTGGTCTGCGATGGGCAGACGCTGGAGCCGGAGTTGGTATTGGTCGACGGCAACCGCCTGCCGCAGTGGCGTTATCGCGCCGAGGCGGTGGTTAAGGGCGACAGCAAGGTGGAGGCTATCGCCGCCGCATCGATATTGGCCAAGGTGGTACGCGACCGGGAGATGCAGCTGCTGGATGCTCAGTACCCCGGTTACGGCCTGGCTGGGCACAAGGGCTACCCGACCAAGGTGCACCTCGAAGCGCTTAAGCGCCTTGGTGTGACGCCGATACACCGTCGCAGTTATGGGCCGGTTAAGGCCTTGCTGGCGGAGACCTGAATCGAGACATCGAGTGTCGCTGTGGCAATTGCCCAGCCGGGACCGTTTACGAGGCGCGACTATGTTACAAGAGAATTTTGTCCACCTGCGGGTTCACTCCGAATACTCTCTGGTCGACGGGCTGGTCCGTGTTAAGGACCTGTGCAAGCACAGTGCTGCCATGGGGATGCCAGCAGTTGCGCTCACCGACCTGTGTAACTTTTACGCGCTGATTAAGTTTCAGAAAGCCGCGCAAGGTAGCGGTATTAAGCCGATATACGGCAGCGATTTGCTGCTGCGCGACGATGATGACCCAGAGCAAATCAGTACGCTCTGTTTATTGGTGCAAAACGAAACGGGTTACCGGAATCTTACCGAGCTGATTTCCCGCGCCTATCTCGATGGTCAGTGGCAGGGTAAGGCCTATGTGTACCGCAGTTGGGTCGAGCAGGCCAGTGAGGGGCTTATTGCGCTGTCCGGCGGTCGACAGGGTGATGTTGGTCAGCTGCTGATTAACAATAAGCCGGAGTTGGCGCGCCAGCGCTTGGATCGCTGGCTGTCGGTGTTTGGCGATCGCTACTATCTCGAGTTGCAGCGCACTGGCCGCGCCAATGAAGACGACTATATTCACGCTGCGGTGACGTTGGCATCGCAGGCGGGGTGCGCGGTGGTCGCGACCAATGATGTGCGCTTTATCCGCAGCGACGAGTTTGAGGCCCACGAAGCCCGGGTTTGTATTCGCGATAGTCGGGTACTGGACGACCCCCGGCGTCCGCGCAGTTACAGTGATCAGCAGTATCTGCGCAGCGCCGAAGAAATGGCCGAGTTGTTTGCCGATATTCCCGAGGCCCTTGAAAACAGTGTAGAAATTGCCCGGCGTTGTAACCTCACGATTAAATTGGGGACCTACTATCTGCCGGAGTACCCTATTCCCGAGGGCTTGACTCAGGAGCAGTTCTTTCGCGAACTCTGCCACAAGGGCCTGGATGAGCGGCTGGATTTCCTGTTCGATCGCAGCGCGCCAAACTATCCCGAGATCGAGAAAGAGTATCGCGACCGGCTGAATTTCGAGCTCGATATCATTCTGCAGATGGGTTTCCCCGGTTACTTCCTAATCGTGATGGATTTTATCCAGTGGGCCAAGGATCACGATATCCCGGTTGGGCCGGGGCGCGGTTCCGGTGCCGGCTCACTGGTCGCCTACGCGCTCAAAATTACCGATCTCGACCCTATTGAATACGACCTGCTGTTCGAGCGCTTCCTGAACCCGGAGCGGGTCTCGATGCCTGACTTCGACGTCGATTTCTGCATGGAGGGGCGCGACCGGGTCATCAGCTACGTGGCCGATAATTACGGTCGCGACGCGGTGAGTCAGATCATTACCTTTGGCACCATGGCCGCCAAGGCGGTGGTGCGCGACGTCGCGCGGGTGCAGGGCAAGTCATACGGCCTGGCGGATAAATTGTCCAAGCTGATTCCCTTTGAAGTGGGCATGACGCTGGCCAAGGCTTTGGAACAGGAGCCGGCGCTGAAGGAGTTTCTCGATAACGACGAGCAGGCCCATGAAATCTGGGACATGGCCGAACAGTTGGAAGGCGTGGTGCGCGGCGTTGGCAAGCACGCTGGTGGCGTGGTTATTGCGCCGAGCAAGTTGACCGAGTTTGCACCACTGTTTTGCGACGAAGCGGGCGGCGGCCTGGTTACCCAGTTCGATAAGAACGATGTGGAAGACGCCGGCTTGGTTAAGTTCGACTTCCTCGGCCTGCGCACTCTAACCATCATCGATTGGGCGCTAAAAATCGTTAATGCCCAGCGCGCCAAAGTCGATGAGGAGCCGCTGGATATCATGGCGATTCCGCTGGAGGACGCGCCGACATTTAATTTGTTGAAGTCGGCCGAAACCACTGCGGTGTTTCAGCTGGAATCGCGCGGCATGAAGGAGCTGATTAAGAAGCTGCTGCCCGACTGTTTTGAAGACATCATCGCACTGGTGGCGCTGTTCCGCCCCGGCCCGCTGCAGTCCGGCATGGTTGACGACTTTATCAACCGTAAACACGGTCGCGCGGAGCTGGCCTTTCCGCACCCACAGTATCAGCACGAATGTCTGCGGCCAATATTGCAGCCGACCTACGGTATTATTCTCTATCAGGAACAGGTTATGCAGATCGCCCAGGAGATGGGCGGCTACACTCTCGGTGGCGCTGACCTGTTGCGCCGGGCGATGGGTAAGAAAAAGCCCGAGGAGATGGAAAAGCAGCGCGGCTTATTCTTGGCGGGGGCGATAGAGAAGGGCTTTGATCAGGAGCTCGCCTCCAATATCTTCGACCTGATGGAGAAGTTTGCCGGTTACGGCTTTAACAAGTCGCACTCAGCGGCCTACGCATTGGTTTCCTATCAGACGGCCTGGCTTAAAACGCATTACCCGGCGCCGTTTATGGCGGCGGTAATGAGCTCCGAACTCGATAACACCGACAAGATTGTGGTGTTTATCGAAGAGTGCCGGGAGATGAAGCTGGACTATAAGTTGCCCTCAGTCAACGAGGGTGAGTATATGTTCACCGTCAACGATCGCGGCCAAATTGTCTACGGCCTGGGGGCGATCAAGGGGCTTGGCGAGGGCCCGGTGGAAAGTATTATTGCCGCGCGCAACAGCGGTGGGCCGTTTAAAAACCTGTTTGATTTTTGTGAGCGCACCGATCCGCGCAAAGTGAATAAGCGCGCGATTGAGGCCTTGATTCGCAGCGGCGCCTTTGATGATCTCGGCGAAGATCGCGCGGTGTTGATGGCGGCAATGCCCGAGGCGGTGCAGGTCGCTGAGCAAGCGGCGCGCAATGTAGAAAGTGGTATGGTGGATCTGTTTGGTGACACCTTGGCGGTTGATACCCGCGATGTTTACGAGTCGTTTCGCGATGTTCGGCGCTGGACCACCAAGGAGCGCTTGCAGGGCGAAAAAGATACCCTGGGCCTGTATGTTACCGGCCACCCCATCGATGATTACGAGGCGGAATTGCGCCGCTTTGTGCCGCGGCGTATTGTCGACCTCAACCCTGAAAAGCATCCGCAAACCGTAGCGGGCTTGGCCGTGAATATGCGCACGATGAAAAATAAGCGCGGCGATACCATGGCGTTTTTACTGCTGGATGATCGCAGTGCGCGCATTGAAGTGGCACTATTCAGTGATGTGTACGAGGAGTGCCGGGAAAAACTGGTCAAAGACGCGGTGCTGGTAGTGGAGGGGGTGTGCAGCTACGACGAGTACAGCGGCGGCAAAAAAATGCGCGTCAAGGCGCTGCGCAGTCTCGCCGAAGCCCGTGAACAGCACGCCAAAGAGTTGGAGGTGTCGCTGGCTGCAGACAGTTGCGACAGCGAGCAGCTGCAGCGGCTAAAGTCCGCATTAAACGCAGTGCGCGGCGGCACGTGTCCGGTGGTTATCCGCTATCGTCGCCCGGAAGGCGAAGCGCGACTGCGCTTGGGCAGCGATTGGCGTATCCTGCCGCAGGAAGATGTTTTAATCCGTTTGCGTGAAGACTGTGGCGCAAATAACGTGGTGATCAAATACGATTGACGTATAATCACCGCTATGAATAGTCTGGATTTTTATCTTGAATGATCCAGGCGGAAGTCAACAGAGCGAATAATACAGAGCGATGAATCCGAATTATCTCGATTTCGAACAGCCCATAGCCGTACTGGAAGCCAAGATTGAAGAGTTGCAACTGGTTGGCAATGACAACGAACTTAATATTGGCGAGGAAATTGCCAAGCTCAAGGATAAGAGCAGCAAGCTGACCGAGAAGATCTTCTCCTCGCTGCGTCCCTGGGATGTGGTGAAGATTGCCCGCCATCCGATGCGCCCTTATGCCCTGGATTATATTCGTCGCATTGTCACTGATTTTGACGAATTGCACGGCGACCGCCATTTTGGCGATGACTCGGCCATTGTTGGCGGCATCGGCAAAATCGATGGCAAGCCGGTGATGATTATTGGCCAGGAAAAGGGCCGCGGTGTCACCGAAAAGGTCAAGCGTAACTTCGGTATGCCCAAGCCCGAGGGCTATCGCAAGGCGCTGCGGCTGATGGAAATGGCCGAGCGCTTCAAATTGCCGATAGTGACGCTGATCGACACCCCGGGGGCTTATCCGGGCATTGACAGTGAGGAGCGCGGTATTTCCGAGGCGATTGCCCAAAATCTGGCGGTGATGTCGCGCCTGCGCACGCCGATCATCTGTGTTGTTATTGGTGAGGGCAGCTCCGGTGGCGCGCTGGGTATTGGTGTTGGCGATCATATTGCCATGCTGCAGTACTCGACTTACTTTGTTATCTCGCCCGAGGGTTGCGCCAATATCATTTGGAAGAGTAGCGAGTTTGCCCCCGATGCCGCTGAGGCCATGGGTTTGACGTCAACGGTGCTGGAAGAGTTGGGTATTGTCGACGCGACCATTCCCGAGCCTCAGGGCGGTGCCCACCGCGATATCGATGCCAGCGCGGAAAGTGTCAAAGCGCATATTTTGACGCAGCTGGAAGGCTTGCAGGCGCTGCCGGAAGACGAATTGTTGGAAACTCGCTATCAGCGCCTGATGTCCTACGGCACGGTGTAATGATCGGCGGCGCGCAGGCGAGCGATGGTCGCTAGGCCGAGTTTGCTCGGCGGTCTGCGCGCGGCTCTGCAAGGTGAAGCGCCGCGCCGTTACTGGCTGGCCTATAGTGGTGGTCTAGACTCCCGGGTATTGCTGGATTTACTGCTAAGCCTGCGTGCTCAGCAGGCTGATTTTCCCGCCCTCCATATTGTTCATATTCATCACGGCCTGCAGGCCGAGGCCGACACCTGGGCGCAGCA
Organism: Spongiibacter sp.; assembly: GCA_041619375.1. Classification (GTDB taxonomy): domain Bacteria; phylum Pseudomonadota; class Gammaproteobacteria; order Pseudomonadales; family Spongiibacteraceae; genus Spongiibacter. The sequence goes on along the minus strand of JBFKEA010000119.1, from coordinate 1,844 downwards.
ATGCAAAGCCCTCTGCGAGTCCTTGTGCTTGCCTTGTGAGATCCACCGGGTGCAGCTCAATGTCGATGGCGCTGGCATCGAAGCGGCGGCTAGGCAGGCGCGCTATCGGGTGTTTGAGCAGCTGCTTGATGCCGGTGAGGTATTGCTGCAGGCTCATCACCTCGACGATCAGTGTGAAACGCTGATGTTGCGCCTGCTGCGCGGTGCCGGTCCCGAGGGTTTGGCGGCCATGCCGCGCCGGCGCCGGCTGGGGCGCGGCCAGCTGCTGCGGCCACTGCTGGATGTGCCGCGAGGGCGGTTGTTGGCCTACGCACAGCGGCGCGCACTGAGCTGGCAGGAAGATCCGAGTAATGCCGATCCGCGTTTCGATCGCAACTATTTGCGCGCCGAGGTGATGCCGCGGCTCGGTGAGCGGTGGCCGGCTTATCGTCACAGTCTGGCGCGGGCAGCGGGTTTGCAGGCGCAGGCCGCGACTTTGCTGGATGGCTACCTCGAGCAAGACCTGCGGCCGCTGGTCGATGGCTGCACCTTGGACCTTGCCGGTTTGCAGGCGCAGCCAGAGGCGCGTCAGCTGGCACTGTTGCACTATTATTTGCGCAGCTACTGGCAGTTGAGTCTGGAGCGTGCCCAGCTGCACAGTTTTGCCCGGCAATTTCTCTGGTCGCGGGGGGATGCCGCGCCGCAATTTTGTGCGGGGGGGTGGCGTTTTCACCGCTATCGGGGGCAGCTATGTGCCGAGCCGGTCGCGCTTGTGGCGCCGCAGCGAGAAGAATTGTTGAACTGGTCGCTGGAGTCGCCGTTGCAGCTTCCGCAGGGCTGTTTGACTGCGCGTCGCGGCGGTAACTTTGTGCCCGATGGGCCGCTCTCGGTGCGTTTTCGCCGCGGCGGCGAGCGCTGCCAGTTGGCTGGGGAGGGTCACAGTCGCTCGCTGAAAAAATTACTGCAGGCCTGGGGGGTGCCACCGCAGCGCCGGGAGCGGCTGCCCTTGCTGTACTGTGGTGAGCGCCTGGCGGCGGTTGCCGATATGGCAATTTGTGAGGGGTTTTACACCCCGGTCTCCGAAATGGGCTGGCAGTTGAGCTGGCGAGATGCCGCCGAGCACTGACCCGCGGCCATGTGTCTGCTAGAATGCGCCGCTCGCAATCAGGGCGCCGATCATGACTCAGGGCAATACTCTCGACAATATCCGTATCGTACTGGTGAACACCTCCCACCCGGGCAATATCGGCGCGGTAGCGCGGGCCATGAAGAATATGTGCCTGTCCCAGCTGTATTTGGTGGCGCCGCGGAAATTCCCTCACGACGAAGCCATCTGGCGGGCGGCCAGTGCCGGCGATATCCTCGACAACGCTGTGGTCTGCGAGACCTTGGACGAGGCGATCGCCGACTGCCAGCTGGTAGTGGGCACCAGTGCCCGCGAGCGCACCGTACCCTGGCCGCTGCTGGATCCCCGCCACTGTATGCAGGAGGCCTACAAGGAGTCGGCCGGTGGTCATCGGGTGGCGCTGTTGTTCGGTCGCGAAGATCGCGGTCTGACCAATGAGGAGTTGCAGCGCTGTAATTTGCATGTGCATATCCCGGCTAACCCTGAATACAGCTCGTTGAATATCGCCATGGCGGTGCAGGTGATGGCCTATGAGCTGCGCATGCTGCAGGTCGCCGGCGATCTGGATGCCAATGCGATGGCGGAGTGGGATCAGCCAGTGGCTGAGGCAGAGGCCTTGGAGCGCTACTTGGTTCATCTGGAAGAAACCCTGTACGACATTAACTTTTTGCGCGCAGAGGCTCCTAAAAAGTTGATGTTGCGTTTGCGCAGGCTCTACCAGCGCACCCGTCTGGACGAG
>JBFKEA010000118.1:0-7471 GCA_041619375.1 Spongiibacter sp. | reverse complement strand
TTTGAGGGCGTACAGGAGGCCACTGCCGACATTGCCGCCTCCGCCTATACACTGGAGGCCTTTCGCGCCTTTGTCACCCGTGCACTGGCCGATGGCGCCCCGGCCGTGCTCACCGCAATGGCAAAATACCACGCCACCGAAATGATGCGTCAGGTGGTCGACCACAGCATGGACGTTCTCGGCGGTCGCGGCATCCAACTGGGGCCGCGCAATTTTATGGCCCAGACCTACCAGACAGTACCCATCGCTATTACCGTGGAAGGCGCCAATATTCTCACCCGCTCGATGATGATCTTTGGCCAGGGCGCCATGCGCTGCCACCCTTTTCTGGCCGATGAGCTGCTGGCCCTAAACGACCAAAGCAGCGGTGCCGAGCAGCGCTTCGACGCCCTGCTGAGCGCGCATCTGGGCCACAGCGCCGCGGTATTCAGTCGCGCCATCGTGCTAGCGCTGAGTGGCGCGCGGCTGTCCAAGGCCGGTCGCAACCGGCCCCTAGCCCGTTATTACCGCAAGCTTGACCGCCTGAGCGCCGCCTTTGCCGCCACCGCCGATATTGCCCTGGTCACGCTGGGCGGCGACCTCAAGCGCCGCGAACTGCTGTCGGCGCGACTGGGCGATGTCCACAGCCAGCTGGTGATCAGCTCGGCGCTGCTGAAGTTCCACAGCGAGCACACCGCCAGCGCCGAGGCCACCGCTCACGCCGAATACGCCCTGCGCCGCAGTTTGGCCGCCGCCCAGAGTGCGCTCAATGCCCTGTATCGCAACTTTCCCCAGCGCTGGCTGGGCGCGCTGCTCAAAGGCTTGCTGTTTCCTTTTGGCGACCTTGAACAGGGCCCCAGCGACACGCAAATTCGCCAGCTCGGCGAGCTGATCATGAGCGACCAGCCGGTGCGCCAAATGCTCGCCGACAAGGTATATGTCAGCCGCGACCCCGACGACGCCTGTGGACGGGTGCTGGAGTGTTACCACCAGCTGCTGGCGGTCGAGGCAGACTACGAGCAATTCCTCCGCGCCGAAGGCCGCCTGCCGGGGCGCAGCCTCGACGACAAACTGCAGTCCGCTGTAGGCGCCGGCATTATCACCGCCGAGCAAGCCCAGCGCATCGCCGACTACGATGCCCGGCGCTACGACTGTCTGTTGACCGATGCCTTCGACAAATCACTAGCACAGGCCGATATCCGGCCCTTCCGCCCCTAATGGAAAGCGGCCACCCCCGCTGGGCAAGTTGGCGACAGCGCTAAACTCCGCTACTGCTCAGCGCAGGGAGCTTGCGCCGTTAATGCTCGGTGCAGCGGCTAATGTCACGCGTTTCTAAACAATTGTTCACACTAATCCTTCTCATTGACCGAAAAACTTGTTAAAAGTGCTTCGCAGCCAATGTGTTCAATGCTTACCGCAACCGAGAATGCGCCATCGAGCAATTGGCTTTTATAGGCAAATTAAATAATAAAGTGGCGTATTCGCGCCCGACAATAACGACCTCACCGATAACAACAATCAGTCCGGGCCCATGTCGCCCAGGACACAGGTCTTACTTACTATAATGAGGGTCACCATGAAGAAAAGGATTAGCGCGCTATCTCCCCTGTTGCCGCTGAGTTTGCTGGGCAGTCTCGCCCATGCCGCGCCCATGCTTGAGGAGGTTGTGGTTACCGCCCAGCTCCGCGAGCAGAGCCTGCAAGACGTGCCGGTATCAGTCAGCGCCATTGGCGGCGAAAAAATGATGGAGGCCGGTCTCTCCAAAATTGAAGACCTGCAAGCCTACGTCCCCAACTTCACTATGTCGGAGTCCGGCATCGGCACCGATATCTACGTGCGCGGCATTGGCTCCGGTGAAAACCAAGGTTTTGAACAATCGGTTGGCATGTACGTCGACGGCATTTCCTACGGCCGCGCCCAGTTGGCCCGCGCCCCTTTTCTCGACCTGTCACGGGTAGAAGTCCTGCGCGGTCCGCAAAACATCCTGCTGGGCAAAAACAGCATCGCCGGCGCCATCAGCATCAGCACCGCCGACCCCACCGAAGATGCCGAGGGCAATGTCCAGGTTACCTATGAGCCCGAGCAAAACGAGCGCATCATCGACCTCGTGGTCAGCGGCCCGATCAACGACCGCCTCGGCTATCGCTTTGCCGTGCGCAAGCGCGAACTCGACGGTTTTATGGACAATCTGGTACTGGACCGCGATGAGGCCCAGCGCGACGAGGAAACCTTCCGTTTTAAATTGGGCTGGGATGTCACTGACGATGTCACCGCCATGTTCAAAGTCGAGGCCGGCAGCTTCGACGTGGTCGGACGCAATTCGGAAATCATCACCAACTACGAATCTGATTCCGATGTCTTTCTGTTCCAAGGCCGCACCTACGGCGAAATCATGGATCGCACTGTCTTCCCAGACGCCGGCGGCGTCGGCTTCCTCACCGGCCTACTGCCGCAGCCGCTTCTGGACTTCCTGCAGCTGCAACCCAACGGCTCGATCATCGACATCGACTCCGACGAGGGCGTGCTGAACAACACCGCCGACCGCAAGCGTCACAGCAACGGCGACTACAGCAACAACGACACCTATAACTTTACCGCCAATGTCGACTGGTATCGCGACGACCACCAGTTCACCTCGATCACCGGCATTATGGGCTACGAGTACGACGAGGACTGTGACTGCGACTTTACCGGTGCGCCGCTATTCCAAGTGGAGTTCCAGGAAGAGTACCAGCAGTTCAGCCAGGAATTCCGCTGGATTTCACCGGCGGGCGAGACCTTCGAATATATTGCCGGCGCTTACTTCCAGTACAGCGAGCTGGATTTCTTCGACTCGCTCTACCTGCCCTCAGACATCATTCCCCAGCTGGTTAACGCCGCCGACTTGCTCGAAGGCGGTGCCCGCGGTGACGCCGACCCCGGCGCCGACGGCTCCAGCGGCTTTGAATTACTGGGCTTTGGCGACGCCGGTAACGCCCTGCGCGGCATTCGCACACCGCGCGACTTCCACAGCGAGTCGACCATCGCCTCGGCCTTTATGCAAACCACCTGGAATATGGCTGACACCTTCCGCATGACCCTAGGTGGCCGCCTGACCTGGGAAAACAAAGAGGGCGCGCGCAAGCTGGAATTTGGCTTCGACGACGGCAGCATTCAGCCACTGGGTGAAGTCGACACCGCCGCCGCGGTCAGCTTTGCCGCCGAGCGCCACGACTTGAAAGGCGAGCGCGAAGAAGTCCAGTTCGCCCCGCTGATCAACCTGCAGTGGGACGCCACCGACGACCTGATGGCCTATTTCTCCGCCAGCCGCGGCTACAAATCGGGTGGCTTCGACGCCCGCTCCAACGCCTCGCCCAGCGCTGACCCCACACCGATCAACCCCAATGCCCCCACTGGTACCAACCAACAGGTATTGATTGGTAGCTTCGAGTTTGAGGAAGAGGAAGCGCTGAGCTACGAGCTGGGTTTCAAAACCACCCTGCTCGACGGCGCTGCGGAACTGAATGCGGCGCTGTTCCGCACCGAGTTCGACAACCTGCAGGTCAGCGTGTTTGACGGCACCCTGGGCTTTAATGTCGGCAACGCCGCCAGCGCGGTCTCTCAAGGTATCGAGCTGGACGGCCGTATGGCGCTCACCGAAAACCTGATGCTCGCCGGCGGCCTGGCCTTCCTCGACTTTGAGTTCCAGGACCACCAACTCGGCACCTGTATTCAGGACCAGACGCCCGACAACCCCAATGGCATCAACTGTGACTACAGTGGCAAAACTAACCAGTACGTCGCCGACTACTCCGGTAACCTGCTGCTCGCCTACGAGCGCCCACTGGGTGACGCGCTGATGCTGCGCGCCAATGTCGATGTGATCTTTACCGACGAGTACCACCCCTCGCCGAACATGGATAACCGCATCAAGCAAGACGCCTACCAAACCTACAATGGCCGCATTGCACTGTCGGCCATTGACGGCGAGTGGGAAGTCGCGCTACTGGGTAAAAACCTCAGCGACGAGCTGATTGTGGTCTACGGCGTCGACGCCCCGACCGCCAAAACCATCACCGGTGCCACCACGCACCACGGTCTGATCAACAACCCACGCACCTTCGCCTTGCAAGCTAGCTACCGCTGGTAAGCAGGCCACATGCCTCCCTGTTAGCGGCTTGCCGTTACCCGGGAGGCATGTAACAATTCTCCCGCCTGCGGCAACTCCGTATACCAATATTTTCACGCTCCCTTAACGTGTAAAAAACACCGACGCCCTCGGTGATTCAGAGTGTAGAAAAGGTATACCGATATGACCCCAGGACTCTATTTGCTTGCGTTCGCCGTTGTGCTGGTAGCTTGGCATTCACTGCTACCCGTTCACCACGGCAAGCCCGTGTCGGTTCGCGAGCCCGACAGCGAGGCGGAACGCCGCTAAACCGGGGCAGGGATGCACCGTCACAGATTTGGGACGGGTGGCATCATTGAACGGGACTCTGCCGATATGGGCGGCAGCGAACTAACACGATGACACCAAACTTACGGGGCCTTTCAGGCCCCTTTTTTGTGCCTGCCCATCCGCCGACCCCTCATACCCCCACTAAATGGCAAAATTAATACAGCTATATGCAATTGCATAAATCTGCTAGTCTGTCCCCTTTGTTAATTTTTTATGTTTTCGGGGCACACATCTTGCTTGCGCCCCTGACCGAAGGCCGACGGGCGTCTCGGATCAAATTGCCAATGCGCAAAGCCCGTCAAAACAACAAACAGCACACTCTGGGTAGGTAGCAATGAAGCACGGATTATCTCTTTTAATGGCGATGGCCATTGCACTCGGCGGCTGTGGCTCCTCCAGCAGCGATAGCGGCAGCGCAACAAACAACCCCGGCGGCGGTGATGGCGGCGGCAATAACGGCGGTGACAGTGGTAGCCCCGCCCAGGGCCGCGTATTTAACATTGCGCCCGGCGACTCGGCCACCACTGACATGGTACTGGCGATGATCTCCGCCCGCCCCGGCGACACCATCGAGTTCGCCAGCGGCTACTATGAACTCAGCGCCGGCCTGCAGATTTCCTCTACCGAAAACATCCGCATCAAAGGGCAGGGCAAAGACAAAACCGTACTGTCGTTTAAAAACAGCAACTCGCAAGAGGGCATTCTGGCCAACACCGTGCGCGGCATTGTCATTGAAGGCCTCACCGTGCTCGACTCCCCCGGCGACGCCTTTAAACTGCAGGGCGTGGATCACGGCACCCTGCGCGATGTGCGCGCCTTCTGGTCCAGCGGCCGGCTGACCGAAGACGAAGACACGGTCACCGCAGACAATTATGCCGAGAAACTGCAGGTGGCCTGTACCGACCCGGCGCGCCACAACCCCAATAACCCCAACCCCAGCGAGACCGACACCAGCTCGCCGGACTACACCGTCAGCATCCTGTCCGGGCGCTACGGCATCTACCCGGTGAACTCGCAGAATATTCTGGTTGAGAACACCGAATCGATCGGCGCCTCCGATGCCGGCATTTACGTCGGCCAGACCGACAACGCCATTATCCGCAACAGCCGCGCCGCGTTTAACGTGTTTGGCTTTGAAATCGAAAATGTGCGCAGCGGCGAATACGCCGACAACCTGGCCGAGTGTAATACCGGCGGCTTTTTGGTATACGACCTCGACGGCCTGACCCGCTACGGCAGTCGCACCCGCATGTACCGCAACCACGCCCGCAATAACAACACCTACAACTTTGCCGAGCCCGGCAGTCTGGTGGCCAATGTGCCCCGCGGCGTAGGCATGATCACCCTGGGCTACGACAAGATCGACATCTTCGACAACATCTTCGAAGATCACGGCACCGCTGGCATCGTGCACACCAGCTACCAGCTGATGGGCGCGCCCGGTGACCGCCGTCTGGATATGTACACCGAGGGCGTGCATATCTACAACAACACCTTTATCAACAACGGCAACGACGTGCCGCAGCCGGATTTTGCCACCATTCTGGCCACCGAGGGCGAGCAGGTGACGTCGGCCTTCCCGCTGCTGGTCGGCTTAAAAGTGGCCGCGGCCACCGGTGAATATCGCGGCGCCCACATCGTCTGGGACGGCTATGCCGACGACTACGATGCCGACTGCCCCTACCCCACCGACGACCAGGGCCAACCGGTACCGCGCGACGAGGACGGCAAACCCATCTCCGGCAACCAGTACCCCAACCCCGATTGCCGCTACAACGCCTATAAATTCGACACCGCCACCGGCGAGCGCAAAAAGCCGCTGTGGTGGTTCTCCTGTATCGACGACGACAACAGCTTTGACGGCGACAGCCTGACCTACGCCAACTTCCACGGCACCGATGGCCTGGAGCTGCTGCTCAATGCCCCGCCGGAGTCCCAGGACGACTTAATTGCCGTCGTACAGGGCCTGCAGGGCTTTGCCGCCGACACCGATATCAGCCCGCACCGCTGCGTCGACCAGTACGGCAGCAATCTGCCGCCGCTGCCGCCGGTGGTGATCCCTGAGTTTGTGCCCTCGGTGAATATCGACCCCGAGCCCAGCCAGGCGGAAATCGACGCCCTGTGTAATGCCGAGGTCGCCGCTGGCGAGATCAACGCCGCCGCCTACCGGGTGAATTGCCCAACTTTGGACCAGTACCACTTGTTTGCCGACGCCCAAGACCCACGCAGCCTGCCCAATGGCCGCGGCGTGCCCTTTGTGCTGAACAGCAAACTGTTCTCCGACTACTCCACCAAGTATCGCGCCGCGTTCATCCCCGAGGGTGAGCAGGCGATATATCGCGACGGTGCCGACGGCAGCAATGCCACCATCTTGTTCCCGGTGGGCACCATCCTCAGCAAGTCCTTCGCCTTTGCCGACGAAACCAGCAACAGTGAAACCGTGGTCGAGACCCGCCTGCTGATCAAGCGCGAAACCAGTAGCGGCCAGGTGTACTGGGACGGTCTTGAATACATCTGGAGCGAGGAAAACGGCCAGCGCGTCGCCAAGCTTGAGCAAAGCGGCGGTGTGGCCAGTGTCGCCTGGCACTACCACGACGTGAACAGCGGTGAGCTCTACGATGGCGCCACCGACGACTACCTGATGCCCAACGCCAATCAGTGCCTGAGCTGCCATTCCAACGACGATGCCGAAACCGGCACCGCGCCGATTGGCCCCAAAGTGCGCAACCTCAACCGCCCCTTCGCCACCGAGTCGCCCATCGCCTCGGGGATGGAGCAGCACCCGATCAACGGCGAAAACCAGGTCCTCTACTGGTGCCAGAACGGCCTGATGAAGAACTGCCCCGACGAGCTAGTGCTGGAGCCGACGACCAGCTACCTGACCTCGGTCGAGCGCAACCCCATCTTCAATGTACCGGGCGACTCCGGCGCCGAGGCTGACAGCGACGCCGATATCGAGGCGCGGGTACGCAGTTATCTGGAAGTAAACTGCGCCCACTGTCACAACCGTCGCGGTCTGGCCCAGAACACCGGCTTCTATCTGGATGTCTTCCG
>JBFKEA010000117.1:0-7480 GCA_041619375.1 Spongiibacter sp. | reverse complement strand
CATCAGCAGCGGGCCGCCGTTGTCACCTTCTATTTCCAGGTTGTGGCCGCGGGGCACCGGCTTGGCGTGTTCGGGGAAGGGGTAGGCCTTCTCGTTGCCGGTAAACAGCAGGCAGTCGTCGGTCAGCGCCATGATCGCGCGCTCTTTCAGTTCGCTCATTTTAAAGGGCACGCCCATGGCAGTCAGCCACTTGTAGTGGGCGATACTGTTTTCGCAGTAGGCGCGCAGTTTTTCTTCGTCGGCCTGGTTGCCAAAGCAGGCGCGCAGGTAGTTAAGCATGTTTTCGGTATCGTCTTCATAGCCGCAAGCCTGCTGGACAGGAGTGCCGCCGTTGCCACCCATGTAGATTTCGGCGCTGGACAGTGCGGTTGAGCCACCGCTGGCGCTGGCCAATTCGAACAGGCGCACCGAGGCGCCGGCGTCTGCGGCCTCAATGGCGGCGCAGGCTCCGGCGCCGCCAAAGCCGATGATGGCGACATCGGTTTCAATGTCCCACTGCTCAACGGCGCTGCTGCGCAGGGGTTTGCTGGGGCTGCTTTTATCTTTATCGCTCATAGTGAAGACTCTTTTAATATGTGTGTATTAAAAACTTTGCTTAATCTACTGCTTTTGCCCAAAGGCATCAAGAACATATAGCGTTAATTGGCTAATTTTTGTCGGCAGCTTGGGCGAAATTTCGGGCAAAAAAAAGGGCTGCAAAAGCAGCCCAGTCAAGACCTAAATCTTAGTACTCGTAAAAGATGTCGAGGCCGTAGGTGCGAGGCTCACCCCAGATCACTGAACGGTCAGCCTGTGGAAGGTTGTCTACCGCCGTCAGCTCGTACTCGGTGTCCAGCAAGTTCTTCGCCCACAGGCCAGCGCCTAGGCGACCGCCAGCCAGCGGGACGTCAGTCAAGCTCAGGCGAGCGTTAACCAGTTCGTATTGGCGCAGCTGCGTGTTTTTAACATTGAGTGCGCGCGAACCGCCGTTGCGCTCATCCATATAGTTGACGCTAACGTTGACGCTGGTGCGACCCCAGTCAGCTTGGTGGATGGTGTAGTCGGCCGAGGCGGTGAAGCTGTGCTCGGGGGCTGAGAAGAATACAAACTGATCTGCGACATCGTTGCCGTTAACATCGGTCGCCTTGGTCACCTCGGTGTCCAAGAAGGCATAGTTCAGCATCAGCAGCAGGTTTTCATTGGCCAGGAAGGTCACATCGGCTTCAAAGCCAAACATTTCGGCCTCACCGGCGTTGGTCACCTTGGTGTCAGCCACGGTGCCGGCGAGGATGAAATTCAGCTGCATGTCTTCGTATTCACTGAAGAATACGTCGGCATTGATCCGCAGGCGGCGATCCAGCAGCTCGCTCTTAATACCCAGTTCGTAGGAGGTTACGTACTCGGCGTCAAAGCCGTCGGCGTAGCCAAAGCCGTAGTCATTGCCGTCTGAGGCCGGACCTTGATTGCCGTCCTGCTGAGGGTCGCGAGTGTTGAAGCCGCCGGATTTGTAGGCTTCGACGCGCTTGGCGTAGATGTTGATATCGTCGGTCAGGTCGAATTCGGCAACCAAGCTAAAGGAGTCGTTGCTGAAATCCTGCGAGGCCGGAATGCTGTCGAAATTGCGGCAATCGCCATTGGCGGGGTTGCCGCCGCACTGGACGAAGGATACGTCAATTGGGCCTGCGGACGTTTCTGCAATGGTCATGTCGCGCTGGAATTTGACCGTCGAGCGGGTGTCTTCTGAGTGGCGCGCACCGAAGGTCAGGTGCAGACGGTCTTCGAGGATCTCTGGGGTCCAAGTAAATTGGCCGAAGACAGCTGCCGCCTCGTTTTCGATATCGTAGATCTGGCTGAGCATGTTCACCGCGCGAACCCAGGTCAGGCCAACGAGGTCTGGCAGACCGGCATTAACAGGGCCGCTCAGCTGGTGGTGCAGCGGGCCGTTGTTTTCCTGAGCTTCTTCTTTGAAATAGTAACCGCCGACAATGTAGTTGACGCGGCTGTCAAACAGGTCGCCGGTCAGTTGCAGTTCGTGGGAGAACTGCTCCTGGCTGACTTTAGGGTAGGTCAGGGGCAGGCAGTTGCCGGCGCCCAGCACAAACTCCGCAGCCTGACCGCAGTATTCGTGAGAGTCGAGGCGGTAGATGTCTCGGCTTTCGGCGTTGTCGCCATGGGGGCTTTCACCCGGTTCCAGCGGCACACCGCCACCGAGAGAGGCGTAGGATTTGTCGTAGAGCTCGCGGTAGGCAAAAATATACTTGAGCTGGACGGTGTCGAAATCCTGGGTAAGCGTTAGTGCGTGGCCTTCGATGTCGGTTGATGACTGCTCGAAGGGCATTACTGTGCCGATAGCTTCTTGACGGGAGTTGGAGTAGCTGGTCTTGCCGCTGGCGTCGACTAGGTCAGCTTGGCTGCCCTCGATGGGTGTGCGCGGGCGCACGTGCTGATATTCGGTGTTGTAATAATCAAAATCGGATTTGTCGTAGGCGTAGTCCAGTGCCAATGATTCGGTGATGTCCCAGCGCAGGTCAAAACGGAAGCCCTCGACGTCGCGGTCGCCAAAGTCACCGCCAGGGCCGGTGTTTTCAATGTGGCCGTCTTGCATGGTGCGCATAACCGCCAGCTTTGCCGCAACGGTGTCGGTCACAGGCAGGTTCAGCGTACTTTTCGAGGTGAACAAGTCACGGTTGCCGACGGTGAATTTCTGCTTGAATTCCACGCCTTCGGTGGTCGGCTTTTTGGTAATCAGGTTGATCGCGCCACCCGTGGTGTTGCGACCGTAAAGCGTGCCCTGAGGGCCGCGCAGAATCTCTATGCGCTGCAGGTCAGCAACGTCGAGGGCGGTGCCTGTGGAGCGAGCAATGTATACGCCGTCGACGTAAATGCCGACCGGTGGATCCTGGGTAATTTGCGCGTCGGAAATACCGATTCCGCGAATAAAGATTCGCAGCGTGGCGTTATTGATGGGGAAGGGCTCAATAGTCAGGCTGGGGACTTTGGAACCAATGTCGCCGAGGTTGCTAATGCCCTCGACTTCCAGGCGGTCTTCACTGAAGGCCGTCAGCGAGATTGGTGTGTCCTGTAGTGATTCGGCTTTTTTCTGCGCCGTAACAATCACTTCCTCTAGAGCGGCTTGCGCGTAAAGCGATGGCGCAAAGGCCGACAAGCCCAGGCCGCCGAGCGCAGCGAGGGATTTCAGCTTACTGACTTTCATATATCACCCTTTTTTAAGACGCAAATGCATGAGCTATTGCGTAGTTTCCCTGAATTATTCGGAATTATGATGGTTTTTTATTACGCATAAAGCACATTTTGTGCAATTAGTTACGCTATTGTTACTTATGTCCTCGGATGGTAGCACAGCCGCAGACACTGGTTAGGTCGTCTGAAACGATTATTTTTGGGAGGATTTGGCGTGACTTGTGCGTTTGTGCACAGCCCGCGCGGCGGTGCAGCGATTGCCTAAGTTGACAGTGCATATTAGTCGGCGACGAATTCAGGGCTTATAATGCCGGCCAATTCAGGGCATTCAACGATGGAGCGGAATAGCGAATGATCATCAAACCCCGTGTGCGCGGCTTTATGTGTGTGACCACTCACCCCAAGGGCTGTGAGGCCAATGTCCAGCAGCAGATCGACTATGTTAAGGCCCAGGGCGCCATAGCTGAAGGGCCGAAGAGGGTGTTGGTGATCGGTTCATCGACCGGCTACGGTCTGGCCTCGCGAATCAGTGCGGCCTTTGGTGCTGGGGCGGCGACACTTGGCATCTTTTTTGAGAAAGAGGGTACGGAAAAGAAACCCGGTACTGCCGGCTGGTATAATTCTGCAGCTTTCCACAAGTTTGCCGAAGCCGAGGGTCTCTACGCCAAAAGTATTAATGGCGATGCCTTTTCGGATGAAATTAAAGAAAAGACGATTGCGCAGATCAAGGCCGATCTCGGTCAGGTCGATCTGGTGGTATACAGTCTGGCGGCACCGCGCCGACAGCACCCTAAAACCGGCGAGATCTTTAACTCAACCCTCAAGCCGATCGGCAAAGATGTCAGTCAGCGCGGCGTAAATACTGACAAGGAAACCATTGAAACGGTCACTCTGCCGGCAGCCACCCAGGAGGATATCGACAACACTGTGGCGGTGATGGGCGGTGAAGACTGGCAGATGTGGATTGACGCTCTCGACGAGGCCGGGGTGCTGGCCGACGGCGCCAAAACTACCGCCTATACCTATCTGGGTGAGCGCATTACCTGGGATATCTATTGGCACGGCACCATTGGACAGGCGAAAAAAGACCTCGACAAGCGTGTCGTTGATATTCGTCAACGTTTGGCTGCAAAGGGGGGCGACGCTCGGGTATCGGTCCTCAAGGCGGTGGTGACCCAGGCCAGCTCGGCGATCCCCATTATGCCGCTGTATCTGGCGCTGCTATTTAAGGTTATGAAGGCTGACGGCAGTCACGAGGGGTGTATCGAGCAGGTCTACGGCTTGTTCCGTAATAGCCTTTACGGCACGGCCCCGCAATATGATGAAGAGGGTCGCCTGCGCGCCGACGGCTTGGAGCTGCGCCCAGAGATTCAGGATGCGGTAGCGGCGGCTTGGGATCAGGTGACTACCGAAAATCTGCGTGAAATCACCGACTTTGCCGGCTACAAACAGGAATTCCTGCGTTTGTTCGGGTTTGAAATTGATGGCGTAGATTATGACGCTGACGTCGACCCGGTGGTGCCTATTGCTAATATGGTGTGATGCCAGTCAACGCTGAATGAGCGGGGGCTGAGGCCCCCGTTTTTGATTGTCACTAAAACGCCGCAGCGCGGTTTGCGGCGTCGCGCGCGCTGCGCTAGAGTGCAGCCCGAATTGATGCCCGCCGAGAGTTTTCATGTCTTCACCCCTGCGACAGGAATTGCGCAGTCAGCTGCGTATCGCCCTGCCTATTTTTGGCGGCCAGTTGGCGCAGTCCGCCAATGGCTTTGTCGACACCGTGATGGCCGGCCGAGTATCGGCGCTGGATCTTGCCGCGGTGGCGGTGGGTGCCAGTATCTGGGTGCCAGTGTTTTTGTTTTTGACCGGTTTGCTGATGACAACCACCTCGGTATTGGCTCGGCATATGGGCGCCGGTCAATCTCAGCGGGTGAACCCGATTGTTCAGCAGGCGGTGAGCCTGGGGCTGATATTTGGGGTGTTGGCCTTTGTGCTACTGCGCAACACCGATCCGGTGTTGGCGTGGATGGATGTCGATGCCGCGATGCGGCCTATGGTGCGCGACTATCTCAGTGGCCTCAGCTGGGGGTTGCCGGCCATTGCGGTGATGCTGGCGCTGCGCAGTTACACCGAAGCGCTGGGTGATACCCGTCCGGTGCTGTGGATCAGTGTGATTGGCTTATTGGTTAATGTCCCGGTTAACTATGTGCTGATCTATGGCAAGCTGGGTTTTCCGGCGCTGGGCGGGGTCGGATGTGGCTGGGCCACCGCAGTGGTGATGTGGTTGATGGCGCTGTTGATGGTCGGGCACCTGCTGTGGCATCGCCGTTACACCGAGTCGGAATTTCGCCTGCGCCTGCGGCCCTGGAGCCTCGAGGTCGATACGCTGCGATATCTCTTTGTGCTCGGGCTGCCGGTGGCGCTCGCGATTTTCTTTGAGGTAAGTATTTTTGCCGTTATCGCCCTGTTGCTCAGCCAATCTGGGGCCATTATTGTTGCCGGTCACCAGCTCACACTGAATTTTACCTCGCTGGTGTTTATGTTGCCGCTGAGCTTTGCCTTGGCGGCCACCGCGCGTATTGGCCACGCCCGCGGCAGAGAAGATGCTGAGGGGCTGCGTCGCGCCATTACCGTAGCTTTCCGTATCACCTTGCTTATCGGCCTGTCGGCGGCCAGTTTGTTGGTGGTGAGTCGCGAGTGGATACCGCGAATTTATACTGACAATGCTGAAGTGATTGCGCTGGCTAGCCATCTGCTACTGTTCGCGGCACTGTATCAGGTGTCGGACGCACTTCAGGTGACGGCCAGCGGTTGTCTGCGCGGCTTTGAAGATACCCGCGTGCCGATGTTGCTGACCTTGTTCGCCTACTGGGGAGTGGGGCTGCCGGCGGGCTATGTGCTGGCCACCGGCTTGGCCGCATGGCCGGCAATGGGGCCGAGTGGCTACTGGCTGGGCCTGTTCGCAGGCCTGAGTTGTTCTGCCTTACTGCTCGGCGCGCGTTTAGTTTGGCGTTTGAGGCAATCGCTGGGCCGGCTTTGAATTGACTCGCCGTTTGCGGCAGGCTCGGTGGTGACGGGCAATGAAAGATAGGAGTCCGAACATGAACAGTGGTGTATTAGAGCAGTTGCGGCCGGCGGTGCACCGTCTTATTGCCCCCAATCCCGGGGTGATGACGGGGCCGGGCACCAACAGTTATCTGTTGGGGCGTGGCCGCTTGACCCTGCTCGACCCGGGCCCGGCGATGGCCGAGCACGTCTATGCTTTGCAGGCGGCGGTCGAGCAGCTGGGCGGTGAGCTCGAACAAATTGTGGTGACCCATACCCACCCAGACCACTCGCCGGCGGCGGCGCTGTTGGCTGAGCGTTTTTCAGTGCCCATGTTGGGCCGTGCCATTGCCGACGACGGCCATCAGGACACCAGCTTTAAGCCGGATGTCGAACTGCAGCACGAGCAGATTATTCATGTAGATGGCGAGGCCTTGCGCGCCATATACACCCCCGGTCATGTCGACAACCATTTCTGCTTTCTCCATGAGCCCAGTGGGCTATTGTTTACCGGCGATCACATCATGCAGGGCTCGACGGTGGTGATTATTCCGCCGGCGGGCGATATGGCCCACTACATCGACTCACTGCGGCGCATGCTGGAGTACCCGCTGCAGGCCTTGGCCCCGGGACACGGCGGTTTAATAGAACAGCCGCGGGCTGAAATCGAAGCCCTGATTGCCCACCGCCTCGGGCGTGAGAGTAAGGTGCGTGCGGCGCTGCAGGGACGCGGCGATATTGCTCTGCAGGATCTGGTCGTGCATGCCTACGACGATGTTGACGAGTCGCTGCACCCGATCGCCCAATTGTCGTTGTGGGCGCATCTGTTGAAGTTGCAAAAAGAGGGTGAGGTGGAGGAAGCGGCAGGGCTCTGGCGCCAGCGTTAACCGGGCCGGTTTGTAATTGCGCAGATATCAGCCATATTTCTCGATAGGCTGCCGCTGTGAAGGGCGGTCCTGACAGCGGAGGTGGTAATGCGCATTGGCGTGCCCAGAGAATGTAAGGCCCAGGAGTATCGCGTGGGTTTGACGCCGCAAGCGGTGGCGCAACTTGCGCAGCGCGGGCATCTGCTAGTGGTTGAGCGCGGGGCCGGACAGGGTTCGGGTTATAGCGATGGCGACTACATGCAGGCGGGTGCCCAGTGCGTCAACAGTGCGGCCGAGCTCTATGACTGCGCTGAATTGGTGGTTAAGGTCAAGGAGCCGCAGCCAGGCGAGCTGGCCTTGTTGCGCCGCGACCAGTTGTTGTTCTGCTATCT
>JBFKEA010000116.1:0-7651 GCA_041619375.1 Spongiibacter sp. | reverse complement strand
GAGGGCGCGAGGTGCACCAGCGGCAGCTGGCGACTGCGCGACTCTTTCATTTTAACCGAGGCGCTCAGGTACTGTTCAAACACCGGCAGCTCATTGGCGCGCAGGCTGTCGACCAGCTGCGCGGGCAGGCTGGCCTGGGCCTGGAACTGGTTGACGACGATGCCCTCCAGCTGCAGGTCCGGGTTGTGATCCTCGCGGATTTCTTCGACGGTCTCCAACAGGCCGAGCAGGGCGCCCTGGGAAAAGCTGTCGCAGTCGAAGGGGATGACCAGGCTGTCGGCGGCGATCAGCGCTGAGCGGCTGTAGAAATTCAGCGCCGGCGGCGTGTCGATATAGATGTGTTCGTAGTCTTTTTCCAGCTCGCGCAGGGCGTCGCGCAGCTTGTAGATCTTGTGGCGGCTTTCCAGCTCGCGTTCAATGACCGCCAGTTCTGGGCTCGACGGCATCAGGTAGAGATTGTCGAATTCGGTCTGGTATACGCAGTCGCTGGCGCCTTTGCTCTTGCCGAACAGCGCCAGCTTTTGCTTGAAAAAGCTGGCGGCGTTGTCTTCAAGGTCGCGAAACTGCTCGCCGACCAGGTACTCGCTGCTATTTCCTTGAATGTCCAGGTCAATCAACAGGGTTTTAAAGCCCTTCCATGCGCTGATCGCAGCGAGGTTGCAACTGATACTGGTTTTGCCGACACCGCCCTTCTGGTTAAAGATAACCCGCTTCATTGACTTGCCCTATTGCACGTTGATTGAAAGCGATAATGCTAGCAGGTCGCCAGCGGGCGGGCTATGGCAAAAGGCCTAGGCTGAGGCGGATTTACGCTCATTCAGCCACGCCGAAGTGCGCCCGAGGCCGAGCAGCAGCACGGTGAGGTAACCGAGAGCGAGCTTGCCGGCGTAATCGCGGTGCAGTTCCTTGCGGAAAATGAGGCACTCGCAGGCGTGGGCGGCCAGCAGACCGTAGCCCACCCAGTTGATCCAGTGGCTGCTGTCGCCGATCAGCGGTTGGAAAAAATTCACCACAAAGGCCACCCAGAACAGCAGGGTGGCGATATTCATAATACGCAGTGCCATCGTTACCTCGTCTTGTTTTGATTTTGTTATCTATGGTTGGCCCCGCATAATGCGGGATTCATTATTATGCTGCAATTACGTTACAGGGGTCATTCAATGTATACCGGTATTGTTCAGGGTGCCTTTGCCCTAACAGAACTGAACGACGAGCCAGGGCTGCGTCGCCTCGCCATCGCCCTGCCTGCCCACTTGCGCGAAGACTTGCAAATCGGCGCTAGCGTCGGGCTAGACGGTGTGTGCATGACGGTGACCGGCGTTAGCGGGGCGACGGTGCACTTTGATGCCATGCAGGAAACGCTGTCGCTGACCACCTTGGGGCAGTTGGCGGTGGGCGATCTCGTTAATGTTGAACGCTCGGCAAAACAGGGGGCGGAGATCGGTGGCCATCTTATCTCGGGACATGTTGACGGCCGCGCGGCGGTGACCGCGGTGGTTCGCAGTGAAAATAATGTCGAAGTGTTTTTTCAGTTGCCCGCAGCGTTAATTAAGTACGTGTTTCACAAAGGCTTTATCGGTCTGCACGGCTGCAGCTTGACGGTGGCGAGTATGGATAGCGTCAGCGGAGTCTTTTCGGTGTGTTTGATCCCGGAAACCCTGCGCAGCACCAATCTGAAGTTGCTGGAGGTCGGGGACGAGGTCAATATTGAGGTCGATCGCCAAACTCAGGTGATTGTCGATACGGTGGAGAGGGTGCTGGCTGAGCGCGCGCTAGCGGGAGAGTGAGAAGAACAGTGAGAAGGGCTGACAGCGCTGCGGGGCAGGGCTGTCAGCCTGCGGCGGTTTAGGCCTCGGGCATCAAACTGTTGATGCGGTCCAGGGCGTCGACGTATTCGTTGATCAAGCGGAACACCACGTTGCGGGTGGACTCCACTTCGTTGATCTGGCCGACGACTTGGCCGACGGGGTTGAAAGCCACTTTTTGGCAGTCGCCGACGGCGGCGTATTTCGCGGTGCGGCGAATGCCGTCGCCAGATACCAAGCCCTGCAGAGGCATGCCGAGTGGTTCGGGGTTGCCGGGGGTGGCCCAGGCCTCTGTCCAGTCATTTTTCAGCATACGACAGGGCTTACCGGTCCAGGAACGCGAGCGCACGGTGTCTTCGCTGGTGGCGCTGAGCAGTGATTCCTTCTGTGCTGGCTCGGCGTGTGCTTCCTCCACGGTCAGCCACAGCGAGCCGGTCCAGGCGCCGGCGCAGCCCATGGCCATGGCAGCCAGCATTTGCTGACCGCTGCCTATGCCGCCCGCCGCTAACACGGGTACATCGCCTGCGGCGGCCACGGCCTGTGGCCAGAAGACGATTGAACCGACATCGCCGGTGTGGCCGCCACCTTCGCCGCCCTGGGCGACGATAAAGTCGAGACCGGCTTCGCGGTGCGCTTTAACCTGTTTGACCTTGCCGCACAGTGCGCCGACCAAGCGGCCGCTGTCTTGAATCATTTTGACTTTATCGGCCGGTGGTGTGCCCAGAGCATTGGCAATCAATCGGCATTTGGGGCGTGTCAGGGCCTCTTTCAGCAGTGGCGTGGCGGTGGCTTCGGTCCAGCCCAGTAGCCCCATGCTTTTGCTGCCGTCCGGCCATTCGGGAACGCCGTGGTCGGCGAGCAGCTTCTGGGCAAAATCAATGTGCTCTTGCGGCACCATGCTTTGCAGCTGCTTTTCTAGCTCTTCGGGGCTCATATCCCCCATGCCTTCGTATTTTTGCGGGATAACAATATCCACGCCATAGGGCAGGTCGCCGATATGCTCGTCGATCCAGTCGAGCTCTTCTTTGAGTTCTTCAGGCGAGAAGCCCACCGCGCCGAGCACGCCAATGCCGCCGGCCTTGCTGACCGCGACGACGACGTCCCGGCAGTGAGTAAAGGCAAAGATGGGGTATTCAATACCCAGTTTCTTACACAGTTCGGTTTGCATGTTTCTAACCTCTGACTCCTGGCCGCGCAGGTGCTTGCGCCGCTCGGTAAATGTTGCAAACTAGTATTGCCAAGCTACTGAAGGGCAACAATGGCTTAAGTTATCAATGCCCAGTGACGAAAAAGATCAGTCTTGCCGCGCGAGGGCGCTTGTCTTCGCGCGGCGGCCGGAGTAAAAATAAGCTTTTACACTGTCCTCTGTCTTCGGAACTCGACCGTACTATGGATAACTGCCTTTCTGCCGGTGCGCGTCTCTTACTCTTGAAGCGCCGTCACCGCGCCCTAGATGAAGAAATTGCCCAGCTGGCGCTGAATCCCTGGCAGAACCAACTGTTATTGCAGCGCTTAAAGCGGGAAAAACTGCGGATCAAGGACAGTATCGAGCGGCTGCGCAGTGAAATGATCCCGGATATAGATGCCTGAGGCGTGTGAGATATATCTCACACGCAGTGCTGCTTTTGACGACTGTGTCTCACTTTGCACGAGTGTTTTAATAGCAGCTGTCAGGATGACACTGGCATTCAACGGATTGAATGCGACATTGGAAGTCAAAATTTAACAGAGCCGGCGCTTGCGCCGGTTTTTTTTTGCCTGTTGTTTTTGTCAGTGGTCATTGCTGCGCCTCAGCAGAGCTTTTACACTGCGCCAGATCCGCTCACCGTGACGTCCACTCCCTATGTCTGACCGCAATTTTGATGGCATTGCCCAACGTTTTCAGCGCAATATCTACGGTAACCCCAAGGGGGAGCTACGTCTGGCTATTTGTCGTCGCGAACTGCAGCAGCAGTTGCCGGCGGCGCTGCGCGAGCGCCCCATGCAGGTGTGGGACGCCGGCGGCGGCATCGGCCAGATGGCCGCGTTACTGCTCGAACAGGGCCACCATGTTTATCTCAATGATCTGTCGGCGGACATGCTGGCGCTGGCGCGCCAGCAGTTACAGGACTATGTGGCCGGCGATCGCCTAACCCTTGAACACTGCGCGATCCAACAGGTGTCTGCCGCCGGGCAGTTTCAGTTGGTGGTTTGCCACGCCGTACTGGAATGGGTGGCGGACATGGACGCCGTACTGAAGCAGTTAGTGGCGGGTATGGCGACCGGCGGTTATCTGTCACTGATGTTTTACAATCTCAATGCGCTGGTGCTCGGCAATATGATTAAGGGGAATCTCTACAAGTTGCGCGATGAGGATTTCGCCGGTCACCCGGGCGGACTGACGCCGCCGGCGCCGCGTCAGCCTCAGCAGGTGGTTGCCGCGCTTGAGGCGCTGGGGCTGGAAGTGGTGGCGCGGCGCGGGGTTCGCTTGAGTCACGATTTGATGTCACGCCAACTGCGCAGCGAGCGCAGCGTGGAAGATATGCTGGAGATCGATTGGCAGTACGGTGCCCGTGAGCCCTTTTGGGCACTGGGGCGCTATGTGCACCTGTTGTGTCGGCGCCGCGCCGACGGCGATTAGTCGCGATAGCGAATACCCAGCTTGTCGTAGAGCGCGCCGAGTATCCACAGTGGGCCGATCAGCAGAAACAGGATGTCGGTAAAGAATGACGGCTGTTGGGACTCGGCTTTGTGGCCGACGAATTGCAGCAGCCAGGCCAACACCCAGATAATCGTTGCAGGAATCCACATCGCCAGGCTGACGTGTTGTTGGTAGGCGATAATGCCGGCCGCGAGCGCCAGTACCCAGGGCAGCATGCCCAGCGCCAGTCGCGTCGACAGATAACCATAAAAAAACATTGCGGCAATGAGGGTCAATTGACCGAGGTTGGCGCTGCTGCCGGGTATCGGTACCAGCCACAGCAGTGCCACGGTGGTCACCGCAATTGCGGGTACACACCAATAGTGAATGCGTTTATTGCGCGGGTTTTGATGCGACTGGTTGTACTCGTCCAGCCACTGCTCCAGAGAACGCATGGGGGGCTCCAGCAAAAGTTGTCGACGCTGTAACCATAGATGAGCGGGCCGTTTGCGGCAATGGCTTGGCTGAGCGTGGTTCGTTGAGCGGCGGATGGCGGATAATAAAACGCCCGCCGGGAGGGGCGGGCGCTGCGTCGGCGCGATGGCGATGGTGTGGCGTCGGCGCGATGGCAGAGTGTTGCCTCGGCTGGCAGAATGGTGCCTAACGGGGCCGAGTGTTAGCCGCTTGGTTCACAGCGCGATCAGGCAGGCGGTAAGCGCTGCGGTGACGCTGCTCAACAGGCTTAGGCGTGCAGCCAGATCGGCGCAGTTTTCAAACGAGTAGACGCGCTGGCTAGTCAGTGTCTTCATGGTGTTCTCCTTCAGTAAATGCGTTTTACAGAACGATGATGCTGGCGATGAAGCCGGCGGTGACAATGCTGGCCAGCACAATGCGGGCGGCGATGTCGGTCAGGCTTTCGGCTTTGTTGATGTCGTTGATGGTCAGTGCGTGAGTCATGGTGTTTCTCCTGTGTGTGTCGTGATGACAGGGTCAGTATAGGGAGAAAGAGCGGTGGCGGGGGTTACAGGCCGACGGGGGTGGTGGTGTCGGCGCGCGCCTGAAGATGGCTGAAATTAAGACTTTGTGTTTTTATTTTTTCTTTTAAAAACAATTAACTAGCTGCTTTCTAAGCAAAAGTTCATGCGCCGGTAAAGCCCTTGCAATCATGTCGCCGTCGTTAAATTGCTGTAATACACAGAAAAAACGCCCGCTGACGGGCGTTGTGTGGCGGTTTTGGGCTATTTGCGCGCGGCCAAGTGAGTGTTGCGGGTGTCGGCTTGCGGGTCGCGGGGCCCCAGCCGGCGGCTGAGCAGGCGCACGACGCGCTCGGCGGTATGACGGTAGGCGGTGAGCTTGCCACCGTAGACCGACAGCATTTGCGGGCTGGCCTCATTGTCGCAGAACAGAAAGGTATCGCGCAGGCGTTTATTGGCGATATCGTTGGAGCGCGGCAGCACGCGCAGGCCGGCCCAGGCGTCGAGCAGCTCGGGCTGGGGGCCGGGAAAGAAGTGGCTGAGGGTGTCGCGCAGGTAGTGAATTTCCTCCTCGCTGGCGACAATGTGGTCGGGGCCGTGACGGTGGAGGATTTCGGTAGTGCCTACCAAGGTGTGCTGGCCCCAGGGCATGGCAAATACCGCGCGCCGGTCGCTGGGTGCCTCCATGTAATACACGCCGCGCGTCAGGCGCTTGTCGACGACAATGTGGCTGCCGCGTACCAGATCGATGTCGGCGGTGGCTGCGGCGTTGTCGATACGCTCGGCGGTTTGGTTGATCCACGGGCCGGTGGCGTTGACCAGCGTCTTGCAGTAGCAAAAGCGCTCGCCTTCGGGACTGTTAAAGCGCAGGCGATAGCCGTCCTCGCGTTTGTCGGCGGCCAGTAACTCCCAGCCGGTAAAGGTACTGGCGCCGAGCTGGGCGGCGGAGTCGACAACCGCCTCGGTCAACAGCCGGTCGTCGGTTTGGCCGTCCCAGTACTGAAAGATCGCCTGCAGGCCGCTGGTGTTAAGGCCGTCGAGCTTGCTCCACTCGTGCTTTTTAAGTTTGCGAAAATGGCCCAGCGGGCCGCCGCCACTGAGTAGGTAGTAAAGGGTTAGGCCGGCGCGAATTTGCCAGGGTCGCCGCGAGGTATTGCGGTAAATAGGAATATAGAAGGGGACCGGGCGCACCAGTTCGGGGGCGTTGCGCAGCAGCTGGGCGCGCTCGCGCAGGCTGTGGTAAACCAGCGAAAATTGGGCGGTTTCCAAGTAGCGCAGGCCGCCGTGAATCAGCTTGCTGGAGCGCTGTGAGGTGCCGGCAGCCCAGGTTGCGCGTTCAAATATGCAGCTGCTATAGCCGGCGGCCGCAGCCGCTTGGGCAATGCCGGCACCTTGAACGCCGCCGCCGATAATGGCGATTTCGGTGTGTATGTCTTCAGACAAGTTGCAGCTCCTGCAGTAATTCGCCGATTAAAAAACTCTCTATTCCCACGGCGCCGCGGCCAAACCAATCTCGCGCCTCCAGTGCACT
Source organism: Spongiibacter sp. (assembly GCA_041619375.1). Lineage (GTDB taxonomy): Bacteria > Pseudomonadota > Gammaproteobacteria > Pseudomonadales > Spongiibacteraceae > Spongiibacter. Next base: position 721 of record JBFKEA010000116.1, on the reverse strand, counting down.
GCCCACTTCATAGATTAGCGGGGGATAGGGCAGTTGTCGCAGGTTGGCGTCGCGCGGGACGCAGTTGCGGTCGATAAAAACGATCTCAGGGGTCAGTTCGGCCAGTGATGCCAGCTGCCAGTCAGGCCAGTAATCGAAGACCGCGCCGCAGCGCGACCAGCCGCGCTGCTTGGCAAGTAGCAGGGCATCTAATTCAAAACTGATCAGCACACAGCGCTGTTGGTAGCCGTCCAGCGCGGACATCACCGCATCGACCATGGTGTCGGCACCAAACTGCTGCAGGCTTTCGCTTTTTATTTCCACGTAGGCGTTAACAGCGGGAAATTCCGCCAAAAGCCCGCGCAGGTCGGTGAGTGGGCTGAGCGGGGTGCCGCGAAAACGCGTGCCAAAGCGGCCCGGTTCAAAGGCAGACATTTCGGCCAGTTGTGCTGTGGAGTAGTCCCATATCATCCCCGGCTGTTGGCAGAGGCGCTGCAGCGAGGGGTCGTGAAAAATGTGCGGTTGGCCATCGGCGCTGAGCTGTACGTCCAGTTCGATCTTTAGCGCGCCAGCCAGCACGGCCTCACGCAGCGCCAGCAGCGTGTTTTCCGGAAAGTGTTGTCGCCAGCCGCGGTGGGCGACCAGGTTTTCGGCGTGCATGGAAATCGTCCTGAGTGGCAGTGGCTTAACTGTAGCGTTTGCGTCTTACAGGAAAAAGCTGCTTGATGCACAATAGCCAATT
>JBFKEA010000115.1:0-7657 GCA_041619375.1 Spongiibacter sp. | reverse complement strand
GTCGTCGGGTTCAGCGATGCCATCGAGTAGTGGCGTCGACGGCTTTTGCGTGGGGATTTTCTGGAACATCAATCTCTAACCCGAAACGGCGTAAAGGGGGCAATTGTAAACCAATTGCCCGTTGGCGGCACCGCAGTCGACGGGCAGAATTGCCGCTTAATGTCGGCGCTCGATAATATAGTTGGATAACTGGCGCAGGGCATCGGCGCCGGGGCCGAAGCCCTGCAGTGACGTCAGGGCCTGCTCGTGCAGCTGTTGGGCCAATGCCTTGGCGCCTTCGAGCCCCAGCAGCGCCGGGAAAGTCGGCTTGTTGAGTGACAGGTCGGCGCCCTGGGTTTTACCGAGCACAGCGGTATCGCCCTCAATGTCGAGAATATCGTCCTGAACCTGAAAGGCCAGGCCGATGGCCGCGCCGTAGCGGTCGAGCTGCTGCAGCTCCGTGTCACTGGCATCGCAGGCAGTGGCGGCCAAGCCGATGGCGGCGCGAATTAAGGCACCGGTTTTCAGCTGGTGCATGGTTTGCAATGTTGCGAGGTCGAGCTGGCGATTGACGTTGGCGAGGTCAATCGACTGGCCGCCGACCATGCCGCGCGGGCCGCTGGCGGCTGCCAGCAGGCGTAGCATGGCGAGGCGGCGCGGTGCTGGCAGCGGCAGCTCGGTGAGCAGTTCAAAGGCGCGGCTCTGCAGGCCGTCGCCGACCAAAATGGCGGTGGCTTCGTCGTAGGCAATGTGGCAGGTGGGTTTGCCGCGCCGCAGCGCATCGTCGTCCATGGCGGGCAGGTCGTCGTGCACCAATGAGTAGGCGTGAATCATTTCAATCGCACAGGCGCTGGCGTCCAGGGCCGACTCGTCAATATTGGCATTGAGCGCGCGCGCGGTGGCGTAGACCAAGGTGGCGCGCACCCGCTTGCCGCCATTCATCAAGCTGTAATGGCTGGCCTCGAACAGTGTTGTCAGCGGCGGCCCAGCGTCGGCATCGCTGAACTCGCTGGTCGCCGATCCCAGCATGGTTGGTAGTGCGCGCTGCACTTGTTGCTGGCACTGCCGTAAATAATCGTCAAAACTCATTAGGCGGGTTCCGAGTCGTCGCCCTTGGCGGTAAGTTGCTGAACTTTAAGCTCGGCGGCGGCCAGTGCCTGTTGGCAGTCCTGGCTGAGGCTCATGCCTTTTTCGAAGGCTTTCAGTGAGTCTTCCAAGCTGAGTTCACCGGATTCCATGGTTTGCACCAGTTTTTCAAGCTCGGTCAGGGCGGACTCGAAATTGACGGTTTTTGCCTTGGGCATGGGGTTCTCCGCAGGGGACTGAGTTGTGAGGCGGGTATTTTAACAGCCTCTGCTCGCCACTGCCTGCAGTTCGTCGCTTGAGAGCGGTTTTCAGTATTTGGTCAAAAGCGGGTGACAAGGAGCGCGGTGATGGATGACAAGTTACAAGGGGTGCTGGAGTTTTGGTTTGAGCGCTTGCAGCCGGCCGATTGGTTTAAAAAGTCAGCGGAGTTGGACGCGCTGATCCATGCCGAGTTTGCCGATTGCCACCACGCGGCGACCAGTGGCGAGTTGTTCGTCTGGCGGCAGACGCCGGCGGGGCGGCTCGCCGAAGTGATTGTGCTGGATCAGTTTTCCCGCAATCTCTACCGCGACTGCGCCACCGCGTTTGCCTTCGATGGCATGGCCTTGGTGTTGGCGCAGGAGGCGCTGGCCTGCGGCGCAGATCAGCAGCTCAGCGAGGTGCAGCGGGCGTTTTTATATATGCCGTATATGCATAGCGAGTCGCGCTTGATTCAGCGCGACTCGCTGCAGCTGTTTCGCGCCCTGGGTCGCGAGGACAATTTGCGTTTTGCCCAGCGACACGCCGAGATTATCGAACGCTTTGCTCGCTACCCTCATCGCAACGCCGTATTGGGTCGAGAGTCGACGGCTGCCGAACTGGCATTTTTGCGAGAACCCGGCTCGGCGTTTTAACGCATGCGCAGCGTCGCGGCAGTGGCCAGCCCCCAGATGGCGTTGGCTGCCAGCACGATCAGCGGTGTCAGGGTGCCGAGTGCCAGACCAGCTTGGCCGTAGGGTGAATGGTAGGGAAAGACAATGAACAGCTGTACGGCGCTGGGCAACAAGCTGAGCAGCAGGGCGCGGCGCAGCCAGGGGCCGGTGAATAGCGGCAGGGCGAACAATAAACCCCATAGACCGCCCCACACCAGTCGCGGATAGAGCCACTCGGGGTGCAGCTGCGGTGCAATACTGACCCCGAGGGCTGCGGTAATGCCGTAGAGGCCGCAGAGCCATAGAGCCAAGCTGTTTAGCAGGCCGCCGACACTGCCGGCGGCGTAACATGTCAGATAATTGCGCATAATTTCTCCTTTTTCGGTGAGCTCAGTGGCGGACATGGACACATGGTAATCGCCATTGAGCGCGCCATAACTTTCCCTCGACGCCGCTTCAGGGCAGAATTCCCACCCCGCAACGATGATAAGAGATGGACTATGACCCGCGACAATAATTCCGAGATTGCATTAATTACAGGTGCCTCGTCGGGCATTGGTCGCGCGTTTGCTGAGGCGCTGGCGCCGCAGTGTAAGGCAATGATTTTAGTGGCTCGCGATGCCACCAAATTAGCGGCCGCCGCAGAGACATTGGCCGGCAGTGGCTGCGAGCTGCACTGCATCGCGGTTGATCTCTGTGAGCCGCTGGGGGTCGCAGAGGTGATGGAGGCGATCCGTCAAAAGGGGCCGGTGACGATACTGATCAACAATGCGGGTTTCGCCACCAACACCACCCTGGTCGATAGCGACCTCGACGGTGAGCTGGCAATGCTGTCACTGCACTGTGAGGCGGCGGTGTCGCTGTGCCGCGGCGCGCTGCCGTATATGGCCGAGCAGGGGCGCGGCAAGATTATCAATGTGGCATCGCTGGCGGGGCTGATCCCGATGAAGGGCGCGGCGGTGTATGGCGCGTCAAAAGCGTTTCTGGTGGCCTTTAGTCAGTCGTTGGCTAAAGAGAGCCACAAGCGCGGGATCGCGGTGCAGTGTCTGTGTCCGGGCTATACCCACAGCGACTTCCACGGCCGAGAGACGTTGGGCGACTTTGATAAAAACTCAGTGCCGGCAGAGTTTTGGTCGACCGCAGAACAGGTGGTCGCCGAGAGTTTGGCGGCTTTTGAAGCCGACCCTGCGCACACGGTAGTCGTGCCCGGTGAGCACAATCGCCAGTGGGTGCGAGCCGAGCAAGAGCGTCAGCGCGCGGCGCTGGATGCACAGTAGTCGCTTATTCTGGTGACAGCTGGCGCAACTGTCGGTCGCGCTCGAGTTGATAGCACTGCAAATCTTCGGCCATGTGTAGCTGACCGCTGAAGTGTTGCTCGGCCTCGCGGCGCAGATCGTCGATACTGTGCTCCACTTCCTCACCGCCGCGCAGCCGATAGCGTTGGCTGAAGTGGGTGAGAATCAAATGGCGAAGCTGGCAGTCGGCGGCGGCTTTAGCGACCATGGCTGCGGTGCTGTGCATATATTGCGGGCCGACTTTGGCAAGGACATCCTCGGTGAACGTCGCCTCATGAATCATTGCATCACTGCATTGCATTGCCGCGCTTAACAGTGCGGGCTGGTCATTGTCACCGCCAATAATCACACTGCGCGGCGGCCAGGCGGCGCAGCTGTAGGCAGCGGCGAGAATTTTTCGGCCGTCGTCCAGCTCAAGATCTTCACCCTTTTGAATGCGGTTCCACAGCGGCCCGCGCTCGATGCCGCTGGCGTCGAGTTTGTCTTCAAGCAGGTGGCGCGGGGGCTTTTCCTCCACGCGGTAGGCGTAGCAGGGCACGCGGTGCGATAGGGCGTGCGCGCTGACCTGAAGGTGTTCATCTTGATAGTGGAAATCAGCTTGGTCGCTGCGAACAAAGTGCAGCGGGAAGCGCAATTCGCGGATGTCAGTGTGCAAAAAGGTGGCGCGGATAAATTGTTCGATCCCGTCGGGGGCGCAAATAGTTAGAGGTGTTTTGCGGCCGCTCATATTGGCGCTGGCGATCAGTCCGGGTAGGCCGTAGCAGTGGTCGCCGTGGACGTGGGTGATAAAAATGGCGCGCAGCCGGGCGCTGCTGTAGCGGGTGTGCTGCAGGCGGTGCTGGCTGGCTTCGCCGCAATCAAAGAGATACCAATCGCGGGCGTCGTCGATGGCCAGTGCCAAGCCGGTGACATTGCGCTGCCGGGTGGGGGTGCCGGCGCTGGTGCCTAAAAAGGTAAAGCGCACGCCCTACTCCGTACCGCTCTGGCTGGCGAGCCGTCGCCGCGCCAAGACGTCGAGGCTGCGCTGCGAGGGCGGTGCTTCTAAGATGGCAGCCATACTGTCGATGAGGTTGCTGGCCATAAAATCGGTGTCGCGCAGCAGGGGATCGAAGTCGGCATTGTTGCGCACCCGCGCGTGATCGGAAACGCCGTGAAACCCCAAGACGTTGATCAGCAGAATGCGTTGGCGGGCAATCTCGGGTGGCAGTTCAGTCAGTTCTTGGGCGACCAGCTTGGCGACTTTGGTTTCTCTGGCCAGTTGCAGGGAGTGCTTTTCGGCGAGGCCGTAGCCGAGGGTGTTACTGGCGATGAGTTCCGCGCTGATGTGGATGTAAGCTTCGCCGCCCTCGGCGTCGTCGAGTTTTTCCAGAAGCGGCTCGACTATGGCGGTGGCAATGAGTTGTGGGGTCGGCATGCCGCTGCTTAGCAGCTGGTCAACCAACATGGCCCGGCGCTCGGCGAGTGCCGGGCCGTGCTTATCGAAAATTGCCTGTAGCAGGCCATTCTTATTACCAAAGTGATACTGCACGGCATTGCGGTTGGCTTGGCCGGCGGCGCGGGTAATGGTATTGATCGATACGCCGTCCACGCCGTGGTCGGCGAACAGCTGTTCCGCGGCGCGGATAAGGCTGTCGCGGGTGCGATGGCTGCGAGTGTCTTTGACGGCTGTCAGTTTCATGGTCCTTCCGCTGCGGCGCTGCGCGTATTTTTTCCAGTCTATCAAGAAATGCCTTAAATTACGTGTGCTTGCCTTTGGTCTGTGAAAGCGTGTTGGCGGTCATAGCGGTCTAGTGGCTTATACCGGGCGGCGGCGATTTGCCGGCGGCAAGGCGCGAGGCGCAGCCCTCATCCATACGGGGGTTATGGCCATTGCTGCGGCCGAACTATAGTGAAGGGATGCGCTGTCGCGACGGCGCGTCCCGACTCGCAACAATAAGCACAAGAAGGATGCCACCATGAAGTTTGCCTACCACCACAGCATGTGCCCTGTAGAGCAGTATGCGCCGCTGAGTATTGAGGCGGAAAAGCTCGGCTTTGACACGATTACCATGCCCGACAGCATTTGCTACCCGAAAGAGGCGAGTTCCAAATACCCCTATAACGATGATGGCAGTCGCGAATTTCTCGATGGCGTGCCGTTTATGGAGCCGTTTTTGCTGGCGGCGCATTTGGCAGCGCAGACGGAAAATATCCGCTTTACTACCTCGGTGCACAAACTGGCGGTCCACGAGCCGGCACTGATTGCCAAGTCGCTGTCGACGCTGGCGATTCTCACTGGCAACCGTTTTGGCTACGGTGTGGGCATCAGTCCCTGGGCGGAGGACTTCGAGGTGACCAATGTGCCCTGGGAGCGTCGTGGCAAGCGCATGGACGAGATGATTGAGATCATCAATGGTCTGATGAGCGGTGAGTACTTTGGCTATCAGGGTGAGATTTTTGATTTGCCGGAAATCAAGTTGTGTCCGGTGCCTAAGGAACGCCCGCCGATTTTAGTGGGCGGTCACTCCAAGCCGGCACTGCGCCGCGCCGCGCGCCTGGGCGATGGCTGGATTGCCGCCGGTGGCGAGCTGTCGGCCATCAAGGGGATGATCGATCAGATCAATGAGTTTCGCGTGGAGTACGGCCGCGACCACCTGCCCTTTGAGTTCCAGGCGATGACGGCCGAGGCTTACAGTGCCGATGGTATAAAGCGCTTGGAAGATATCGGTGTTGACGAGGTGCTGGTGGCCTTTCGCGATGTTTATGCCTCTGAACCCGATGACAAAACGCTGGAAGAGAAAAAGGCGATGATGCAGTGGTACGCCGCGGAAGTGATTGAAAAAAGCCGCGCTTAGCGGTGTTTGCTGCGCCCCTGCTCAGGCCGGTGGGCGCAGTTGCTCAATCAATCTGAACAAGTATTCGGCGCGGGCTTCGCGCTCTGCAAATGGTCTCAACACCAGGTTTTTGGCGGCGCCGATCACCAGGTCAAAGGCGACATTGGTGATGTCTTCGGCGCTGATGTCGCTGCGCAGCTGGCCCTGCTGCTGCAGGTTGCGAATCATCCCTTCCATCAGTTCGTGAAATTGCTGGTCCTTGTCTCTTTCCGCCCGCAGGCTGTCGCTGTGGGTGAGGGCGAAGGTATGCAAGTTTAAGCGCACTCGCCACTCCAGATCCGATTCCTCGTCCAGCGGCAGGCCGGCTTTAATGACCGGGAAAAAGTGATCCAGGCTCGGGTTGCCGTGGGCAACAGCTTCCTGCATGCGCAGGTCAATGCGCTGGTCCGCCCAGCGAAAGGCGGCGATAACAATTTCTTCTTTGCTACTGAAATAGTGCGACAGCACGCCGATGGAACAGCCCAGTGACTTGGCCAGCGCGCGGGTGGTGAGCGCCTCCAAGCCTTTTTCGGCAATGAGCCTAGCGGCGGCTTCCGCCACCTCTTCGCGGCGACTATCGTGGTCTACTTTCCTCAATGTGGCCCTGACCTCTTAGCGTGTTGGCGGCATTGACTGCGGGTTGGGAGTGCAACTATACCGGAAGATGACGAATATTTCATATCGAACGCTTGATATGTATTGGGGCGCCTTCTATGATGATCCGAAAATAATATCACTAATCACGACCCCCCACTGGAGGGCATAGCATGGCCACAGCAGTAAACACCGATTACAAACTCGCCCCAAACAACAATAAGCTGGACCACATCCCTGGCAATTTTGGCTGGCCGGTTATCGGTCATACCTTTCCGCTGGTAAAGGACCTCTACGGCACCATCGACAAGCAGTACACCCAGTACGGCCCAGTGTCGCGCTTTGGTCTGGCGGGCTTTAAAGGGGTGTTGTTGGTGGGGCCCGACCTCTATAAAGAGATCTATCTCGACAAGCACAAGAACTTTTCCGCCGAGATGGGTTATATGGGCTCGCTGGGCCGTTTCTATAAGGGCGCCCTGCTGCTGCGCGATCACGAAGAGCACCGCTTTCAGCGCCGTATGATGCAAACCGCGTTTAAAAATGACGCGATGAAGGGCTATATCGACACCATGGGGCCGATGATCGGTGAGGCCGTGGAGGGCTGGGGCAAGAACAAGGAAATGCTGTTCTTCCCGGCGATCAAGCAAAATCTGCTGGATGTGGCAGCGACCATTTTTGTCGGCCTGGGCAAAGACGATGAGCGTGCCGAGAAGCTCAACAAGGCTTTTCTGGATATTGCCAATGGTCTGATGGGAATTGTCACCAAGGAGTGGCCGGGCACCGCTTACGGCAAGGGCAAGAAGGCCGAGCGCTATCTGAAGGAGTTCTTTGGCGGGCTGATCGAAGAGCGGCGCAGCGGAGATGGCATCGATACCTTTACCTTCTTTACAAAGGAGAAGACCGAGGAAGGCGAGTATTTTTCCGACGACGATATCGTGGC
>JBFKEA010000114.1:0-7722 GCA_041619375.1 Spongiibacter sp. | reverse complement strand
GGCTGGCCGGCATAGACGGCATCGGCGCCATAGGCAAAGGCGTAGCGCATATTGCGCAGGCTGCCGGCGGGCGATAAAAGTTCGGGAGACATAAGCGGAAACCGATCAAAAAAACGTCGCTATAGTACCGCATCCGCCGCCAGCGGGCTGCCGTTAGCAATGGTAATAGCTGCGAGCGCGTCCACAAAGGCGAAAACCTTAGTGGAAAAGTACCAAGTCGGCGATCGTTTTCACTAAACCTGTGTCCTATTTTCAGTTAGTATCGACGTCTATTCGGGTATTCACTTACCTTGAATTTTATAATTAATGACTAGGGGATCTCTTAATGAGCAAGCAATGGATGACTGCTCTGTCAGCGGGCGTATTACTTGCGTCTACTGCAGCGGCGGTGAACGCAGAAGACGAAAAAGGCTTTTATGTCGGCGGTAACGCCGCATACACCCAAGTATTTGATGCAGACGGCAAGCTGAGCGCAGACAGCGCGGCGGCGCCAAACGATCCGTTTACTCAGCTGTTAACTGATCTCGGCGTCGCACCGCCGGCCGCTGGTGCCTCCACCAAGGTGGAAACCGACTACGAAGATGATTTTGGCTACGGCGTTAATTTCGGTTACAAATTCGCCAATCCGCTGCGCGTTGAGCTGGAATACCGCATTGGCGAGAACGACGTCAATGACTCCAACTCGTCGCTGAAAGTCGAATCGCTGATGGGTAATCTGTGGTATGACTTCCGCGCCGGTGAGCGCCTGCGCCCCTATGCCGGTATCGGTCTGGGCATGGCCAACATGGAACTCAGTGGCAGTGACGATGACGTGGGTATCGCCCAAGTTGGTGCCGGTGTTAACTATCACCTGACTCCCCGTCTGGTACTTGATGCCGGTTACCGCTATGCGGTTTCGGAAGACCTAGAGCTGAAAGGCGATACGTCCACGCTGGAAACCGAGTACCAATCGCAGAGCCTGTTGCTCGGTCTGCGCTACAATTTCTTTGACGCCCAGTACGGTGTTAAAGACGGCGACGGCGACGGCGTAGCCGACCCCTCGGACCAGTGCCCGGGCACCCCCCGCGGTGTGCAGGTGGACAGCGTAGGTTGCGCATTGGACGGTGACAAAGACGGCGTTGCCGATTATCTGGACAAGTGCCCCAATACGCCAGAGGGTGACGAAGTAGACGCCCAGGGTTGTTCACTGGACAGCGACGGTGACGGTGTTGCCAATCGCGATGACGCTTGCCCCGACACCCCGCGCGGTGAAGAGGTCATGTCTAATGGCTGTGGTAAAGAGCAGTCTGTGGTTCTGCGCGGTGTGAACTTCGAGCTGAACAGTGCCCAACTGACTGTGAATGCCGAAACCATTCTCGACGGTGTTGCCGCAACGCTGAGCAGCTCGCCGGGCTTCAATGTTGAGTTGCAAGGTCACACTGACAGCACTGGTAGTGACAGCTACAACATGAACCTGTCGCAGAAACGCGCCAAGTCGGTCAAGAGCTATCTGGTTGATCGCGGCGTTGACGGCAGCCGCCTGACGGCCCGCGGTTACGGCGAAGAGCAGCCAATGGCCAGCAATGACAGCCGTGAAGGTCGCGCGCAAAACCGCCGCGTTGAGCTGAAAGTACTGGGTGACGACGAGCTGGTTGTCGACGAGGTATACATGCCAGCGGTTGAAGAGCCTATGGTTGAAGACGATATGGCTGAAGAGACCATGACTGAAGAGGCAATGGTCGAAGAAGCTGTTGAAGAAGAAAGCTATGAGTACGATTACGACGCCGCTGAAGAAGAGCTCAGCGAAGAAGAGTATGACTACGACTACGAGGCAGAAGAAGAGCTGTAATCTCCGAAGTCTGCGTTAAAAAAACCGCGGCCGTGGCCGCGGTTTTTTTTCGCCTGCCGGTTAGCGCTGCCAGGCCAGCAGGCGGTTATTGGCGGGCAGGGCGCAGTCACTGTGCAGCCGAAAGCCGGCATTTTCGGCCAGAGTATTGACCGCTTCAGCGTCGCGAATACCGCTTTGCGGGTCCCGGCTTTTCAGCCACTGGTCGAACTGGGCATTGCTCGCCGAGGTGTATTTGCCGCCGTAGTTAAAGGGGCCGTAAAACCACAGCCACTGCAGCTGCTGTCCCTCGTCGGCAATACGGGCGAACAGCCGCTGTACCGATGACCAGCTCATAATATGCAGGGTGTTGGCGCTGTAGAGCGCCTGAAACTCACCTTCTGGCCAGGGCGAGCTATTGATCTCAAAGCACTGCGGCGGCGGCAGGTTGTTCAGCTTGGCTTCGTCCAGCCATTGCCGGATGCCCGGCAAATAGTCGGCCTGATCGCAGCACTGCCAGCGCAGCTGCGGCCACTGGCGGGCAAAGTGCACCGCGTGTTGGCCGGTGCCACTGCCGACTTCCAGCACGCTATTCACGTCACCGAGCAGTGTCTGTAAGGCATTAAAAATTGGCTGTTTATTGTTTTCACAGGCTTGGGAATAAGGTTTTTCCATGGTTTCTCCGTAGACCTTGGTAGTGCTGGGCCGCTACACTTTTGTGCTCGCCGACACAGTGTCGGTGCGGGGGAGAGGCGATGCAATACTGGTTGATGAAGTCGGAGCCCGATACCTTTGGTATCGACGACCTAGCGGCGCGGCCCAATGCCACCGAGCACTGGGATGGCGTGCGCAATTATCAGGCGCGCAATATGATGCGCGACCAAATGCGGGTGGGTGACCGGGTGTTTTTCTATCATTCGGCGTGCAAGACGCCGGGCATTGCCGGCATTGCCGAGGTGGTGCGCGAGGCGTATGCCGACCACACCGCCCGCGACCCCGACAGTAAATACTACGACCCCAAGGCCAGTGACGACGAGCCGCGCTGGTATATGGTGGATGTGAAATTCGTCAGGAAGCTTAACCGGCTGATTCCGCTCAGCGAATTAAAGGGCCACCCGGCGCTGCTCGACATGCCGCTGCTGAAAAAGGGCAATCGCCTGTCGATTATGCCGATTGATGCGGCCGACTGGCAGACCATACTGGCAATGGAATAGCGCCTAGGCCGCTTCGTCGCGCAAAAATACCCATTCATTAGCGCGGGACTGCTCGGGGCTGTAATAGTAGCCGTCGACGTCAAAGGCTTTGAGCTGCTCAGCGTCGGTGATGCGGTTTTTAATCACATGGGCCGCCATCAGGCCGCGGGCTTTTTTGGCGTAGAAGCTGATAATTTTGTATTTGCCGTTTTTGTAGTCTTTAAACACCGGGGTGATCATCTCGGCGTCAAGCTGTTTGGCTTTGACTGCGCCGAAGTATTCGTTGGAGGCCAGGTTGAGCAGCAGCGGGCCGGCGTGTTGAAGCTGGGCGTTAATCGCCTCGGTGATTTGTGTGCCCCAAAACTCATAGAGGTTTTTGCCCGAGGAGTTGGCGAACTTAGTGCCCATTTCCAGTCGGTAGGCCTGAATCAGATCCAGCGGCCGCAGCAGGCCATAAAGACCGGAGAGAATGCGTAGGTGCTGCTGGGCAAAGTCAAAGTCTTGCTCGCTGAAGCTGTCGGCATTGAGGCCGGTGTAGACATCGCCGCGAAAGGCCAGCAGCGCCTGCTTGGCATTGTCGGTGGTGAAAGGGGTGTGCCAGTCGGCAAAGCGGTGATAGTTAAGCGTGCCCAGTTTGTCGCTGATTTTCATCAGCGCGGAAATATCCTGTGGCGCCAGTGCCCGCAGCTGGTCGATCAGCGTTTGCGACTGGTCGAGAAAATCCGCCTGGCTGTACTGCTCGGTGTGGGCGGGGGTGTCGAAATCCAGCGTTTTCGCCGGCGAAATAACCATTAACATTGACGGTTCCTAGTTGTGCCAGGCTAAGCCTTTAACAGATCTTGCCACCAATTCAGTGGCTCGCCCTGGTCGTCATAGACATTGCCGTACAGCCAGCGGGCTTCGCCCTGCTTGATGTTGGCATCGAGTAATTTCTCTATGGCTTGAAAACCTACGCCAAAGTGGACGCTGTAGACCAGTGCGCGCTCGCTGCTGATATCCAGATGGCCGCCCAACTTTTCAATCTCACCGGTCAGCTGCTGTTCCAGCGCGGCGTCGGGCTCGCGCATAAACACGCGCAGGCAGAGGTTGCCGCCGCGCTCAACCAGGCTGAAGCGGCCGCGTGCCTCTGGGTTCAGGGCAATGGTGTCCAAGGCCGCAAGGCCGCGGACAAACAGCGGCGATTTGAGCAGCCGGTATTGGCCTTCAGTTTCACAGGGGGTGGCCAGGCACTGCTCAAAGATCGGCTGCTGGTTGGCGGGGTGAATGCCGGCGAACAGTTCCAGGCGGGTTTCTTTGTCGGCGAAAGGAGGTTGGCTCATGGCGGTGGCGGATTTACTCTAAAAGTCGCAATGATAGCGCGTTTGCCGGCTATTCGCATGGCGGGGGCTGCGGCGCTGCGACTATAATGGGCGGCTTCCTAGGTCGACACGCAGCAAATCACAATAATGAGAGCGACACTAAGACTGATCGATGCCTTCACCGAGGCCAGCGGCCGCGCCCTGGCCTGGTGCATTCCCCTGATGATGCTGATTACCGCTGCGGTGGTGCTGATGCGCTATGGCTTCGGTCAGGGGCTGACGGCCATGCAGGAGTCGGTGAGCTATCTACACGGCACGGTGTTTATGCTGGGCGCGGCCTATGCGCTTAAACACGGCGCCCATGTGCGGGTAGATATTTTTTATCAGCGTTTCTCTGCGCGTCAGCGCGCCTGGGTAGACAGTCTCGGCACGCTGCTGTTTTTGCTGCCGCTGTGCGGTTTGATTCTAGTGACTAGTTGGGAATTCAGTGCCAAGGCCTGGGAGATCCGCGAAACTTCGGTGGAGCCCGGCGGCATTCCGGCGGTATTTTTACTTAAGAGTTTGATTCCATTGATGGCGATTAACCTCGCCCTGCAGGGGCTGGCCGAACTGCTGCGCAATGCCCTGACGCTGATGGACGACAGCGCCGTGGAGTCCGACGATGTTGATTGAGTTAATGCCGCTGCTAATGTTTTTGGCGATCTGCCTGGTGTTGATGCTGGGCTATCCGGTGGCTTTCAGTCTGGCGGGGGTGGCGATGATTTTCGCCGGCCTGGGTATCAGCCTCGGCCATTTCGATCCCAGCTTTTTGTCGGCGCTGCCCAATCGCCTGTTTGGCACCATCAACAATATTACGCTACTGGCGGTGCCGCTGTTTGTGCTGATGGGGGTGCTGCTGGAAAAGAGCCAGTTGGCCGAAGAGCTGCTGCGCAATATGGCGGCACTGTTTGGTCGCCGCCGCGGCGGCCTGGGCATTTCGGTGGTGATTGTCGGTATGTTGCTGGCCGCCAGCACCGGCATTGTCGGCGCCACGGTAGTAACCATGGGGCTACTGTCGCTGCCGTCGATGCTCAAGCGCGGCTACGACCCGGCGTTGGCGACCGGCACAATCTGCGCGACCGGCACCCTTGGGCAGATTATCCCGCCCTCCATTGCCCTGGTGTTGCTCGGCGACACGCTGTCCAGTGCCTATCAACAGGCGCAGCTGGATATGGGCGTGTTCAGCCCCAAAACGCTGTCGGTTGGGGACCTGTTTATCGGCGCCCTGATTCCCGGTCTATTGCTGGTCGGCCTCTATATTGCCTATGTGGCGGCGGTCGCGATTTTTCAGCCGCACAAGGCGCCGCCGGCCAAAGACTTGCAGCCTCCGGCGTTAAGCGAATTGCTGCGTGGTTTTTTGCCGCCGATACTGCTGATGGCCACCGTGCTCGGCTCGATCTTGGCCGGCGCTGCGACCCCCACCGAAGCGGCGGGGGTCGGTGCCCTCGGCGCGGCCCTGTTGGCACTGCTGCGCGGCCGCTTGCCTTGGGCGCGTTTGGCTGAGGTGTCCCGCGAGACCATGAAGGTCACCTGCATGGTGTTTATGATCCTGATTGGCGCAGCGGTGTTTTCGCTGGTGTTTCGCGGATTTGGCGGCGACGAGCTGATTCACAGCGCTTTTAACGCCATGCCCGGCGGGGTGATCGCCGCCACCGCGCTGGTGATGCTGGTTATTTTTCTGCTTGGTTTTATCCTCGATTTTATTGAGATTACCTTTGTGGTGGTGCCGATCGTCGGGCCGATATTGTTGGCCATGGGCGTTGACCCCATCTGGCTGGGGATAATGATTGCGCTCAATCTGCAGACCTCCTTTTTGACGCCGCCGTTTGGTTTTTCACTATTTTATCTGCGCGGCGTGGCGCCGGCTTCGGTGGCAACGGCGGAGATCTATCGCGGTGTGGCCCCCTATATTGTTTTACAGTTACTGGTGCTGGCTGCGCTGGCCCTGTGGCCGTCGCTGGCGACCTGGTTGCCAGCGCTGGTGCGGGGCTGAGGAATTAGATTGACAAGACTACAAAGCGTCCGTTAACTGGGCGCTCAATGAATACATTCCAGTTCAGAGAGAAACGCGATGCGTGACATTGACGATGTACCTCGTCCCAACGGTGAGCTGGCGATGCAAGTGATCGCCATGCCTGCCGATACCAACGCCGACGGAGATATCTATGGCGGTTGGTTGATGTCGCAAATGGATCTTGCCGGCAGCATTACTGCCAGCCGCCGTGCCGGCGGTCGGGTCGCCACGGTGGCGGTCACTGGTATGGCCTTTATGTCGCCGGTTAATGTCGGCGCAGTAGTGAGTTGCCATACTGAAATTTTGGAGGTTGGCCGCAGCTCGATTCGCATTAATGTCGAGGTGTGGACGGCTGAATATGACGACGATGCGCCGGTAAAAGTTACAGAGGGCGAATTTGTCTTTGTTGCCATTGATGACAATGGCCGCACCCGCAGCGTCGACTAAACGCTGTTTTCTCGCAGCAATGCCGATAGGACAATAATAATGAGCATGAAGGGAAAAGTGTGTCTGATTACCGGCGCCACCAATGGCATCGGCCGCGCCACTGCCAAGGCGCTGGTGGAGCAGGGCGCCGAGCTGTTTATCTTGTGTCGCAACCCGGACAAGGGCGAGGCCCTGTTGAGCGAGCTGCGCGAACTGCGCAGCGATGCGGAGCTGAGCCTGCTGATTGCCGATCTGGGGAAGATGGCCGATATTCGCCGCGCCGCCCAGCAGTTTCTCGATACCGGCAAGCCGCTGCATCTGCTGCTGAACAATGCCGGTGTGGTGAATACCCAGCGCAAGCTCAGTGCCGATGGCATTGAGGAAACCTTTGCGGTCAATCACCTGGCCTATTTCCTGCTCACCGAGCTGCTGCGCGAGCGCATTGTGCAGAGTGCGCCGGCGCGTATTGTGTCGGTGGCCTCGGAGGCCCACGCCTTTAGCAAGGGGGTGCAGTTTGACGACCCGGAATTTGCCCAGCACCCCTATAAAACCTTCAAGGTGTACGGCCACTCCAAGCTTTGCAATATTTTGTGGACCCGGCAGTTGGCCAAGCAGTTGGCGGGCACCGGCGTCACGGTGAATTGCGTCCACCCCGGTGCGGTCAGCACCGGGCTGGGCCAGCAGGATCACGCGGTGATCGGCAAGGTGCTGGGCCTGTTGTTAAAGCCGTTTTTCCGCAGCCCGGATAAGGGCGCGGCGACCTCGGTATTTGTCGCGACGTCGCCCAGTTTGGAGGGCGTCAGTGGTGAGTATTTTGCCAACTGCAAGCCCAAGCGCATCAAGCCTTGGGGCAGGGATGATGCCGCCGCTGAAAAACTCTGGGCGTTGAGCGAAGACTATATTAAGCGCAGGGCCTAGCTGAGAGCGCCGCACAAGTGCGGCGCGGTC
>JBFKEA010000113.1:0-7738 GCA_041619375.1 Spongiibacter sp. | reverse complement strand
GGTATCCAGAGAATCTGCGCCCAGATCTTCTACAAAAGAGGCAGACTCCTGCACGTCGTCTTCCTTAACACCGAGTTGCTCTGCCACAATTTTCTTGACGCGTTCTTCAATGCTACTCATGGTCCTAAATGACTCCTAATTGATTTTAAAGTTTGGAGCGCCTGTGCCCACCCTAAGGGAGCAGCCCAGTCGTTCACCGAAATAGTGATGCGTACGGCCCAGCACTTGGGCGCTAATTCTACATCGACTGCCAGCGCTTGTGCATAGTTAAAACTGAAAAAAACCGACTTTCTATAAAGAATCTCATATTTTTCAAATGTTTACGCCATATACATGCCGCCATTCACATGAATGGTTTCACCGGTAATATAGCCGCCCGCGTCACTGGCGAGAAAAGCAACCAACGCCGCAATCTCTTCGGGCTCCCCCAAACGCTGCAGCGGAATCTGCCCTTTAAGCGCTTCGCGCTGCTCTTCTGGCAGCTTTTTGGTCATATCGGTATCGATAAAACCCGGTGCCACACTGTTAACGGTAATGCCCCGCGAGCCGATTTCTCGCGCCAGAGCGCGGGTAAAACCATCCATTCCCGCCTTCGCCGCTGCATAATTGGCCTGTCCCGCATTGCCCATCGAACCAACGACAGAGCTGATATTAATAATTCTTCCCCAGCGCGCCTTTGTCATGCCCCGCAGGCTGGCTTTGGCAATACGGTATAAAGAGTTTAGATTAGTATCGATCACATCGAACCACTCTTCTTCTTTCATCCGCATCATAATATTGTCTTTGGTGATGCCCGCATTATTCACCAGTATCGTCGGCGCCGCATACTGCTCAGCAACCGCCTTGAAAACTGCATCGACAGACTCGCTAGATGCAACATCCAGCTTCATTCCGCAACCGCTCACGCCGCTTTCCTTGAAGCGAGCGCTAATCGACTCCGCGCCCCCATCCGAGGTGGCCGTGCCAACAACGGTATAACCGGCATCGCCAAGCGCCAACGCAATTGCCTTACCAATACCGCGGCTCGCACCGGTCACTAAAGCTACTTTTTCCGTCATATTATTGCTTCCTTACTTATTGCGCGACCGCAGCCAGTGCGGCCTCAAGAGATTCTGGACTATCCACATTCATGCAGTTCAGCGATTTTTGAATACGTTTATTCAAACCGCTAAGCACCTTGCCCGGCCCGCATTCCAGGGTGCATTCCACACCGGCATCCGTCATTGCCTGAACACAACTTACCCATTTCACCGCACTGTAAATTTGCTGGGTCAGCAACTGCTTAATCTGTGCCGGATCACTCTCTGTCTGAGCGTGAACATTGTGCACAACCGGAATAACCGGGGCATTAATCTGCAAATCCGCCAGCGCTTGCGCAAGCTTTTCCCCGGCGGGGCGCATCAGTGAGGTATGGAAAGGCGCACTTACCGGCAATAGCATCGCCCGCTTGGCTCCGGCGGCCTTTAACACATCAATAGCTGCCTCCACCGCCGCGGTGTGCCCGGCAATAACCACCTGCCCAGGCGAGTTATAGTTCACCGCCTCCACGACACCAGCAGTTTCATTACAAATCTCCTCGATCTTCGCATCATCAAGGCCCAGCACCGCCGCCATCGCGCCCTCACCCACCGGCACTGCTGTCTGCATAAACTGGCCACGCGCGCGCACTAAGCGCACTGCGTCGGCAAAGTCGATCGCCCCGGCACACACCAGCGCTGAAAATTCGCCCAGGCTGTGGCCAGCCATCATCGCCGGGCGCAGGCCACCCTGCTCTTCCCACAGCCGCCACACGGCAACACTGGCGGTGAGCAACACAGGCTGCGTGGTTTCAGTCATATTCAACTGTGATTGCTCGCCCTCTTGGACCAGCGCCCACATATCGTAGCCCAGCGCCTCGGAGGCCTCGGCAAATGTCTGCTTGACGCTTGAAAAAGCCTCACCAAGCTCCGCCAGCATGCCCACTTTCTGTGAACCCTGACCCGGAAAAACAAAGGCAAGTTTCTGTGCTTCCATCTGTACTTCGTCCTTTCTGTTCGTGAGTAAAAAATCTGTTTATTAGAATACGCTCGCCCGTTATAACTGCTCGGCAATGCGTTTAGGTAAATCCTGTCCCAATGCACGAGTGGTCTGACGTATTGCAGCGAGATAGGCAGCCACGTCAGAACTGCCGTGACTCTTAACCACCAGGCCGTTAAGCCCTAGCAACACCGCGCCGTTGTAATGACGCGGGTCATGGCGCCGTTGAAAACGGCGCAATACCGGCAACAACAGCAAGCCGGCCAAACGCCCCCAGAGGCTCTCGCGCAACTGCTTGCGCAGCGTCCGGTTAATATAGGACGCCGCACCCTCGCTGACCTTCAAGGCGATATTGCCCGCAAAACCATCGCAGACCACCACATCCACGCGGTCACCGAAAATATCACCACCCTCAACAAAGCCGATGTAGTTCAGTCGCGAATCGTCGCGGAGCAGTGCTGCAGCCTCTTTCAGCAGCTGGGTCCCCTTGGTCAATTCCTCGCCGATATTCAGCAGACCCACGCGCGGCGTCACAACACCGTCAACCGAGGCGCACAGCGCACTACCCATTACGGCGAATTGTCGCAATTCCTCTGCACTGCATTCGACATTCGCCCCCAGATCAAGCATGTAGGTGTGATGCTGATCAGAGGGCAGCGGCGCACATATTGCCGGGCGGCGGACACCATCGAGGCGCTGCACGATAACGCAGCCCATTGCCACCAAGGCTCCGGTATTTCCTGCGCTCAAGACCGCAGCAACCTGGCCATCGCGAAGTAACTCAAGGGCGATTGCCATAGAAGACTGGCGCTTGCCGCGCAAGGCTTGTGAAGGCTTATCATCCATCGCCACCACATCGGGGGCATGAACAATCGACAGGCGCGAAAAATCCACATCGGTACCGACCAATGCTTCGCGAACGGCAGGCTCGTTGCCCACTAGGGTAATATGAAGTGCTGAATTCTCGTTCAGTGCGAGAATGGAGGCGGGAATACTAGAACGGAGACCGAAGTCTCCGCCCATTGCATCAACAGCTAGACGCAGTGATGCCACGCAAATGTTAGTCGTCTTTACCGGCGACTACTTTACGGCCACGGAAGAAACCGTCAGCAGTAACGTTATGGCGCAGATGCTTTTCACCGCTAGTCTGGTCTACCGACAGCGCTGCACTAGACAGTGCATCGTGAGAACGACGCATGCCGCGACGAGAACGGGTCTTTTTGCTTTTCTGAACAGCCATGGCTCAACAATTCCTCTTTACTTAATCTCGGGGCTTTAATGACCCCAGCACAGAAAACGGTGAATCACCCTTTTCTTCACTTCCGGCGCCTTCCGGCGCGGGGTAATCGACTGGCGCAGCGGTTTTGCAATCTCGCTCGTCATGGAAGTTAACAAAGGGCGTACTGATTATCAGTTCGTCCTGGAGTAACTCGTCGAGCTCTAACAACTCTTCCCCAAGAATCACTGCATCCAGTGACTTCGGCAAAGCCTTGCCCTGCTCTTCTGTCCAGACGATTGCCAGCGCAAATTCCGCCACAATCTCAATGGGCATAGCTTGTAAGCAGCGTTCACAGCAAATATCTACTGCGGCACTCGCCTTCCCATCAACTCGGTAAAACCCTTGCTCATCGCGATAAAACTGAATATCGGCTAGTACTTCACCGCCATCCGAAGCGAGTCCCGCGGCAAAACGCGGCAGTTCACTCACGCTGATAATCGCACTTATTTCTCCAGCACTGATACAGAGTTTCCTCGCATCAAGCTGCTTGGGCAGGGGCTGTCTTTGCATAAGCGCGCAATCATAGGGATTTGCCTGACTGATGTCAAAGCAAAATGCCGTATTTTTAGGCGCTTAGCGGCGAGGAGCAATTCGCAGGCGAAAAAACAAAAACAGCAGTCGCACCAACCCACTAGGCAGCTTTTTACTTAGGTGGCGCGCTTTAATTTGTTAAAGTAGCCGCACTTTAGTTTACGGGATGCACTATGGACCGCCAGCCCACCATTATCCTCGCATCAGGATCCCCCTACCGCCGCGAACTCCTCGCTCGCGCCGGCATCATCGCGGAATCTATCGCACCCAACATCGATGAAAGCCCGCTACCGGGAGAATCGCCGGCCGGCTTGGCCCAGCGCCTTGCCATCACCAAGGCCCGGCACATCGCTCAATCACACGACCACGCCCTCATTATCGGCAGCGACCAAGTCGCCGAGCTCGACGGTCGCGCCCTCGGCAAGCCTGGCACACCAGCCCGCGCCGCCGAACAACTGCAAGCCTGTTCAGGCAAAACCCTTATCTTCCACACCGGACTTTGTCTTATTAATAGTGGCAGTGGTCGACAGCAGCATTGTGTAGAACGATTTGCCGCCACCTTTCGGTCGCTCGACGCCGAGCAAATTCAGCGATACATCAGCCGCGAACCGGCGCTCGATTGCGCGGGCAGCTTTAAAATCGAAGGATTGGGAATCAGCCTGTTCCGCAATTTGCACGGTCGCGACCCCAACAGCCTCATCGGCCTGCCATTAATCCGCCTTATCGACTTCCTCGCAGCCGAGAACTACCCCATCCCCTGAACCTGCAGACGGGCAATTTCTTCATACAACTGATCAAAATGATCGATCACTGCCACCGGCGACCAGCGCCGCAGGCGCTCGGGGTGATGCACGCCATAACTTACCCCAATAGCCGGCATCTCAGCTCGGGCTGCCATCTCTAGGTCATATTCGGTATCACCCACCATAACCGCCTGCTGCGGCGGCACCCGCAACTCCTCACAAAGCTCGTGCAACATCTGAGGGTCGGGCTTGGAAGCGGTTTCATCCGCGCAGCGGCTCGCGACAAACAACCCCGCCTCTGGAAGGTGCGAAAACACCCTATCAAGGCCGCGCCGGCTTTTGCCGGTTGCCACACACAGCCGGTGCCCCTCTGCATGCAAGCGTCGCAAGCCACTGGCAACCCCATCAAAGTAATTACAGGGGCTGCGATCCGCCGCGATAAAATGCTGCGCATAGGCATCCCGGAAGCGAGCAATATCCGCCGCCGAGAACGCGGGGTATAGGGTGGCAATGGCCCGATTCAATTCCAAGCCGATAATATTGCAAATCGCCGCCGCCGATCTCGACTGACAACCCACGCTCGAGGCCGCACTTTGCATGCACGACACAATCTTGTCAGACGAATCGAGCAAGGTGCCATCCCAGTCAAAAATAACTAACATAATAAGCCGTTAACCTAATTATCTAGAATACTTTGCAGCTCCTCAGGGAGCGGCGCCTGCACTGAAATGCGCCGCCCATCGAGCACAAATGACAGCGAGTGCGCATGCAGAAACAGCCGCCGCAGACCGCGCTCGCGGAATCGCCGATTGAGTTCGTCATCCCCGTATTTATCATCTCCCAAGATGGGGTAACCGGCGTATTGGCAGTGCACGCGAATCTGATGGGTTCGCCCGGTGATCGGCCGCGCCTCTATCAGGCTCGCCCCCTCGATGCGCTGCAACAGTTGATATTCCGTCAGCGACGCCTTGCCTTCCAGGCCCGCCCGCACCATGCGCTCCCCCGACTGCAACACATTTTTCTGAAGACGCACATTTACCTGCTGCTTGCGGGCTGGCCAGCTGCCAGCCACCAGTGCGAGGTAGCGCTTATCAACCGCATGCTTTTTCTGAAGAAGCTCATGCAAGGCCTTAAGAACTGAGCGTTTTTTTGAAATCATCACGCAACCCGAGGTGTCGCGATCAAGCCGGTGCACCAGCTCAAGATGAGGCAGCTCGGGATACAATTGGCGCAGCGACTCGATCAACCCCAGCGACACCCCGCTACCGCCGTGCACAGCCAGCCCCGAGGGCTTATTGACGATCATCAACCCCTTGTCCTCATAGAGCACAGCATCGCGAATGCGCGCCCCCAGCGACGACGACAGCGAAGCCACGTCGCGCTGCGCCACCCGCACTGGCGGTATCCGCAACACATCGCCGGCCAACAATTTGTATGCCGGCTTTGCTCTCGCCTTATTTACCCGCACCTCTCCACGTCGCAATATGTTATAAATCTTAGACTTAGGAACACCTTTTAACTCCCTCATCAAGAAATTATCGAGCCGCTGCCCGGCAAAATCCTCAGAGACCGTCACAAAGCGCACGGTGGGATTGATCAATCCGTCTGAACTCACTCAAAACCTCGGTAAATCATTGAGACGACTACTGAATCCTGTTATATTCGCCCGGTAGCCGTTGGGACCGGTTCCCGCCACAGCAGGGCTGTGTTGCAAGGGAAAACCGCCGACTGCCTACAGACTGGGGCAGACATCGCCAAGAGATTTGGCAGCGCCTCACCACGTGAACAAGCAGTGTACCGGCGGCATTCTAGCGTAGTGCCGGTACATAAAACATTGTGCTGCTGAGATTTGCCGGCACCGCAGATGTGATAGAACTCTGTAAGAGCGACGTACAAACAGACGTTACCGATATTTGGCGCTTATACCCTGCGCCTTGCGTATTAGACGAACGACGACCAGCGCGAGACTGTCGCGCCGAGTAAACCGCGGCATACAAGCTGCCGCAACCAATGAGAACGCTGGCCGCACACGGCCCCGGCGCCCATAAGGCCCAATCGACTCATTGCAACGCTTATAGATGCTCGATCACATGAGCGGCCAGACAAATCCCAGCTTTTGGGATTTTATAGCTCATGAAAAGAATGCTAATTAACGCAACTCAACCAGAAGAGTTGCGTGTAGCCCTGGTAGACGGGCAACGGCTCTATGATCTGGATATTGAAAACCGCACACGGGTGCAGAAAAAAGCCAACGTTTACAAAGGCAAAATCACCCGCGTAGAACCCAGCCTCGAAGCCGCATTTGTCGACTTTGGCGCCGAGCGCCACGGCTTTCTTCCTCTCAAAGAGATCTCTAAAGAATATTTTTACCGCAACCCCTCCGACGTTTCGGGCCGCGCCAAAATCAAAGATTTGGTTAAAGAAGGCACCGAAGTTATCGTGCAGGTTGAGAAGGAAGAGCGCGGCAACAAAGGCGCCGCACTGACCACCTTCATCAGCTTAGCTGGCCGCTATATGGTGCTGATGCCCAACAATCCTCGTGCCGGCGGCATCTCGCGCCGCATTGAAGGTGACGAGCGCGCCGCGCTGCGCGACGCCCTCAACAGCATCAATATTCCCGATAGCATGGGCGTAATTGTGCGCACCGCAGGCATCGGCCGCAGCTCGGAAGAGCTACAGTGGGACCTCGATTATCTACTCCACCTCTGGTCTGCCATTCAGCAGGCCGGCGAAGAGCGCAAAGCACCGGTACTCATCCTCCAGGAAAGCAACGTCATCATCCGCGCTATCCGCGACTATCTGCGCGACGACATTGACCAGGTGCTGATCGATTCGGAAGACTCCTACAACGAAGCCATGCACTTCGTTGAACAGGTAATGCCGCACTTTAAAAACAAGGTGCGCTTCTACCAAGATCAGGTACCGCTCTTTAACCGCTACCAAATCGAATCGCAGATCGAATCCGCCTTCCAGCGCGAAGTGCAGCTGCCCAGCGGCGGCTCCATCGTCATCGACCCCACAGAAGCTTTGGTATCTATCGATATCAACTCGGCGCGGGCCACGAAAGGCGGCGATATCGAAGAAACGGCACTGCAAACCAACCTGGAAGCCGCCGACGAAATCGCCCGCCAGCTGCGTCTACGCGACATTGGCGGCCTGATTGTGGTCG
>JBFKEA010000112.1:0-7745 GCA_041619375.1 Spongiibacter sp. | reverse complement strand
GCCGCAAATTCCCCGGCTGACGCTGGTCGACAGACATCAACAACGCATTTGTATCGCCCTTGGCCGAACTGATGGCCGGCACCAGAATGACGTGTTCAGTCCCCTCTTCGTCGCTCAGCACGCGCGGCGCGGCTCCCGCCTCAAGAAACCTGGCGTAGCTGTCGATCAGCATCAATAGCTGATTGCGAAAACTACTGAAATTGAGCTGGCCGCGAAATTCTGTGCAATTCATATCCAAGCTGACGCGCAGCTGTGAGCCGTCTTCCATTTTAAGATTGTTGAGCAATACCGCCTTGCCTTCTTCCAGCACGCGAAAATAACGTTTAGCCTCGCTGCGCTGAGCATCGATGATGCACGCCTTAAACAGCGACGATGCCAAAACCATCAGCGCTGGTATTTCAATATCCACATTCATTGTAAGCCGTTCCAATACATCTTTAATCGAGGACTCGCATGCTAATGCAAGCCCTACAACAGTGCCAGCGTCAGTCTTTCGCGCCCCCTTCAATCCACGCTAGACGGTGGCAGGCCACTAAGGCATCAGCGCTTTGACTGGCTTGCAACCAGGGCGGCTGCCGCCGGCAAGCCGGCTGCACATACGGACAGCGCCCCGCAAAACGGCAACCGACGTCGCTGCTCAGCGCCAATGGCAATTCCGAGCTCTGACCGCGAGTCGCCAGTGCCAGAGGCGCCCCCAGTTCCGGCTCGGGGTGCGCGGCAAGCAATTGCCGAGTGTAGGGGTGTAGTGGCCGCTCCAGTAACTGACGACACGGTGCCAGCTCCAGCAACTCACCGAGGTACATCACCGCGATACGGTCTGCCAAACTGCCGAGGACGGCCAGATCATGGGTGATAAAGATCATCGCCGTTGCGCTATCTCGCTGTATGTCGCGCAGCAGCTGTATTATTTGCGCCTGCACCGACACATCCAAAGCCGATACCGCCTCGTCGCAAATGACTAATTTCGGCTCGCTTATAAACGCGCGTGCAACCCCTACGCGCTGGCGCTGACCACCCGACAACTGATGGGGGTAGCGCTCTGCAAACGCCTCGCCCAAGCCCGCCCGCTGCAGCCAAGTTTGCACCTTAGCGCGCACTTCAGCGCCGCTAAGGCCCAGTGCTTGCAAGGGCTCAGCAAGGCTCGCTGCGATGGTCATCCGCGGATTGAGACTGGCGTAACTGTCCTGAAAAATCATCTGCAACTGCCCCGCCTGAGCGCGCAGTGCGCGTGCGCTGCGACGCGGCGGCAGACGCTGACCCGCAAAGACAATCTCACCACTAGACGGCGTTTCCAAACCGGCAATCAGCCGGCCCAAGGTCGACTTTCCCGAGCCGCTCTCCCCCACCAGTCCCAACACCTCACCGGCTGCCAGCTCGAGGCTCACGCCGTCTACCGCCGCCAATTGTTCTCGGCCGTGTGAAAAATGGCAGCTCAGCGAACTGAGACGCAACAGCGAATCACTCACGGTGCCTTTCTCCACTGCAAGGGGTGTTCAGGGTGCCAGCGCCAACAGCGCGCGATGGCACCCTCTGCCGCCGCCAACAGCGGCGGCGCCTCCTCACATATCGCCATGCGCTGCCCGCAACGCGGCGCAAAGGCGCAACCGTGCAGCGGCTGGCGCAGGTCTGGCGGACTGCCGGGTATCGCCCGCATTATTTCAGTGCTGTGCAATCGCGGCACCGCCGCGCGCAGCGCCTCGGTATACGGGTGGGCCGCAGCCCGAAACAGTGCCTCACAGCTGGCGGATTCCACGGTTTCGCCGGCGTACATCACCGACACCGAGTCGGCAATACGTGCGACCACGCCCAGATCATGACTGATGAACAGTAGGCTGGTGCCCTGCTCGCGCTGTAATTCTGCCAGCAGCGCCAACACCTCCGCCTGCACGGTCACATCTAGGGCCGTGGTCGGCTCATCGGCAATCAGCAACTGCGGCCGGCAGGCTACCGCCAGGGCGATCATAACCCGCTGCAACATGCCTCCGGAGAACTCAAAGGGGTACTGACGCATACGCTGCTCGGCGCGGGGAATCGACAAACGCTCGAGCAGCGCAATTGCCGCGTGGCGGGCATCGCGTTTACGGAGCTGGCGATGCAGGCAAAAAGACTCACTGAGTTGCGCCCCGATACTCTGCGTCGGGTTGAGCGCCGTCATCGGGTTTTGAAAAATCATGGCAATACGCCGCCCCCGCCACAACCGCCAGTCACGCCGCCCCTGTGGTGGCAACGCTTCTCCTGCCAGGCTCAGGCGGCGGGCGGCCAACACTGCATTGGCCGGAGCCAAGCCCAGCAGGCACATCGCGGTCAGCGACTTACCGCTGCCTGATTCTCCCACCAGCGCCCGGCACTCGCCGTCGCGCAAGCTAAAGGATACATCGCGCAATGCCGGCACACCGGCGATATCCAAGCGCAGCTGATCAACCTCCAACAGATTCAATGTCCCTGTCCTCCGCCGCGCCGATCCGTCAGGTCGCGCAGGCCGTCACCGAGAATATTGAAAGCCAGCACCGCAATACTAATCATGGCGGCTGGCCACAATAACTGCCGCGGCTGCGACAATAAGGTCTTGATACCGTCATTGCACATCGCCCCCCAAGACGTGCTCGGCGGCGACACACCCATGCCGATAAACGACAGGAAGGCCTCGGTAAAAATCGCCTGGGGAATGGCAAAGCTAACTGCCACCAGCAAGATTGGCAGCACATTGGGCAAAATATGCCGCCACAAAATACGCGGTGTACCCACGCCAGAAAGGCGCGCTGAATCGATAAAAGGCTGGCTGCGCAGCGCCAACACCTGACCGCGAATCAACCTTGCACTGCTTGGCCAACTGAGCAGTAACATAGCCACAATCAACGGCATAATGCCGTTTTCTCCCGGGCCGATGCCAAACACAATACGCAGCAAAATCATAAATAGCAGGAATGGCAGCGCCACGACAAAGTCAGCAAGTCGCATGGCGAACTGGTCGAAGCCGCCACCGATATAACCTGCCAGACCGCCGAACAGGCTGCCAAAACCGATAAACAAAAGCGGCGCAACAATACCGACAAAAAGCGAGCTGCGCCCTCCCGCCATGAGCCGGGCCAGTAAATCGCGACCCAGCGCATCGGTACCCAGCGGGTGCGCTGGCAACATAACATAGTTCGGGTGCGGGCCATCAGCGACTGCCAGCAAGCCTTGCAATTGCGCCTCAAACACCGAAATAGCCGGCTCTGGGCGGGTCTCGGTGGCAAACAACAACAAGCCGCTATCCGCGTCTACCAGGGTGTAGCGATACAACTTGCGACGCAATTGCAGGCGATCTTCATAGCTGAGCTCGCGGCCCTGCCACAGCGGCAGGCCGCGCCCGGGCTGGCGGGCATCAGCGCGGTACAGGCGGTAGCGCGTAACACCACTGGGCGCCGGCCAACGCAGCTGCACCCGCTCGGTATTACTCTCTAGCACTTCCAAGCGCCGAGCCGGCGATATCGGCAACCGCGCCGCACGCTCGCCGTCTACCACCCGTGCGGCCAGCGCCGGCGTCGGCCCCCGCGAGATTTGCGACAGCCATTGCTGACTGGGGTCTTGCTGCCACAGCAATGGCCCCAGCGCCACCAACAGCAGCATCGCCAGCGCCACCGTGCCCGCCGCAATCAACGACAAACTGGGCCGCCACTGCGCTGACGGCTGTTGCACGCTGGCCTGCACTGGCTCCGGTGGCTGCCAAGGGGCAAAACGAAATACCGGTATCGCCATCAGCCGCGCCCCCGTGTCAGGCGAATACGCGGATCGATCAAGCCATAACTGATATCCACCAGCACCACTACCAGCACCAAAAAGGCGCCGTAAAACACCGTGGTACCCATAATCACCGTATAATCCAGCTGCTGCACCGCCTGAACGAAGTAGCGACCCAAACCGGGAATGGCAAAAATCAGCTCTACCACAAAACCGCCCGTGGTCACCGCCGCGATCGACGGCCCCAATTCAGTGACTACCGGCAACACGGCATTGCGCAGCTGGTGACGCCAAAACAGGCGGCCACCGCTGATGCCTCGCGAGCGCGCCGCCAGAATGTAGTCACTGCTGAGCACCTCAAGCATTGACGCCCGACCGAGGCGGCTCAGATAGGCCATCGTGCCCAAGCCCAACACCAGCGCCGGCACCCATATATGGCTGGCGCTCCCCCAGCCCGCCACCGGCAGCAGCGTGGTGCCAGCCAGCTGATTAAGCTGCACAATCACCATCTGCGCCAATCCGGCAATTACGAAGCCGGGCACCGAAATCGCGGCGATGACGGCGAACATCACCACCCTATCCGGCCAGCGATTGCGAAAATGCGCCGCCACGCTGCCGGCCGCCACGCCGCCAACCAGCGCAATAGCCAGCGCCGCCAACCCCAGTACCGCCGACACCGGGAAATGCTCGCGAATAATATCGTTGACCCGACGATTTTCCTGAGTGAAAGAAATACCAAAGTCACCGCGCAGCATATTGCCGAGAAATAACTGGTACTGCTCGCCCAAGGGCTTGTCCAGCCCGTAGCGGGCCTCTAGCTGCGCGCGCACCGCCGGCGACATGGCCTTGTCCTGGGTCAGTGGGTCACCGGGCACCGCGTGCATGGCAAAGAAAGTCGCGGTGGCGATAAACCATATCGTCAATACTCCCGACAACAGCCGGCGAACAATAAAACTCAGCATTGCTTAAGGCTCAATCCAGGCATCGCGAAAATTGGGGTCGCCACCGAACACTGAACGCCGCACGCCTTTAAGCTTGGGATGCTGAACATAGAGCATGGCGTTCTCGTAGGTGGGTAAAATCGGCACATCGTCGGCGACTAGGTCCTGCAGTCGCGCCATTGCCGAGAAGCGCCGCAGCGGATCGCCGCTGCGCTGCGCCAGCTTCACCAGACGATCGTACTCCGGGTTGTTGTAGCGGCCTCGATTATTATCATTCCAGGAAGCGAAGAGATCGGCAAAGGTCATAATATCGTCATAATCAGGCCCCCAGGCAGCCGCGGCGATATCAAAGTCGCCGCGGCGCATTTTTTCCAAGCGCTGTTTGAACACTTGCTGATCGATACGCAAGTCCAAACCGAGTCCGCGCTTAAATAGATACTGGTAGTATTCGGCCTCCTGCAAGGCCCGCGGGCTGTCACCGGCCAACAGCATTAACGGCGGAAAAGTCTCCAGCCCCAGCTCCCGCCGCGCGCGCTCCAAATAGCGGCGCGCGACGCTCAAGTTCTGCTCAATACGCAGCGCCGGATACTCCTCGCGAAATGGCTTCTGGTGTCCGCGCACCGTCACTGGAAACAGCGAATACGCCGGCAGCACCCCCGGCAAGCCAATAATTTTGTTAACGAGGGCATCGGGGTTAAGCACATATTGCACCGCCTTGCGAAAACTCCGATTGGCGGTAATTCGGCCCGGGCGAAAATTGAATTCGAGAAAAAACAGCGAGCCGCTGTGAAAGTGGCGTATTTCGTAACCGCGCTTTACCGCCTCGTCGAGCAAACCGGTATCGAGGTTGGCCAGAGCAATTTGGCCATCGCGAAATAAATTGAACTGAGCACCGGGGTCTGCGGTGATATATGGCATATGAATCTGCTCAATGCGCAGTGACGCCGCATCCCAGTAACGGGAGTTTTTCCGCAACAACAGCTCGGCGCCGTGCACCCATTTATCCAGCACAAACGGGCCGTTGAACAACAAGGTATCGGCGTCAGCGGCATAGCGCCGCCCCCACTGCTCTACTGCATCGCGCCGCAACGGCATATAACTCATAAACGCGGTAAGACTGAGAAAATACGGACAGGGCTGCTCGAACTCGACGACAAGCTCCCGCGCTGACACGGCTTTAACCCCAAGCGCAGTGGGTGGCAGTTTGCCCTCGTTGACCAGCTGAGCATTCTTGATGGGGTAAAAAATAAAAGCGTACTGCGAGGCGGTATCCGGGCGCAGTGCATACTGCCAGGCGAACACAAAATCGTCCGCGGTTACCGCTCGACCATCGCTCCAACGCGCGCCGTCGCGCAGCCAAAAGCGCGCGCCCTGCTCGCTGAGCTGCCAGCGCTCTGCGACGCCACCCTGTAACTCACCACTGGCGTCATAGCGCAACAGCCCCTCCATGATATGAGCCAGCACAAAACTGGCAATGGTATCGGTTGCACGCGCAGAGTGCAGAGTCGGTGGCTCAGTAGCCAGGGCCAAACTGATACTGCGCGCCTGAGCATCCACCGCAGCAGCCTGCGCCGTTACCGCCAACGCGCCCAATATCGCAACGAACACGCTCTGTAGCATTACAGAATATATGGCTTTCACTGTTACAATACGCCCCGCCTTTCCCGTAGCTTTTTGCAGGCCTCACCGTGGACGACCGCAATAATCCTTATCATCTCGACTGCGCCCAACTGCAATGGCAGGAGGGCGTGCCTAGCGCCAGCGACTACGGCGACGTGTATTTTTCCCGCGATGATGGTCTGGCCGAAAGCCGCTATGTGTTTCTCGAGCACAACAAACTCGCCCAGCGCTGGCAGCAGCTTGACCCCAACACCCATGGCCGCTTTACCCTGTGTGAAACGGGTTTTGGCACCGGTTTGAATTTCCTGCTGGCTTGGCAGCTGTGGCGCCGCTGCGCGCCCCGCAGTTGGACCCTGCACTATATTTCCTGCGAAAAACACCCTTTGCAAGCCGCCGACCTTCGTCGCGCCTTGGCCACATGGCCCGAACTCAGCGAATTGGCAAAGATTCTACAGGACAATTATCCAGCGCTGATACCGGGTCAGCACCGCAGACTAATACAGGCATCACAAGTCTGCCTGGATTTGTTGCTCGGCGATATCGCCGACACCCTGCCGCAGCTGCTCGACTGCGTTTTAGCAAACGCCAGTGGCCAAGCTGGCAATGGCCCGGTCGACGGCTGGTTTTTAGACGGTTTTGCACCGGCCAGTAACCCCGGAATGTGGCAACCCCAGCTGTTTGATGCGATGGCACGCCTCAGTCACCCCGGCACCAGTTTTGCCACCTTCACCGCCGCCGGCACCGTCAAACGCGGGCTGCGCGAACGCGGCTTTATCGTCAACAAGGTGAAAGGTTTTGGCCGCAAACGCGATATGCTCGCCGGACACTTTGATGCGATCCCTAGCCCAAGCGATGCCCTTGCCCCAGCTCCAGAAGGGCTGCCTACTGACGACCTGCCCTGGCACCAGCCCGCGGCGCGACGGCCGCTGAAAACCGCCATTGTGATCGGCGCCGGGCTGGCCGGTTGCAGTAGCGCCCGAGCATTGGCCGAGCGCGGCCTTCACGTCACGCTAATTGAGCGCGCTGGGAACATCGCCGCTGCGGCATCCGGCAACCCCCAAGGCGTGCTATACACCAAGCTGTCCCCCGAGCCGGGCGCGCTGAATCTATTTACGCTCAGCAGCTTCCTTTATGCCCTTCACCACTACCGCAACGCCGGTACTGGGCTTGCGCCACACGGCGAATTCTGCGGCGTGCTGCAGTTAGCCAACAACCGCAAGGAACAGCTGTTGTTCGAGCGATTGCAGGCCCAGCTCGGTGACCAAAACTGGATCGACTTCGTTTCCCCGCAGCAAGCCTCGGCAATCAGCGGTATCAGCCTCGACCGGCCGGGCATTTTTTACCCACAGGCGGGCTGGCTATCGCCGCCTGCAGTGTGCCGTGAACGCTGCGACCACCCGGCTATCGACCTCATCAATCATTGCCAAGCCATGCAATTACACGACGATGGCCAGCGCTGGCAGG
>JBFKEA010000111.1:0-7799 GCA_041619375.1 Spongiibacter sp. | reverse complement strand
CCCGAAGACGACGCCGAACAGGCGATGGCGTGGAGCGATGAGGTGTTTTTAACGCGCTTGCAGGAGCAGTTTGGCTACCGCTTGGGACGTCTGCAAAAAGTTGGCCAGCGGGCGGCCTTTCCACTGCGCTTGAGCTTTGCGCAAGAGCAGGTGCGTCGCCATGTTGTGGTGATGGGCAATGCCGCGCATTCGCTGCATCCGGTTGCCGGCCAGGGCTTTAATCTGGCGCTGCGCGATGCCGATGCCCTTGCCCAGAGAGTGGCCGAGGCGCATCGCCAGGGGGCGGAGCCGGGTGACTTTGCCGTTCTGCAGGCGTATTTGCGCGGTCAGAATACCGATCAGCGCTTGACGACGCTGTTCTCCGACCGGCTGACCAGGCTGTTTAGCAATCGCCAGCCGCTGTTGAGTTTGGCGCGCAATATGGGCTTGCTAATGCTCGATACCAGCGCGCCCTTAAAGTCCCGTTTTACTGCCCGTGCCGCCGGCGTGATTAAGGGGCGCGATATGGAGTTGCCGCTGTGACCGAGAGCCTAGAAGATTTTGACCTCATTATTGTCGGTGCCGGTATGGCGGGGGCGGCCTTTGCGCTGGCGATGGCTGACCAGCCCCTAAAGATCGCACTGCTGGACGTCCAGCCCGAGCGTCAAGGCTGGCCGCCATTAGAGGAAACGGTGCTGGATTACGACGCCCGGGTGAGCGCCTTGACTGAGGCCTCCCGCCGCTTTTTAGAGAGCCTCGGGGCGTGGCCGGAAATTGTGCAGCGGCGCGTTTGCGGCTACCGCGAGATGACCGTATGGGATGCCGAGGGCACCGGCGAGATCCATTTCTCTGCCGATGAAATTGGCGAGCCAGTGCTGGGCCATATTGTTGAAAACCGACTGATTACCGCCGCCTTGCTGCAGCGCCTACGCGACACCTCGGTGCGCCTGCTGTTCGGTACGCCGGTGGATGGCTGGACACGCAGTGGCGACAGCGGGCAGCTGCAGCTCGGCGATGGCCGGCAGTTGCGGGCACCGTTAATTGTTGCCGCCGATGGCGCCAATTCGCGCTTGCGCGATTGGGTGGGGTTTCGCACCCGGGAGTGGGACTATCATCACCACGCGATTGTGTGCACCGTGGAAACGGCGCAGCCCCACTGTGCGACGGCCTGGCAGCGCTTTCTTCCCGAGGGGCCGCTGGCCTTTCTTCCCCTGCCCGCCAGTGATGGTGGCCAGCACTTCAGTTCAATCGTCTGGTCGGCGCAGCCGGACCTGGCTGATGCCTTGATGGCAATGGATGACGAGGAGTTTTGTGTGGCGCTGGCGCGCCATTTCGAACACCGTCTGGGCGCTGTTGTCGCCTGTAGTCGCCGAGTGCGTTTTCCGTTGCGCCAGCGCCATGCGCAGCGTTACTACCAGCAGGGAGTTGTGCTGCTGGGCGATGCGGCGCACACCATTCATCCGCTGGCGGGGCAGGGGATTAATCTCGGCTTTGCCGATGCCCAGGTGTTGGCGCAAGAGTGTCAGCGGGGGCTGTCGCGGGGTCTGCCACTGAGTGACGAGTTGCTGCTGTCGCGCTATCAGCGTCGCCGTAAGGGCGAAAATTTGGCAATGATGGCGGCGATGGAGGGCTTTCAGAATTTATTCGAGAGTCAGGCCTTGCCACTGCGCCTGTTGCGCAATGCCGGCATGAGCTGGCTGGACCGTGCAACACCGCTGAAACGACAAATCATTGCCCGGGCAATGGGCTTGTCGCGCCGCTGAATGGCGCCCGGCGCAGCGGGCGCGGGCGGCGAAGCAAAACAGTGCTTGAGTACACAAATGATAATAATTATCATTGTTGCTCTTTTTCGTCTGTCGCTTCGACCTTTAAGGTATCCCCTGCAATGAAGTTTCGTCTGCTGCTCGTTTTAAGTCTGCTATCTGCTCTGGCTGCCTGTGGTCGCAGCGAGGCCCCTGCCGGGCCGCAGCTGGTGGTTTACAGTTCGCGCATCGAGCAGCTCATCAAGCCGATATTCGATCAATTTACCGCGGATACCGGCGTGCAAATCCGCTACGTCACTGACTCCGCCGGCCCATTGCTGGCACGTTTGCGCGCAGAGGGGGGCAACTCTCCGGCCGATGTACTGGTAACGGTGGACGTCGGCAATCTCTGGCAGGCGGCGGAGCTGGGCTTGCTGGCCGAGCAGAGCTCTGCGCAGTTGCAGCAAAATGTGCCGGCGTCGCTGCGCGACCCCCAGTCGCGCTGGGTGGGCTTGTCAATTCGCGCGCGCACCATCGTGTATTCCAGCGATCGCGTCGACCCAGCGGCATTGAGTAGCTACGAACAATTGGCGGACGACAGCTGGTCGGGTCGGCTGTGTTTGCGCACCGCCAAGAAGGTCTACAACCAGTCGCTGGTGGCGACCATGATCAGTGCCAATGGCGCCGAGCGCGCCGAGCAGGTGGTGCGCGGCTGGGTTGATAATCTCGCGGTGCCGCCGTTTTCCAGTGACAATAAAGTGATCGAGGCCATTGCGGCTGGGCAGTGCGACGTCGGTGTGGTGAATTCTTATTATCTGGCGCGCATGAAGGCCGAGGACCCCAGCTTGCCGGTGGCGCTGTTTTGGGCCAACCAGAGTGGCCCGGCACCGTTGAATCGCGGCGTGCACGTGAATATCTCTGGCGCCGGGGTGACGGCGGCGAGTAAGCAGCCGGAATTAGCGCTACAGCTGCTGGAGTGGTTGTCGGCACCGGCGGCTCAGCAGGCCTTTGCAGAGCTCAATCAGGAGTTTCCGGTAAATCCGCAGACGCCGCCCTCTGCACTGCTGCAACACTGGGGCAACTTTGCCGCCGACCAGGTGCCAGTGGTTGAGGCGGGCCGGCGACAGGCCGAGGCGATTCGTATGATGGACCGGGCGGGATACCGCTAAGTGTCGCCGGCAGTTAGTGCGCGGCGCTGGTTGTCCACGCCGCTGCTTGGCTTGCGTGCTGCGGGACTCCTGCTGGTGGCCGCAGTGCTGGCGCCGGTGCTGGTGTTGGTCGGTAGTTGGCTGAACCCGGAAGTCGAAATTTGGCAGCATCTGGCCAGTACCCAACTGCCCGGGCTTATCGCCAATACGGTGACGCTGATGCTCGGGGTTGGGCTACTGGTGTCGCTGCTGGGGGTCAGCCTGGCCTGGTGCACGGTGATGTGCGAGTTTCCGGGGCGCGCGGCTTTTGAGTGGCTGCTGATGTTGCCGCTGGCGGTGCCGGCCTATGTTATGGCATTTGTGGTGCTGGGCGTGTTTGATTTTGGCGGCCCGTTGCAGGGTTTTTTGCGCGGCTTGCTCGGCTCGAGCTGGGGTGTCGATGTGCGCAATGAGGCCAGCGTCATCGTGGTGTTTTCGCTGGTTCTATACCCCTATGTATATATGCTGGCGCGCAGTGCATTTTTGTCACAGAGCAGCGAGACGCTCGAGGTGGCAAGGGTATTGGGCTGCAGTGCTCGGCAAAGTTTTTTCCGGGTGGCGCTGCCCATGGCGAGACCGGCGATTGCCGCGGGTGTCGGCCTTGCGCTGATGGAGACGCTGGCGGATTTCGGTACGGTGGCGGTGTTCAATTACGACACCTTTACCACGGCAATCTATAAATCTTGGTTTGGTTTTTTCAGTTTGCAGGCGGCGGCTCAGCTGGCCTCGCTGTTGCTGCTGTTTGTTGCACTGACTCTTTTCGCCGAGCGCCACTCCCGTGGTCGCAGTCAATTCGTGCAGGGCGCAAAGCTACAGCACCTGCAGCGCTATCGTCTGTCTGGGCCGCTGGCGGCGGCGGTGACGTTGTTTTGCAGCCTGGTGCTGGCCATGGCTTTTGTACTGCCGATGCTGCAGTTGATCAGCTGGGCGATCGCCGCCGGTGACAGCCAGCTCAATAAGCGCTTCTTCGATCTGTTGCTGCACTCACTGTGGCTGGCCGGCATCGCCGCTGGCTTGACCGTGGGGCTGGCGCTGTTACTGGCCTTTTGTCGGCGCTTTAGCCGCGGCCGCTGGGGCAATGTTTTCGCTACCGCCCAGCTCGGCTACGCCTTGCCGGGCTCGGTGTTGGCGGTGGGCATTATGTTGTCGTTCAGTTGGCTGGATCAGCAGTTGCTGGCGCCCCTGCAAAGTTGGTTGGGCTTGGTGCCTAGGCCCCTGTTAATGGGCTCGGTGCTGACTTTGCTAGCGGCCTATTGGATTCGCTTTCTGGCGGTGGCCAGCGGCCCCCTCGAGTCAGCGCTGGAGCGGGTTAGGCCGAGCCTGCCGGAGGTGGCGCGCACCCTCGGGGCGGGCAATTGGCGAGTGCTGCGAGAGGTCTATTTGCCCTTGTTGCGGCCGGGAGTGCTGACGGCGCTGGTGTTGGTGTTTGTCGATGTGATGAAGGAGATGCCGGCCACCCTGCTGTTGCGGCCCTTTGGCTGGGACACTCTGGCCGTGCGTATTTTTGAAATGACGGCCGAGGGGCAGTGGCAGTTGGCGGCACTGCCGGCGCTGACTCTGGTGCTGGCCGGCTTGTTGCCGGTGGTGTTAAGTATTCGCGCCAGCCGCGGTCGTTGAAGTCTTTGTATTTGGCGGCAGCGGCGGTAAAATGCGCTGCAATTCACCTTTTATCAGTCAGGAGCGCTCCATGAGCAACACCCCCAGCGAACTGAAGTATGCCAGCAGCCACGAGTGGGCACGCCTCGAAGAAGACGGTACCGTCACGGTGGGTATTACCCATCACGCCCAGGATTCGCTTGGCGATGTGGTGTTTGTTGAGCTGCCCGAAGTGGGTGCCGAATACGGTGCCGGCGAAGAAGCGGCTGTCGTCGAGTCGGTCAAGGCGGCCTCGGATATTTATGCGCCGGTTTCAGGTGAAATTATTGCGGTGAACGAGGCGCTGGAAGAGAGCCCGGAAACGGTGAATGAGTACCCCTACAGCGACGGTTGGTTTTTCCGTCTGCAGCCCAGCGATGTCAGTGAGCTGGATAACCTACTGAGTGGCGAAGACTACGACGCCCAGTGCGAAGGCTAGTTTAGTTCGCCAACACGACGGCGGCTGCAGAGCGACGGGCACTGCGCCGCCGTTTTTGTTAGCGCAGGCTAATTATTGGCCAGTTTGCCCGTTCTGCTGCGTCGCGCAGCTGGGCGTCGGGGTCGACGGCCACCGGATTTGCGACTTCGCGCAGCAGCGGCAGGTCGTTGTGAGAATCACTATAAAAATAGCTGCCCTCTAAGGTTTCACCGTTCTCTCGTAGCCAGCGCTGCAGACGCAGTACCTTGCCGTCTTGGAAGCAGGGAATGTCTTCGCTGGCCCCGGTATAGATGCCGTCGCGCAATTGCGGCTCGCTGGCTAGCATGGTGTTAATACCCATGGCGCGCGCGATCGGCTCGGTTACAAAGCGGTTGGTGGCGGT
This sequence comes from Spongiibacter sp., assembly GCA_041619375.1. GTDB lineage: Bacteria > Pseudomonadota > Gammaproteobacteria > Pseudomonadales > Spongiibacteraceae > Spongiibacter. Next base: position 2,435 of record JBFKEA010000111.1, on the reverse strand, counting down.
GATAATCATCAGCCGGTGTCCGCGTTTGCGGTGGTCTTCTATCAGCGCATCGGCTTTTTTCAGTCGTATTGGTGCGATGTAGCTCGCCATAAAATCGGCGTGCAAGGGCGCCAGCTCAGCGGGCGTCTTGCCGGCAATGGGCGCCAGGGCGAAGCGCAAATAGGCGTCGATATCCAAGCCGCCTTGCTGGTACTGTCGGTAGAACTCGTCGTTGCAGCGACGGTACTCATCGCCGTCGACTAGCTGCCGAGAGACCAGAAACTCCCCCCAGGCGTGGTCGCTGTCACCGGCGATGAGTGTGTTGTCGAGATCAAAAATGGCCAGGGTCATCTGTGGCTCCAATGTCCGTTCCAATGTCAGTGCGCGGGCGCAGCAAGGCGGCAAGCATAGCGGCTGGGCCGGGCTTTTGCATCAGCCGGCTGCGGCGGTGGAGGCGCGAATTCCCAGCCTAGGTAATTTGTGGAACAATAGATCAGATAAAAAAGGTGTTAAATAGGTGAGTATGTGATTGATTCGGATGGATTTCGTCCCAATGTTGGCATCGTCATTGCCAATGACCACGGCCAAGTGCTGTGGGCGCGCCGAGTCGGTCAGAGTGCCTGGCAGTTTCCCCAGGGGGGAATCAGTGATGGCGAAACGCCGGAACAGGCCTTGTACCGCGAGCTTTACGAAGAGGTTGGCCTGCGCGAGGAGGATGTTGAAATACTCGCCTGCACCCGCGGCTGGCTGCGCTACCGGCTGCCAAAGCGGCTGATCCGCAAAGATAATAAGCCGCTGTGTATCGGCCAGAAGCAAAAGTGGTTCCTGCTGAAATTGGTTGGCGATGAAGCGGATATTCGCTTTAATTGTGGCCGCAAGCCCGAATTCGATTACTGGCAGTGGGTGAGTTATTGGTACCCACTGGGGCAGGTTGTGGCGTTTAAGCGCGAGGTTTACCGGCGCGCGATGAAGGAATTGGCGGGCCGTCACGTGCGGCTGCTGCGGGATGTACAGGGGAGTTATTCAAGCTAATGCTATCGGCGCTGCGTGGAATTGTTCAGGCTGTAAACGCTGCAGGAAGTTTGCAGGCGGCGCTGGAGATTATCGTCGAACGTGTCGCCGAGGTGATGGGCACCGAGGTGTGCACGGTCTATCTGCGCAACCCTGAAAACGGTCGGCTTATTTTCATGGCCAACCAAGGTTTGAATCCGGATCTTGTCGGCAAGGCTAGCTTGGGCCCCGACGAAGGTTTGGTCGGGCAGGTGGCGCGCCGTGAAGAGCCACTGAATTTAGACCACGCGGAAAAACACCCCAATTTTTTACTGCTGCCGGGGATTGGTGAGGAGGCTTACCACTCTTTTCTCGGGACGCCAATTATTCACCAGCGCGAAGTGCTCGGTGTGTTGGTCGTGCAGCAGAAGGACAGCAGGCGCTTTGACGAAGAGGAAGAAGCCTTCCTGGTCACTATGTCGGCGCAGCTGGCTGGTGTAATTGCCCACGCTCGCGCCACCGGTTCTATTTCTTCTGCGCAGGATTCAGTCACCGCTTCGGCTCTGTTTAAGGGTATTGCCGGTGCACCGGGTGTGGCCATTGGTCGCGCGGTGGTGGTTGTGCCCAGCGCCGAGTTGCACTCGGTACCCAAGCGTCGCTGTGAAGACCCCGAGGCGGAGTTGGCGGCGTTTGAACTTGCCCTTGAGGCGGTGCGCAATGATATCCGCGAACTAAGCGATCGCCTTACCGACCAGTTATCGCCCGAGGAGCTGGCACTGTTCGATGTGTATTTGCGCATTCTAGACGACGGCGCCTGGTTGTCGGAAATTACTACAGAGATTCGCGCTGGCGAGTGGGCCCAGGGCGCGTTGGCGCAGGTGGTCAGCCGCCATATCAATACCTTCGAAATGATGGACGACAGTTATTTCAAGGATCGCGCCACCGATATCAAAGATTTAGGGCGTCGTGTGCTGGGTTATCTGCAGGCCGGCAATGAGCGCAGCATGGACTACCCGCCCGATACGATCTTGGTGGGCGAAGAATTGACAGCGTCGATGCTCGGCGAGGTGCCCCGCGACCGCTTGGTCGGCATGGTGTCGGTGCGCGGCTCGAGCAACTCTCATGTGGCAATTTTGGCGCGGGCGATGGGTATTCCCACGGTGATGGGGGCCAGTGATCTGCCCTATACCCAAATTGAGCACGCCAGCGTGATTGTCGACGGTTACAGCGGCAGTGTGCACTACAACCCAACACCGGAAATATTCGAGCACTTTAAGGCGCTTTCCGAGGAAGATCAGGCGCTGAGTCAGGGCTTGGAAGCGCTGCGCGATTTGCCCAGCGAAACCCTGGATGGCCACCGCATGCCGCTGTGGGTAAACACCGGTTTGATGGCGGATGTCGCGCGGTCACTGGATCGCGGTGCCGAGGGTGTCGGGTTGTACCGCACGGAAATTCCATTTTTATTG
>JBFKEA010000110.1:0-7894 GCA_041619375.1 Spongiibacter sp. | reverse complement strand
TGACTTCATGCTAAGTGACTTTGAAGCGGGCGAGTTCGGCGCCGGTGTTGGCATCGTGGGCATGAACAGTGCACACCATGCAGGAGTCGAAAGAGCGGGCGACATGGCCAACTTCAACGGGGTCATTGGGATTGGCGATTGGTGTGCCCAGTAAGGCTTGCTCCAAGGGGCCGCGATTGCCAGCGCCATCTCTAGGGCCAATATTCCAGGTGGTTGGCGCAACAATTTGGTAGTTGTTGATTTTTCCGCCCTTTACCTCAATCCAGTGGGCAAGGGCGCCGCGCGCGGCCTCGGTGGCACCAAAACCACGGCCGTCGCGCTCGGTCGGTTTGATATACCAGGGTTCCTCCAGCCGAAACGCCTGCAGGCAATACTGCGCTTGGTTGTAGAGTTTGACGAGATCGTGCATGCGCGCAAAGTGGCGCAACAAAACACTGGCCCCGCCCAGTGACCTCATCATATCCCGCAACAGGGGGTCGTGGACCTGAAAGTCTAGACCGGCCTTACTGGCGACTAAATTTCGCGCTAATCCGCCGGTTTCCAGTCGCCCCTGCTCACTGTCCAGCACGGCGGTACTCCAGGAATATTTGCGGTCGTGATCGAGATCGTTTTGATAGGATGGCTGGGTATTGCGCGAGTAGGGGTGAGTAGGGCCATCGCCCTCGTCGTACCACGCCCGGGCGGTGTCTTCTCTGACGGTATCCTCGGTCATCGGCAGATAGCTATCGGTAGGAAAATCGTATATGCCGTTTTGCATTCGCAACGCAGCACTGCGGCCGTCAACGGTCGGATGCTGGTACAGGTCTTCATGGGGCAGGTAGCCCCAGCTCATATAGCGCTCAACTCCTTTTCCGTAGGATGCCAAGCCGATGTCACTACCCATACGCCAATACAAACCCAAGTCAGAATTTGCGTGGGCCGGCGATTCATCTAGCCAAGCCATAAAATCATCGTAGCTGCGGATTTGCGCATAGCGCTCCATGCTGCAGCCCAGCCAAATTGGCTCCAGCCATTCGCGCCGGAAATATTCGAGAATCGCCCGCGCCCGGGTTACATCGCTGAGCGAGGGGGCGCACATTACGCCGCCCGGCACCATGTAGCTCGAATGCGGCCACTGTCCACCAAATAAGGCATAGATCTCCACCGGCCGACCGGACATTGAGATACCTTTTTCGTAATGGCGGCCGCGATACACCGCCCAGCGATCGACGGCCTCGTTGTAAAAGCGGTTTTTGCGATAATTTTCATTGGTGAAGTCGATCTGGAACAAGCCGTAGTGGTGGCGCACAAAACTTTGCAGGCTTTCGGCGATTTGGCCGAGGTTCCTCGCCAAAATTGCGTTGCGCGGCACGGTAGTTTGCCAGGCGGTGTCCAGTGCCCATGCCGCGCAGGTAAGGTGTGATGCACCGCATATGCCGCAGGCGCGGGGGGTGACTATAAGGCCCGCCTGAGGGTCTTTGTCGCGTAGGATCACCTCCAAGCCGCGGAAAAGCTCGGCGGTCGTCCAGGCGTCGACAACCACGCCATCTTTGATGTCGACCCTGACATCAAGATCGCCTTCGACCCGACCAACAGGGGAGATATCTAAGCGTTGTATCTCCGACATAGGCAGTGGCTTCCTGTCTAAATAATAAAAATATCGTCCTCAGCCCACTGGGGACTGGCTTGTTTCGCTGCAGCAGTGAGCTTCATATAGCCGGCTTTATTCAAGCCGCTGGGCAAATCCTTGGGAAACCCCATCACTGTTTGGCTTTTAAACACAGTGCCCGGCGCGAGGTCGAAGAAGGGGAATTCAGGCTCGGTACAGCCGATGCAGGGCATGCCGGCACGCGTTTTCGACGATTGACGGTTCCATAAAATACGGTTGCAGGATGAGCGGGTCATCGGCCCCCGGCAGCCCAAGTCATAAAATAAGCAGCCCTTGCGCTGTCCGAATTCTGTCGCGGCCACTTTGTAAGAGAAATGCATATTTCTCGTACAACCGGTTTGGGTGAAGCTGGTAAAAAAGGTTTTTGGCCGGTTCAATTCATCCAGACCAATATCCTGGGCCCGGCCGGTTGCTATCGCCACCAGTATTTGGCTTATCCAGTCGGGGTGGGCAGGGCAGCCGGGGATATTGATGACCGGCAGTCTTTTCTTGCTGAGGAAGTTCAAACCCAGAGCGCCGCCGTGCTGTTTTTTTAAAAATTGCAGCCCCTCTGAGTCCGTCGGGTTTGGCGCCATTGCCGGTATACCGCCCCAGCTGGCGCAATCGCCAACAGCGACGACGTAATCGGCGACATCGGCAAGGTCATTGACCCAGTCTTTCATCGGTTTTCCAGCAAATCGGTTCCAGCTGCCGGTGCCATTGGGCGCGTTAATAACCGTGCCCTCGAACACAAAAATGTCTAGCTTGAGCCTGCCTTCGACGCAGTCTTGCAAGATGGTTTTAACGGCATCACCGAGCTCAAGCCCAAGTGAGGGGTGCCAGAGGATATTAATGCCGAAATCGGTCACCAGATCGCAGACGCTGGGGGCTTCAGCGTTCAGAAAAGACATGGTATTGCCGGAGCATGCCCCCCCTTGCAACCACAATAAATTTGCCATACCTCACCCTATGCTTAAACGGCGAATGCCGGAAAAGCACTCAACTGGATATTTGGTCCGCCGTCGGCATGGGAATGCTAATCGAGAAGCAGGAGCCCTTTTGCGGCGAGCTTTCAACACTAATCGCGCCCTTCATTGCCTGCGTGACTATATTGTAGACGATGTTTAGACCAAGCCCGGTGCCGCCCTTGGTGCGGCGCGTGGTAAAAAAGGGGTCAAAAATCTTGCCGACCTTGTCAGCCGGTATACCCACGCCATGATCTTCAATGGTCATTTTCAGTGCGCCATTTCTTAGTGCGACATTAATTTGAATTTCCCCGCCTTTTTCCTGATAGCCGTGCAGGCAGGCATTGATCACCACATTACTAACGATCTGGTAAAACGCTCCGGGATTGATCGTAATAAGCACTGGCTCTACTGCGGATATATCAACCGTGCAGTGATACTTCTTGAGTTCGGGGCGCAGGCTGAGGAGGATCTCCTCCAAATACTCACCCACGTTGATCTCGCGCAGCTCCTCGTTCGACTGGTCCACCGCCACCTGTTTGAAGCTGGAAATGAGTTTGGCGGCACGCTCCAAATTACGAAAGATCAGCTCAGAGGTGGTACTGATTTCCTCGATAGAGCTATCCAGTTCGGAGCGTCTCAAGGTGTTTTCATTTAAGGCGGTGGTAAGCGACTCCGAGATGGTAGACAGGTGCGAGGATGCCGTTACACCAATACCGATTGGCGTATTGATTTCGTGCGCCAGTCCCGCCACCAAGCCACCGAGTGCCGCCATTTTTTCCGACTGTACCAGCTGCTCCTGCATCGCCTTAAGCTTTTCGATACTTGCTGTCAGTTTTTCATTGGATACTTGCACCAGTTTGTACTGCTGCTGTAGTTCTAACTCGCGCTGTTTGGATTCGGTAATATCGGCAACTACGCCGACAAACGCATGGCTGTCACCACTAATTTGCTCGGCTACCGCCAGGGACATAGGAAAGATCTCACCATTTTTCCGCCGACCCTTCACCTCCCGACCAATACCGATGATTTTTGCCTTTCCTGTACGGGCGTAGTTACGCAGATAACCGTCGTGTTCACTGTGATAGGGCTCGGGCATGAGCACATTCACATTACAGCCGATAATTTCGTGGGCGCGATATTGAAAAATGCGCTCGGCTGCTGGGTTAACCGACTCGATAATGCCGCTGGGATTGACCGTAATAATGCCGTCTAACACGGTGTCGAGAATAGTTTCAATCTGCTTGGCAAATTCGGCGAGTCTAGCTTCGCTCTCGCGTCGCTCGGTAATATCTGTGGTGATGGACAGCGCGCCAATAATGTCTTCGCTGCCTTCGCCGCGTATCGGAAAAATTGAAAATTCGGCGTCAAACACCTCGCCGTTTTTACGCAATCTTTGGGTGATGTAAATGGGAGTGCTGCGCTTTCGCTTTAGTTTGTCAAACAGCGTATTTAGCTCACTATGCTTGTCTGGCGGGGCTAGCGCCTGCCAATGTACGCCGAGCATTTCCTCATCGCTATAACCGTAAAGTGCCTTGGCGCCGAGGCTCCAGCGGGTGATACAGCCACTGCAATCAATGCCAAAAATAGCCGTTGCGCTACTATTCAGTAGTGCGGAAAACTCATTCTCTGGGCGGGCTGAAGCCACGCTTAACACTCGCTCAAAGGTATTTCTGATGAGTGGTAGCCGCCTAAGGCAGAGGCCATGACCGACCGCAGGCGCTCTGAAGTAACATAGCTTTTAGGTTCATAAAAATTGCAGCCGTGATGCTCTGCGGCCTCATGTTCAGATATGGTGCCGGGGTGCCCAGTCCGCAAGATAATCTGCGTGCGATCATTGTTTAGTCGCCGACGCAAAAACTTGGCAACCTCTAAGCCGGCGAGCTCACTCTCCATGACGACGTCAAGCAATATAACGGCGTATTCATTTTTCTTACGCAGAATACTGATCGCCTCACGACCGCTGGTGGCATGGGTAAAACTAAGTTTTCTGCCCTTGTAGCGCCATGAAGCCAACGCAAGCTTAGTCACACTGTGTACGTCCTTTTCATCATCCACAACTAAAACCTCCCAGGGAGGGAGCTGATGTCCTTGATCTTCCGTTTCTAACTTTGGTTCATCCATAAACGTAAGCGAGTCGTCTTCTGGACCAACCGTCATAGTGTGTCCTCTTTACAGCCTATATTCGCTAAACATTAAGCCGGTGCAAATGGTGCAAAGTCCGCTGTGTTATTTAGCGCAATGGCTTGCCAAAGCTGTTAACTAGCTTGGCTTAACGCAATTCGAATAGACATCCTAATGCCTAGGTCGAAGGCATGGGCATAAGATGAAGCTGCAGTTAGCCCCCGGAAAATACTGATTGCTTTTCGCGGAGTGTTGCAACTAAGAGTTGTGGGGGAGGGCATAGCCAATCACGTGGCTGAGCCTTGCACGCAAGGGAAGCACCACAGGCTAGCGAATAATCGCCACGGATTTGAGCTGGGCGTAGACCGGCATGCCAACGCGCAGCCCCAGCTGGTGAACACTGCGGCGGGTGAGTCGCGCCAATAAATGGCTGTTGCCAATGGCAAGCTGGAGCAGCTGCATGGCGCCACCCGGCTCGTCGGAGATAGCCACGATGCTAGAGGGAAGAATATTCAAAATACTACTGTCGCTCGGCGCTGACAGGGTGATGCTAATGTCCTGAGCACGAATGCGCAGCCGCAGCTCGCTGCCGATGCTTTCGCCATTGCTGCGCACCCATAAATGACCGCCGTCGAAGGCCAAGCGCGCCAATTGCCACTGCGTATCAATTTCTTCGACTTCAGCACGCAGCAGTGCTGAAACATCGCTGTCGCTGTCGCTGCTAAGGTGGCGATCAATCAACATTTTCTCCAGCGGCCCCTGATCGATCACCCGTCCGTCATTCATCACCACTAGGTGGTCGGCCAATCGACACACTTCGTCAACAGAGTGACTGACATAAAGAATGGGGATATTTGACTGTCGGCACAGTTGTTCTAAAAACGGCAGGATCTCCGCTTTGCGCGCGGGGTCCAGCCCAGATAGCGGTTCGTCCATCAACAACAGCCGCGGGGCAATCAATAGCGCACGGGCGATGGCGACACGCTGACGTTCGCCGCCGGAGAGGCGGTCGGGCCGGCGCTCCATAAGGGCATCGAGGGCTAACAGCTCGCAGACTTCCGCCAATGAGGGGCCATCGGCTGCCGCACGCCGCAAGGCGTAACGCAGGTTCTGCGCCACATTTAAATGCGGGAACAGGCTCGCCTCTTGAAACACATAAGCGATGGGGCGACGGTGACAGGGCACACGGTGCCGCCCTCGCTGCCAGCAATCGCCGCCAAAGTACAGCTCACCCACAGGGCTGTGCTGCAGGCCGGCAATACAGCGGAGCAGGGTGGTTTTACCCGAGCCAGAGGGGCCAAATATCGCTGTCACACCCTGGCGCGGCAGGCGCAGGTCGACATCTAGCTGGAAATCACTCTTGCTGAACGGCAGGCAGAATCGGGCGTGTATATGCTCAGACACGGCTTAAAACCCCAGTACTTTTTGGCTGCGACCGTCGCGTCGCAGCCACTGCAGCAAGAGCATGGTGGCGAATGATATCAGCAGCATTAATGCGGCCAAACGGTGGGCGCGGTCGTAGTCTAAAGCCTCTACGTGTTCATAGAGCTGCACCGAGAGCACCTGGGTTTCGCCGGGGATGTTGCCGCCAATCATCAGCACCACGCCAAACTCGCCCAAGGTATGGGCAAAGCCAAGTACTGCGGCGCTGATCAATCCCGAGCGACAAAGCGGCAACAGCACAGTGAAAAAACGATCTATCGGTCCGGCGCGCAGCGTTGCCGCTACTTCGAGCGGCCGCTGACCCACGGCCTCCATGGCATTTTGCAGTGGTTGCACAACAAACGGCAAAGAATAGAACAATGAACCGACGACCAAGCCGGAAAAGCTAAAAGCCAGACTATCCACACCTAGCGCCGTGGTAAGCCGCCCCAGCGGCCCAGTTGGCCCCATTGCCAACAGCAAATAAAACCCCAAAACGGTCGGCGGCAGAACCAGGGGGAGGGTAATCACCGCAGCCACTGGCCGACGCCAGCGCGACCGGCTTCGACATAACCACCAGGCTAAGGGGGTTGATATGACCAGCAGCAAAGCAACGACGACGCCCGCCAGCTTGATAGTCAGCCACAGGGCGTTGAGGTCAGCGGCATCCAGAAATGCAGCGGTACTCATACTCATTGGCCTGTGGGCTGGCGGTAGCCGGCCGCTACTATTACCGCCGCGGCAGCGTCGCTATCGATAAATGCCATAAATTCCTTCGCCGCCGCGAGTTCGCGGCTGTTTTGCAGAATGACCGCCTGCTGCTCAATGGCGGGATACCAGTCGGAGGGTATTATCCAATAATCATCACCGGGCTGCATTTGCGACTGTGCGACCAGTCCCGCGTCGGCGTTGCCGCTGTAAACGAACTGGTAGGCCTGCGCGATGTTCTCGCCAAAAACCAGTTGCGAGCGACCAGCGGGCACCACAACTAGCTTCTCCAGCACGGCCATCGCCGCGCGGCCGTAGGGCGCTAGGCGCGGGTTGGCGATCGCAAAGCGCCGGTACCGGAATGACCTCAGTTGCGGCTCGGCGTTTTCAGCCGCAGGCCACAGTACTAGTTGGCCCAGTGCGTAACTGCGCCGACTGCCAACAACAGTCAGCCCGGCATCTTCCAAGGCCTTTGGCCGCGCGACGTCGGCAGAAAAAAACAAATCAAAGGGGGCGCCTTGCACAATTTGGGCGTAAAGCTTGCCAGACGAGCCAATGACCAGCTCCGGGCGAGCACCGCCGGCGGCAACATAGTGATTGATCAGATCGCGCATGGTATCGGCAAAGTTCGACGCCACAGACACGCGCAGTGGTTCGGCCGTCGAGCCCGAAGACAGCAAAAACAGCGCGACACCACACAGGCGTGCCAAACTGCAGTTGAAAATATGGGTGAACCTGGAAATAGTTAGCAGCCTCATGGTTATACAAATCCGGCGTGTCAGCTCGTCGCTGGGATCCTACCGACTACACTGTAGATATTGTGCGCGACTATCGGCGCGCATTCTACAAATTGCGTGGCGTCTCTCGAAAACTGCAGTAAAGAACCTAGCCACAGCGGCTTTAGTGCGGTCAGCTAGTCAAAAATAAACTCTATACATCGCTTGCTGAAAACGCGGCGTAATCGCTGTTAAACCCGCGAGGGCGGCGGTGCAGTTGCTACGTAATCAGCTACATATCATATTTAACATAATATACATTATGCGCAATC
>JBFKEA010000109.1:0-7916 GCA_041619375.1 Spongiibacter sp. | reverse complement strand
CGACTACATGCAGGCGGGTGCCCAGTGCGTCAACAGTGCGGCCGAGCTCTATGACTGCGCTGAATTGGTGGTTAAGGTCAAGGAGCCGCAGCCAGGCGAGCTGGCCTTGTTGCGCCGCGACCAGTTGTTGTTCTGCTATCTGCATTTGGCGCCGGATGTGGCGCTGACCGATGCGCTGCTCGCCAGCGGTGTCACCGCCATAGCTTACGAAACCATCGCCGATGAAGCGGGGCGCCTGCCGCTGCTTAAACCCATGAGTGAAATTGCCGGGCGCTTGTCGGTGCAGGCCGGTGCCCACTGTTTGGAAACCGCGCAGGGCGGTCGCGGTGTATTGCTGGGATCGGTCGCGGACTTATCGCCGGGGCGCGTGTTGGTGCTTGGTGGCGGTGTGGTTGGCGGCCAGGCGGCGGATGTGGCGCTGGGCATGGGCGCAAATGTTGCCGTGCTGGAGCCCAATCTCGAGCGTCGCAATCAGCTGGTCAGCCGTTTTAACAGCTCGCGGCTGGCGGTGCTCGACACCCTGCGCCATGAGGACGTATTGCCGCAGGTGGACATGGTGATCGGCGCGGCGCTGGTGCCCGGTGCGCGGGCGCCGCAATTGCTGCGCCGTGAGCATCTGTCGCTGATGCGCGAGGGCGCGGTGCTGGTGGATGTGGCGGTGGACCAGGGGGGCTGCTTTGAGACCAGCCGGCCAACGACCCATCAGCAGCCCACCTTTGTTGAGCGGGGTGTGCTGCACTACTGCGTGGCGAATATGCCCAGCGCGGTATCGCGCACTGCCAGTTTGGCGCTCAGCCACGCCACCCTGGGCTATGTGCAGCGGCTGGCGGAAATGCCGCTGGCGCAGGTCGCCGCCAGTCAGGGCATGCGTGAGGGCATCAATATTGCCGCCGGGCATTTGTATTGCCGCGCCGTGGCCGAGGCCCAGGGGCGGCCGCTAAGTGACCTTTCAGGACTCAGGGGGCAGGACTGATGTCATCCGAAGGGATTAGTTGTCGGTGTTATGCGTAGTAAATGGACGATATTGCTACGCATAGTCTTGTTGTGATGCGGTTCTGCTTCTAGACTCTAAATTTCTGTCGATTTTTCAGGGTCACCGCCATGTCTTCGTCCAATACGCCGTCTACGACTTCAACAGATCGCGCAGACAGTCTCGCTGAACGCACCTTGCCGCCGCTGACCGTGCCGCGCCTACTCGGCTGGGCCGCCCAGCAATACGGCGACAAAACCGCGGTTCGCGAGGAGGCTGGCGATATCAGTTATCGCGCACTCAATGATCTGCGCCGTCAGGCCGGGCGCGCTTTTTTGGCGCTCGGCGTAGAAAAGGGCGAGCGAGTGGCGATCTGGGCGCCAAACAGCGCCCAGTGGATTGTTGCCGCACTGGGTTTGCAGTCGGTGGGCGCGGTGCTGGTACCGCTCAACACTCGTTTGCAGGGCGCGGAGGCGGCCGACATTTTGCGTCGCGCCGGGGTGACAGTGCTGCTCACCGTAGCCAAGCTCGAGGGGGCGGTGCCCGCCGCGGTCATTGCCGACCAGTCGCTGCCGTCGCTGCGCCACAGCATTCGCCTGGACAGCGCTGTTGACGAGGGCCAGCAGCTGGGCTGGCAAAGTTTTCTCGACAAGTCGGCCGCCGCCGATGACGCCGCCTTTATTGCCTTGGAGCGCTCGATCAGCCCCGAGGACAGCGCCGATATGCTGTTTACCTCCGGGACCACCGGCAAGGCCAAGGGCGTGCTTTGCAGTCACGAGCAAAACATTCGCGTATTTGCCACTTGGAGCGATACCGTGGGGCTGCGCGCGGATGACAACTACCTGATTATCAATCCATTCTTCCACTCTTTTGGCTACAAGGCCGGCTGGTTGGCGGCGCTGATCAGCGGTTGTACGATTTTCCCCATGGCGCAGTTTGATCGCCGCGCGGTGATGGAAACCATTGCGCGGGAGCGCATCAGTATGCTGCCCGGCGCGCCGTCTTTGTATGAGATGCTGCTCGCCGACCCCGAGCGCGGCAACTACGATTTTTCCAGCCTGCGCTTGGGAGTGACGGGCGCGGCGACGGTGCCGGTAAAGCTGGTGGAAGACATGCGCAGCGAGCTGGGTTTTGAAACCGTGGTAACCGCCTATGGACTCACCGAGTCCACCGGGGTGGTGACCATTTGTCGCCCCGACGACGACCCGCAGACCATCGCCAACACCTGCGGCCGGGCGATGCCGGGGGTGGAGTTGAAGTGCGCCGACCCGCAAACCGGTGAGGCGCGGGCTGCCGGCGAAGAGGGTGAGGTGTGGCTGCGCGGCTACAACGTCATGCAGGGCTATTTCGATATGCCTGAGGCCACCGCCGAGGCGATTACCGAGGACGGCTGGCTGCGCACCGGCGACATCGGGGTGCTGGATGAGCGCGGCTATCTGCGCATTACCGACCGCCTGAAAGATATGTACATCATGAATGGCGAAAACGTCTACCCCGCCGAGGTGGAGAAGTTGCTCTATGGCCTCGACGGCGTGGCGCAGGCGGCAGTGATCGGGGTGCCCAAGGCGCCGCAGGGGGAAGTCGGCATGGCCTTTGTTGTTCGCCGCCCCGGCGCCGCGCTGGATGCGGAGGCGGTGAAAGCCTTCTGCGCCGGCAAACTGGCCCGCTATAAGCAGCCGTTCTATGTGGAATTTGTCGAAGCGCTGCCGATGAACGCCTCGGGTAAGGTGCTGAAAACCGAGCTGGCGGCGCAGGCCAAGCAGCTGCTTGGCGGTGCTGCGTGAATATTTCCGGCGGCGAGCACGGCCTGTTGGGCGCCACTGACGAGGTGCTGGGCAATGCGATGGATGAGATTGATTTTCGCATTGTTGCCCTGCTGCGCCGCGACGGCCGCATGCCCTACAAGACCATCGCCGCTGAGCTGGCCCTGACCGAGGCCACTGTGCGCTCGCGGGTGCGCCGCATGGAGGAGGCTGACAGTCTGCGGGTGGTGGCCGTCACCGACTACGAGGCGGTTGGTTACAGCATGATGCTGGCGGTGGGCATTCAGGTCGAGGGCCGTGCTGCCGATGAGGTTGCCGAAGATTTGGCGGGCTTTGATCAAGTGTTTTCCGTCTGTCAGGTGGTGGGCACGCTGGATATTGAAACCCTGGCGGTGGCACGGGATCAGGAGGATTTAAACCGCCTGCTCGGCAAGCTGGCAGCGGTGCCGGGGGTGCGCAAGCTGGAGCCTTCAGTGGCCTTGGATGTGCTAAAAAACCAATCCAATTGGGTGCCCTTCGGGCACGGGGTGTAAGTCGTGCACAAAAATCAGCTGGATGAGCTGGATTTGAAAATTCTCGACGGTCTCGCCCACGATGCCCGCACCAGCAACCGCAAGATCGCCGCCGAGCTGGGGATTGCCGAGGGCACGGTGCGGGCGCGGATTAAGCGCATGGAGGCCGAGGGCTTGGTGAGTATCACCGCGATGACCAATATCGCTCGCCTGCGCAACCCGATTCTGGCCTATATTTGGGTGGAGGCCGAGCGCAGTGCCCAGTGTGAGGAGTTGGCCCAGCGCCTGGCGGCGGTGCCGGAGATCGGCTTTGTCGGCAAAATGCTCGGCCGCTTCGATTTGCTGGCCATTACCCTGGTGCAGAATCACGCCGAACTGGCGGCGTTTTTACACCGCCGCATCAGCGGCCTGCCCGGTGTGCTGCGCACCGAGTGTTCGCTGGGGGTCAATTTTGTTAAGCACGACTACCGAATGAGCCGAATTGTAAAAGTCGAGGCCGAAAATGCGGCTGAATAGGTTTTTGCGTAATCTGTTTGGCTTATAGCTTAGGTTTTTTTCGTTGGTAAGCTTTAATCTCTAATGTTATGCGTAATATCTGTGCGTATAGCGGATTGTTTTAAGCGGCAAATCTCGCTTTGTATTAAGGAGTGGACGTGAATAAAGAAATGGCTTTGCAGGAGCTCGTTGGCGAGCTACGCGATGGCATGACCATCGGGATTGGTGGCTGGGGTCCGCGTCGTAAGCCGATGGCGCTGATCCGCGAGATCCTTAAATCCGATCTTAAAGACCTGACCATTGTTGCCTATGGCGGTGCTGATGTCGGCATGCTGTGTGCGGCCGGCAAGGTGAAGAAGGTGGTGTTTGCCTTCGTGTCGCTGGACTTTATTCCCCTTGAGCCCTATTTCCGCCAGGCCCGCCAGAACGGCGTGATCGAGGTCATGGAAATCGACGAGGGCATGATGCTACTGGGCCTGCGCGCGGCGGCTTGGGGCTGCCCGTATATCCCCACTCGCATTGGCCTGGGTACCGATGTGGTCACCCACAACCCCGATATCAAAGTGATCGACAGTCCTTACGACGACAAAGAGTGGTTGGCGATGCCGGCATTGAAACTCGATGCGGCGCTGATCCATGTCGATCGCGCCGACCGTCGCGGCGTCTGCCAGATTAAAGGCCCCGATCTGTATATGGACGACTGGATGGCGCGCGCTGCCGACAAGACCTATGTCAGCTGCGAAGAGCTGGTCGACAGCGATTACTTTGCCGAGGGCGACGAAGCCCGCTATGTGTTCTGGGAACGCACCATGACCAGTGCGGTGATCCCGGTAGCTGGTGGTGCTCACCCTAGCTCTTGTGCGCCAGCCTACGGTTTCGACGTGCCGCACTTCCAAGAGTACAACGCCTCGGCGAAAGAAGGGGGCTTTGAGGCCTACTTCGACAAATACATCAAGGGCCGCAGCGAAGCGGAATATCAGCAAGCTGTGGGTGGCCTGGACGCCATTCGCCAACTGCCGCTGCCTGTTTACTGATCGGTCTGAGGAATCATTGCTATGACTACCCCTGCAACAGAATACAGCCTGGCCGAGCTGATGATTTGTGCCAATGCCAGTGCCTACGATAACGACGGTGAAGTACTGGTTACCGGTATCGGCGTACTGCCGCGCATTGCCGCCAGCCTGGCGATGATGAGCAGCAATACCGATATCCTGATGACCGATTCGGAGGCGTGGTTGTTGTCAGAGCCCAACCCGGTGGGCAAGCGTCCGGCGGACTTCAAGGCGAAAACCGAAACCTGGATGGGTTTTAGCCGCATTTTCGACAATGTCTGGAGCGGCCGCCGTCACCTCACAGGTGGCCCCACACAGATTGACCGCTTTGCCCAGGCCAATATTTCGGCCCTCGGCGGTGACTACAACAAGCCTAAGATCCAGATGTTGGGTGTGCGCGGCTTCCCCGGTAACTCGATTTGCCACGCCAACAGCTACATGGTGCCGCAGCACAGCAGCCGCGTGTTTATCGACGGCGAGTGCGATGTGGTGTGTACCATTGGCTACAACCCGGAGCGCCTGCCCAAGGGCTACAGCTTTGACGAAATCGACGTGCGCCAGGTCTACACTAATCTGGGTGTATTCGATTTCCGCGGTCCCAACCGTCAAATGCAAATTGTCAGCCTGCACCCCGGGGTAACCGTGGAAGAAGTGCAGGAAAACACCGGTTTCCCGGTACATGTTCCGGAAAACGTGCCGACGACGGCGGCGCCGACCGAAGAACAGCTGGAGATTATCCGCCGCATTGACCCGCACAACCTGCGTGCCAAGCAGCTCAAGGACAATCCTCCGGGCGTGCGCGCCTAACACCGGTCGCGCATCACTAACACCGGCCGCATTGCGCGCCGGTGTTTTGTCGATTCTAAGCAGAGCTAAATTATCTATGTCGACGCTACTCAACACTCGCATCACCGAATTGCTGGGCTGCAAATACCCAATTATCCAAACCGCCATGGGCTGGGTGGCCGATCCCAAGTTGGTGGCGGCTACGGGCAATGCCGGTGGCTTTGGCTTTCTCGCTGGGGCGACCATCCCCCCCGAGCGCATGGAGGCGGATATCCTCGAAGTGAAGTCGCTCAGCGACGCCAACTTCGGGGTGAACTTTCATATGTACCAGCCCAATGCCGCTGAGATTGTCGATCTGGTGATCAAACACGGCGTGAAGGCCGTGAGCTATTCGCGCTCGCCGGGCAAGGAAATGGTTGCCAAGCTGAAGGCGGCCGGCGTGGTTTGCATGCCCACCGTGGGCCTGCCCAAACACGCGGCAAAAGCGGTGGAAATGGGCGCCGATGCCGTGACGGTGCAGGGCGGCGAAGGCGGCGGTCACACCGGCGCAGTGCCGACCACGCTGTTGCTGCCGCAGGTGGTTGATGCGGTGGGCGACAAAGTGCCGGTATTGGGCGCGGGTGGTTTTAAAGACGGTCGCGGCCTGCTAGCGGCGATGGCGTTTGGCGCCGATGGTATCGCCATGGGAACGCGGTTTTTGCTGACCAAGGAAAGCCCGGTGCCCGAGGCGACCAAGTTGCGCTATTTGAGCTGTAAAGACCCAGCGGCCATTATTCGCACGACTGCGCTGGACGGCATTCCGCAGCGGATGATCCTGAATAACTTCCTTAGCGAATTGGAGCAGGCGAGCCCGCTTAAAAAGCTGCTGATCGCCCTGCGCAATGGCTTGGCGTTCCGTAAGTTTACCGGTGCCAGCCTGAGCTCGCTGCTGACCTCGGCACTGGCGATGACCCGCGAAGGGGAAATGACCAAGGCCCAGGCCATTATGGCGGCCAATGCGCCAATGATTATTCAAAAAGCCATGGTCGACGGCCAGCCGGACGACGGCGTGCTGCCCTCGGGACAAGTGGCGGGCGTGATCGATGAATTACTGAGCTGCGAAGCATTGATTCGCGGCATTGTTGACGAGGCCGAAGCGCGCTTCGCAAAAATGGGGAACTCACATGACTAAGCCATTTAGCTGCAATATCAGCGACAGCGGCATTGCCGAACTGGTATTCAACCACCCGCCGGTCAATGCTTTTAACAGCGACGGCTGGTTGGCCATTGCCGATGAAATTTACGCCCTGGGCAACAATGAGCAGGTGAAGTGCATCATCATTGCTGCCGAGGGTCGCGGTTTTTGTGCCGGTGTGGACATTAAAGAACTGGCGGCTAACCCGGCGATGATCACCCGTGTAAACAAGGGTAATTACGAAACCTTTAAAGCGATTCACCGCAATCAGAAACCGGTCATTGTCGCGGTACACGGTTTTGTATTGGGCGGTGGCATTGGTATCAGCGGCGCCGCGGATATCCTGGTAGCTTCAGAGTGCGCTACTTTTGCGGTGCCGGAAGTGGATCGCGGTGCAATGGGTGGCGGCGCGCATCTGCAGCGGATGTTCCCGGTACAGAAAGTTCGTCATATGTACTTCACGGGTGAGGCCATCGACGCTCAGGAAGCTTATCGCCTGGGGGCCATTGAAAAAGTGGTGCCCCGCGACCAGCTGCTGGCGACGGCCCGCGATATTGCCGAGAAAATTGCCGCCAAGTCACCGCGCATGGTGCAACTGGCCAAAGAAGCCCTGAATGGCATTGAAGACGGCAATTTGGAAGATAAGTATCGCTGGGAGCAGGGCTTTACCCAAGAGGCCTATGCCGATCCTGATTCTCAAGAGGCGAAAGATGCCTTTGTTGAAAAGCGCGACGCTAATTTTTGATTGCACGGTGGCGTTGTCCACCATCACAGCACAACACGAGAGTTAAGTATGCAACTCGAATACACCGCAGAACATCAGGCCTTTCGCGAAGAAGTTCGCGCCTGGCTGAAGGCCAATGTCCCCGCAGAGCCACTGAAAACCTTTGATACCGAAGAGGGCTTTCAACAACACCGCGAGTGGGAGGCCAAGCTCTACGAAGGTCGCTGGGGCATGATTACCTGGCCCGAAGAAATGGGCGGTCGTGGAGCCGACCTGCTGCAGTGGCTGATTTTTGAAGAAGAGTACTACGCTGCCAAGGCGCCGCTGCGGGTCAACCAAAACGGGATTTTCCTGCTCGGCCCCACGCTGATGGAATACGGCACCGACGAGCAGAAGAAACGCTTCCTCAACGGTATGGCCACTGGCAAAGACATTTGGTG
>JBFKEA010000108.1:0-7996 GCA_041619375.1 Spongiibacter sp. | reverse complement strand
TAAGCAGAGGGCTGGTTGCTGTCTTGAGACCGCCTCGAAACAGGACCGCGGCCAGAGCGGGAACGACTATCAGCGCGACCAATAAAGCCGCGAACAAGGCCAGCATAATGCTGATGGCCATCGGTTGAAATAGCTTGGCTTCAACGCCTTCAAAACTGAACAGCGGAATAAATACCAGCAGGATAATCGATACCGCAAAGAAAATAGGGCGCGCCACTTCCTTTGCCGCGCGGCGAATATGCTCGCTGACACTGCGCTGCTGGGCATCGGCGGCGCTGAGGTGTTTGAAGATATTCTCGACCATCACCACCGAGCCGTCGACCAGCATGCCGATGGCCACTGCAATCCCCCCTAGCGACATCAGGTTTGCCGATAGGCCCAGTATCGACATCACCACCAGGGCAATCGCAATCGCTATCGGTATCGATATCAACACCAGCACCGTGGCGCGCACATTCATTAAGAACAAGGCGAGGATGACCGAGATCAGCGCAAAGGCGAACAATAGTGCTTGTACAACCGTACTGACGGCCTTGGTAATCAGTTCTGATTGGTCGTAAAAGGGTTCAAAACGGACGCCATCCGGCAGCGCTCGCTGAATCATTTCGCTGCGCTGGCGAACCGCATCGATGGTTGCCTTGGTATTGGCACCGAGGCGCTTCAAGACAATGCCCGTCACCACTTCGCCCATTGATTCGGCTTCGCCGGCGGCGTTGCGTCGCGTCATGGTCACCGCGCCCTGACGAATCTCGCTGCCCAGTGCCACTTCGGCGACATCACCCAACCTAACGACGGCGCCGTTTACCGTCTTTAACGGTGTTTGCCGCAACTCCGTCAGGCCTTGCTTATCAGCACTGAGCCAACCGGTGCCGCGAATGATCAATTGTTGCGGGCCGCGCTCTAAATACCAGCCGCCAGCGTTTTGGTTGCTTACCGCGATGGCCTTCATAATTTCTTGCTGGTCGAGCTTATAGGCCACTAGACGCTGGGGGAGTAATTGCACTTGGTACTGCTTTACTTGGCCGCCAAAGGACAGTACGTCGGTAACACCGTCCACCGGCATAAGCAGCAATTTTACCAGCCAGTCATTGAGTGAACGCAGCGCCATCGAATCGTATCCAGAGTCGGGCTCAGCGACCAATAGATACTGAAAAACCTGCCCCAGCCCCGAGGTGTTGGGGCCCATTTGCGGGCTGCCAAGCCCTTCTGGGATGAGATCCTTGGCGGCTCTCAGGCGCTCAAACACCAGCTGCCGAGCAAAATAGATATCGGTACCTTCATCAAAGACCACCGTCACCCCGGATAAACCGGTCTTGGAGATCGACCGGACTTCGGCGACATCAGGCAGCGCGTACATAACGGCTTCGATGGGGTAGCTGATCAGCTGCTCGACCTCTTCAGCCGCCAGGCCCGGGGCCTCGGTATTGATCGCCACCTGGACATTACTGACGTCGGGAAAAGCATCAAGATTGAGTTTGGGAAGGGTGAAAAATGCCGTAGCGCTAAGCAGTAATAGCGAGCCAATCACCAGCAGGCGATGGCGCACGGCAATATCGATAATACGCATTAACATGGTCAAGCCCTCAATGATTGTGGATGTCAAAGCCACTTTTCGACGCCTCTGAGGCGACAAAAAACGCGCCGCTTACGACTACCCGACTGCCCGGCGCCAGGCCCTGCACCTCGCGGTACTGACCCAGCGCGGCGCCGGGGTCGACTTCGCGGGCGACAAAACCACCATCCGCGTTCTGCTCATAAACTTGCCAATCGCCATCTGGACTGAGCAGCAGCGCCGCTTCGGGCACGGCCATCACTTTGCCGTTACTGCGAATGCGCAGTTTTAGCGAAGTAAACATGCCGGGGTGTAGCTGGTGCTCAGGGTTTTCGACTTCTAGTCGCAAGGTCTGCGTGCGGCTACGCGGATCAATACGGTGCACCCGCTGGCTAATCCTCGCCGGGTATTCGCGATCGCCCAGCTGCAAAATCGCAGTGGTGCCTGGGCCGATGCTTAGATCTGCGCCGGGGGGCAGTTGAGCTTCGGCCCATAGTCGACGTTCATCGGCGACCACCATAAGGGTCTGGCCTGCGGCGACACGCTCACCAGGTTGGATATTGTCTTCCAACACCGAGCCGGCGATTTTCGCCTTGAGGGTGAAGTGGCCCAATAGGGCATCGGGGGCGTTGCCCAATGCGTTAATTTCCTCGCGGCTCATGCCGATTGACAGCAGATTACTCAGTGCTACACGGTAAGCAGTTTGTGCAGCAACATAGCGCTGCTCACCAATGCTGCTGCGACCAAGCGCCCGCACCCGTTGCCATTCGGCAAACTGTCGCAAGTAGCGGCCTTGGCTTTCGGCGGCAGCGTCGCTGTACAAGCTCAGCAGTGGCTGTCCGGCCTCGACCTGCTGGCCCAGCTCGGCATGGCGCGTCACCACCAGCGCCTCGGCGCTGCTGGCCAACACATAGCTGCGGTCGAGATTTACGGTGATCTCTGCCGGGGCATAGATCTCGTAGTCGATAGCGGCGGGGAGAATCGTCGTCACGCGGATGTTTGCGAGAGCTTGCTGGCCTTGAGTCAGGGCGACGACTTGAGTCGCATCTCCCTCGCTATTACGGTGATCGCCCTCCGAATGGCCATCTTCGGTATGGCCCTCATCAGCGGCGGCCGATACCGTTGTTGCGGCGCTGGCATTGCTGTGAGCGGCGCCAGCCACAGCTGGCTCGGCCAGCAAGGTCGATAACATGAATACAAGCATGCCAATATGGAGTGGCTGTGGGAAAGTCATGGTGATCATGGTTGTTGGCTCCCTGTGTTGGTCGTGGACATAACGCCGAGGCGACTGAGTAATTGGGCGGAATAAAACAATTCCTCGAGTTGGGCTTGCTGTAGCTGGCGTTGGAGTTTCAGTTGCGCCTGTTGACCCTCATTTAACAGGGCGAGACTGCGCAGATAATCCAGGGTACTCACATCACCTAGCCGCCATTGTTTGTACAAGAGCTGGGCCGCTGGCGGTGCTGGTCGTGGGGTTTCAGCGGGCATTGTCTGCTGGCTTAACAGCGCTTGCCGCGCGGCGGCAGCAGCATTGCGTTTGCCTTGCAAGTCGCGGCGCAGGTCGCGGTAGTGGGCTTCTACCGACAGGGCCGATTGCCGCGCTGCCGCGACATCGTCACCGTAGCGGCGGCGAACCTGCAGCGGTAGCGACAGGTTCAGTCCGACAACATCGTCGTCACCGGCCTGTCCGGCGCTCAGCCCCACGGTCGGTTCGCTGCGATTACTGTTTCGCACCAAGGCCACTTGCTGCTCGGCAATTCGCCAGTCTAGTTTGGCGGCGACTAACTGAGGGTGCCGGTCGATACTGTATAGCGAGGCTGTCGCCCAAAAGTGATCTGGCAGCTCAGGTAACTGCTGCCAGTTGGGCAACTGTTCGTCGAGTTGTGCGGTGACCCGCCCCAACTCCACAATCACCTCACTGTTGTCGGCGAGGGCGCTGCGCAGCGACTGGGTGGCCAGCTGCCAGTCGATCTCACCGAGATCCCCTTGGCGTCGGCGCTGGCTAAGCAGCTTGGTCATCTCGCGCAATTGCTGGGCATACTCGCCGGCGAGTGCGGCCTGTTGCTGCAAGCTGCGCTGGCGCAGCAGCTTGCTGAGTTGCTGGTAGAGGCTGGTGTTCAGGGCATCGAAATAGCGACTTTCGGCGCGCTGATCCTGCAGTGCGGCCTGTTGCTGTCGAAGTTTACGTTGATCCCAAATATCGAGGGTTTGCGATACGCCCACAGAAAAGTTGCGCTGCTGGCCTTCACGTTCGTAGTCGGCACTCAATACCGGGTTATAGACTGCTTGGCGCTGGGCGCGGCTGCGGGAGTAATCGGCGCTGCGCTGGGCGTCGGCCGCCATCACGGCGGGAAGTTGACGCAGGGCTGTCAGCCAGCGCTCTTGCCAGGGCGCCATGCTGGCCTCGGCGGGTAATATAAGGGCGCAAATACAGGCAGCGCCAATGCGCCGCAAAATACGGTGTGACATAGTGGATTCTCAGCTATCTGATCAATATCAATCTCGCCGCAAGGCAGCGAGTGCGATGACAGTGCAGATCAGCTGATAGGGGGGCGCAGATCCGGGGCAATACTGCGTTGTGCAAGCGCGATCGTAGTTGTGGGGATGGGTAGCGGCCAGCGACTGTCGAACGCCAGCAGGGAAGCGCCGGCAATGAAGGTATAGGCGCCGCCATGACAGTGGCAGCAGTGGGCGCAGGAGGAGGGCGAGTCTAGGTTGTTGCCCTGGCTGTCGGGTTCATTGGCCAGCTGGCCAGTGTGACTGCTGCTATCCTGATGAATCTGGTGCGCATCAGCACTGGCGTAAACACCAGTGAATAATATAAGCACACATAGAAGCCTTGCGATCAGGGCGGCCTTCATCATTGATCTGTTAAACCCTTAAGCTTTAGTGTCAGTCTCTGACCGGAATTCTCGGCGTTAGTTGCCGTGTTTGTGAGTCGCGTTGGCACAATACGTCAGCCTCAGAGACAAATCAATAATCGTTCTCATTTGCTTGTGCGCGGCGCTGCTCGCGCGGCTGAAATTTTTTGTTGCAGCCGATCGGGAATCGGCATTGTGGCAAAGGCGCTGACCCTGCCACCGCCGGGGTTGCCCTCGGGAAGCCAGCCAAACGGCGTGACGATCAGCGCCGCGGC
This sequence comes from Spongiibacter sp., assembly GCA_041619375.1. Lineage (GTDB taxonomy): Bacteria > Pseudomonadota > Gammaproteobacteria > Pseudomonadales > Spongiibacteraceae > Spongiibacter. The sequence goes on along the minus strand of JBFKEA010000108.1, from coordinate 3,308 downwards.
GCTGCGCATGATCTGGGCGAACAACTCGCGCCGGTCACCCTGGCGAATTGCCCAGCCGGCCATTTTTATATGGACGAGAACATGCCAATAGGTGGCCGACTGGCCCAGTACATGGGCGTTTTCCAAGTGTGCAAAGGCGCGTTCTGTCTCGCCATTGGCTTCAGCGAGACTGGCCAGCTGCAGCTCCTCGCGCACCGCCGCTGCAATCGCGCGGCAAAAGCGCGAGCCAAATAAGGGGGGTAACATGGCGTTCTCTCCGCTGGCTATTCAGTGACACTAGGCTATTGCTTATAGCTAACTTCAGGGTCAAGCCTCAGGACAATAATTCGCCGTCGAGGCCTATACTTCAGTGAAAACGGAGGGCCAGCTTTGCGACAGACCGCAGCGACACTTTGCAGGCCGTACGCGCTATGACCCAGCAGTGGCTACCGCCGTGGGCAAGCGACGCCGAGTCACTGCGCGAGGCGATTCAGCGGGATTATCTCGCCGACGAAGAGGTGCTACTAAGGCAGCTGGCAAGCGCCGCCGAACTTGGTGAGCAGGGCCGCCGCCAAGCGCAAGGCCAAGCACGGCGCTGGATTGAGGAGATCCGCCAACAGCGTGGGCGCGATGTGAACAGCCTGCTCAGTGCGATGCCGCTGAGCAGCTCGGCCGGCCGCGCCTTGATGAGCCTGGCCGAAGCCCTGCTGAGGGTGCCCGACGCGGCCACCGCCGACGCCTTAATTGCCGACAAATTGCACCGCGGTGACTGGCGCGGCCAGTTGCACGCGGTGGCCTCGCCGGACATCAAGCTGGCCCTATACGGCCTGATGTGGGCGAGCCACTGCCTAAATCGCCGGCCGCCGGCGACCCTGCTTGGCAGCCAGCTCGCTGCGCTGCAACGCCAGTCGATTCGCCGCTGCATCGGCTTGGCTGTGACGCTGATGGGCCGTCAATTTGTACTTGCCAATAGCATTGAACAAGGACTTAAAAGGGCTCGCAAACTGGAGTCGCGAGGCTTTCGTTATTCCTACGATATGCTCGGCGAGGGTGCCCGCACCCAGGCTGATGCCGAGCGTTATTTTCAACACTATCAAGGGGCTATCAAGGCCATCGCTAGCGGGCTAGAGCGGCGCGCCGCCAGCGTTAATGTGCTGGCAAACCCCGGCATTTCTATCAAGTTATCGGCCCTGCATCCGCGTTATCACTTGGCCCATCACCGCGCGCTGCACAACGAGCTGCTGCCGCGCCTTGTGCAGTTGGCGAGGCTGGCCCGGCGCGCCAATATTCCCCTGACCGTCGATGCCGAGGAGTCGGCGCGGCTGGATGTCTCCCTGGCCTTAATCGAGGCCTGCTATCTCGACCCGGAAACTAAGGGCTGGCAGGGCATGGGCTTTGCTGTGCAGGCCTATCAAAAACGGGCGCCGGCGGTGATCGAGTGGGCGGCAGACTTGGCTGAGCGCGGCGGCCGGCCGCTGCATATTCGGCTGGTAAAAGGCGCCTACTGGGACAGTGAAGTTAAACAGGCACAGCAGGAGGGGCTGGCCGAATACCCGGTGTTCAGCCGCAAGAGTGCCACGGATGCCAGCTATATCGCCTGTGCGAAACGCCTGCTGGGGAGCCCCGGTTTGTTTGCCCAGTTTGCCACCCACAATGCCTACACGGTCGCGACCGTCATGGAGCTGGCCGGCGAGGCCCGCGACTTTGAGTTTCAGCGCTTGCACGGCATGGGGCATGCGCTCTATCAGCAAGTGCTGCGGCAAACGGCGATACCCTGTCGCATCTACTCTCCGGTGGGGGCCTACCGTGATTTGCTGGCGTATTTGGTGCGGCGACTGCTGGAAAATGGCGCCAACAGCTCCTTTGTCAATGCCATGCACCAGCCTGCCTACTCGCTGGATAGCTTGCTGGCTGATCCGGCAGAACGGCTGCGCGCCAGTCGCTGCAGCCGCCACCCCGACATTCCGCTGCCGGCAAACTTATACGGTGCCGGGCGGGCCAACTCTCAGGGCGTCGCGCTCAGTGATATTGGCGCGCTGCGCGCATTGCAGACCGGTCTGGGCCAACAGTTACCGCGCCTGTTGTCGACCCGCCAAGGCGCCATGAGGGTGCGCAACCCCGCCGACACGCGGGAAATCGTTGGCGCAGTGGATCACCACAAGCCCGAGCAAATGCGCGCCAAGGTCGCCGCAGCCCAGGCGGCCCTTGCCGATTGGGCCGGGCGCGCCGCTACCGAGCGGGCGCAGATCCTGCGGGAAATCGCCAGTGCACTGCAGGCTCATCGGGATGCGCTGATATTACTGTGCATCAAAGAGGCCGGTCGCAGTATTGCCGACAGCCAGGCGGAGCTGCGCGAGGCCATTGATTTTTGCCACTACTATGCCCAGCAGTGCCTGCGCGAGGATGCCGCCGCGACCGCGCCGCGCGGCGTGGTGTTATGCATCAGTCCGTGGAATTTTCCCCTGGCGATTTTTATCGGCCAGATCGCCGCCGCGCTGGCGGCAGGCAATACGGTGGTGGCAAAAGCGGCGCCGCAAACCGCCTTGATCGCGCAACAGGCGGTGACGGTTATGCTTGCGGCGGGGCTGCCCCGGAACTGTGTGCAGCTGGTTTTGGCCCCTGGCCTGGATGCCGGAGAGGTATTGGCCGATGAAGCGGCCATTCGCGCGGTGCTGTTTACTGGTTCCTGCGCCACTGCGGGCTGGCTTAATCGGCGGCTCGCCGCGCGGCCAGACGCGCCCATTGCACTGGTGGCCGAAACCGGCGGTCTGAATGCGATGATCGTCGACTCCAGCGCGCTACTCGAACAGGTCACTGACGATGTGATCCGCTCGGGCTTCCACAGCGCCGGTCAGCGCTGCTCCTCGCTGCGCCTGCTCTATGTGCAAGACGATATCGCCGAGGCGTTAATCACCATGCTCAGCGGCGCCATGGCCTGCCTGAAGATCGGCGATCCGGCTGAGCTTGCCACCGATGTCGGTCCGCTGATTGATGCCGAGGCTGTGGGCCGCCTCAATGCTCACGTCGATTCCCTGCAGGGCAGAGCGCGGTTGCTCTATTGCTGTGAGCTGCCAGAGAGCTGCCAGCACGGCCATTTTTTTGCCCCCCGAGTCTATGAAGTTGACGATCCGGCAATGATCCGGGAAGAGGTTTTCGGGCCAATCGTCCACCTGATTCGCTTCTCCTCCGCGCAGTTGCGCGGCGGTGGTCAGCCCTTGCTGGAGGCCATACACGCCAGCGGCTTTGGGCTGACCCTGGGTATTCACAGCCGCATTCAGGGTCGCGCTGCGCGCATTGCCGAACGGGCGCGGGTCGGCAATGTCTACATC